>QHYP01000172.1 GCA_003224195.1 Acidobacteriota bacterium | reverse complement strand
GTCAGTTCCGGCCCGAAGTATCGAGCTTTCGCGTGGACTGGCTTCACGGACGGCAAGGGGACGGTCTTAGACGCCAAGAAGGTAGGGGACAACGTCACGATCACTTTGAACGTTCCGCAAGCGGCGACGTTCGACGTGAAAGTCGCGGTAAGGATGTTTTCCAGTGGCGGCATCATGCAGCTCTCCGTGAACGGCACGAACGTCGGTCCGGGCAAGGACCAGTATGTATCGTCGAGCGCATGGGCAGAATTCGATATCGGCAACGTAACGCTTAGTTCTGCTGGCAACCAGTCGTTCAAGTTCACCGTTGTCGGAAAGAACTCTGCGAGCAACGGGTATTCGATCTCGTTTGACTATATCAAGCTGACGCCGCAATAGGATCCCTACCTCACTGGCGTGACTGCCATTGCGGCAAGGGGAGGAGGTGGGGATGGGCACAGTCTGGCGCTAAAGGGGGCCACGCCCCCGCAGGCCATCAACAGCCTCATCGGGCTGGTAATCAGCCCCAGTTTGGGGTTCAGCAACGTGGGGAGAAGACCAGCCTTACCGCCAAGCTGCAAGCGGCGCTAGGCTATTTGCAAGTGGGTGACACCGCGGACGCGATCGCCGCGCTCCAGGCCTTCATCAACGAAGTCAACGCCTTGGTGAACAGCGGTCGGCTGACCACCGCGGATGCTGAACCGCTCATCTCTGCTGCGGAGGGCATCATCGCCGAACTCTAACTAACAACTCCAACAAGACGGCAAATCTCGGCTTCTTGTATCGGGCGGGCCATTGGGAAACGGCGCGGCGGGTAGTGGCGAAGGTGGAGTTGTGGCGGTTTCTGATTCCCACATTTTCTGCAAGTCTTGCAATAGATGGCCGCCCGCGCAACGCAAGAAGTCGCCAAACTATTTCCTTGAGAAGGAGAATTACCCGAAAACAGGAGATAAAACGTATGAGTTACGCCGAAAAGAACCTCATTCCGGGAGAAACCCTCTTATACCTGACTGGCCTCCACTGGATTGTCTTTGTGGTGCCCATTGTGGTGGGCGCTTTCCTCGGATTGATTGGACTACCGCTTTTGGCGAGCGATTCAAGGGGCGTCGGTTTCTACTTGTCGCTGCTCGCCGCTGCGTTCATTGGTTATGCCGTCGTGAGAAAGAGGGCGGTGGAAATGGCTTTGGCCAACAAACGGGTGTTCCTCAAATGGGGTCTTCTGAGACGCAGGACGTTGGAGCTTTTGTTGAATAAGGTGGAAAGCATTGGTGTGAATGAAGGAATTCTCGGCAGAATGCTCGGCTATGGGACCGTGGTTGTTCGTGGAACAGGCGGAACTCCAGAGGGATTCCCGTCGATCAGACAGCCGAAGGAATTTAGAAGGCAGGTACAACAGCGGGTCGAGGAGCGCGAACAGAAATAAAGGAGGAGCCAATGAGCAAACGGCTTGCGATTTTCCTTAAAGGATTATTTGGTCCGCAGACTGGCCGCGATCAGTCAGAACTCCGACTGAGTTATCCGCGAAAAGGATGTGAGCATGGGTGGCTCGTTAGGTGTGGTCGGACGAGGTTCGCTCGGCGGATTTTTGCAGCTTCCTGATTAGGAGTTCCGTCGAGCCGACTCGGAAGCAGCCGCACGATAGAGGCGCTTCGCTTGTGTTTTCCATCCGTAGGGAATTACCGTCCGACGCTAAATGAAGCATTGACCATTCTATTGATGGCGCGTCAAGAATCCCCTGACCGATCTGTACCGAAACTGTACCCGACCACTCCAGAATGGGTGCTGCACAGCAACTTACGATTTCCCGGTGGCGTGGAACGCCCTGACTCTGTTGCTGCTGGGCCATCGGGGTATAAAATGCCGCCGAGAGGTCTGAACATGCCCAGTTTAGCTAGCGGGCCGGGCCGCGGATATGATGCAGCGGCAAACCTAAAATGGTCGTCCGCGGAGAAGGCCATCGCACGGAAAGCCTTTGATCAGGCACTCCAGCGGGAGTTGGAAGCAGTTATGACCGAGACCAAGAAGAGAGCGGCGAAAATCCAGCGGGCGTCTGACCTCTGGGACCTGGAACATTACCTGACAGGACGACGCAGTCAGATCGATCAGCAATTCGACTACAGATACTCGGTTCTGATCCAGGTCTTCAGCGACCTGGTGCACGGAGGAAGACTCAGCGAACAGGAGCTGCAGGGGTTAGACGAGGACAAGCTCGGTCTGATTCGGCACTACGCCGCTTTTCTAGTTGCGGATTCCTGCTGAAGACGATCAGCATTCCCAGAATTGTGACGGTCCGGGAATAACGAAGGGGAATGTGCGGTGTGGGAGGTCCGGTTCAGAGCCGCAAAATTGGGAACATCTAGGGGACAATTACTGCCGAAAACCAGCTAAAACCATGTACTGCGACACAAGAAAAGACTAGACGAATCAACATCATGCTAAATTTTTGCCAGACTCTGGATCTGGCTATCCTGGTTCGAGTCCAGGCCTCCCAGCCAAACTTCATCAAGCAATTCGTTCGGGCCAAGGCCCTGATTTGAAATCACTCGCACGAAATCATATTCGGCAGAGGGCGGCAGCGCCCGCGATGCCGGCTTCGTGGCCGTATTTTGCGCGTAACAGCGGGATTTCGCCGCAGAACGGGTTGATGCACCATCGCGGAAGATTTTCCCGCATGCGCCCGAAAAAGGCGGTCATCAAATCCGAAACGCCCCCACCGAGCAAGATCACTTCCGGCTCGAGAAAATCAATCATGTTGCCCAGCCAGATGGTAAGGAGATCGGCGGTCTCTTCGAGAACTGCCGTTGCCAGGGAGTCCCCAAGGCGGAAGGCTTCGCCCACCGTCTCAGCGTGCACCTGATCCAAGTTGCCGGCCGCCAGGTCGAGGAGCTTCGACCAGGCCGCTCCGGATTCGGCGAGGCGGGCGCGGGCTCGCGCGGCGATGGTCGTTCCACAGGCCAGCGCTTCGATGCAGCCGCGCTTCCCGCAGTTGCAGCGCGGGCCGCGGTAGTCGATTGTCATGTGGCCCCCTTCAGTGGCGCTGCCGGTGCGGCCGTGATAAATGCGCTTGTCGAAAATGACGCCGGTACCGATGCCGGTGCCCAGCGTGGCATAAAAGACGATGTGGTACCCGACGCCCGCGCCCCAGAGCGCCTCGGCCAACGCGGCAGACTTTGCGTCGTTGTCCACGCGCACGGAGAAGCCTTCAATCAAGCGGAGTCGCGCCCGAGGAAGTGTCTCACGGAAACGCATTGCGGCACAGGAAGGTGACTAATAGATTCGGCAATCCGGCTGCTAACTAAAGGCTAGAAGGCAAAGAGGGAGTGAGTCGGCCGGTAAGTTTCGCTGCCGGCCGCTATTTTGCACGGCCGCATAACCCGTTCATGGGAAACGAGTTGTGCGGAAGTAATGAAATGAGAGCGGGACTCTCGGTTTACGGGAGCTATGGTGTTTAGGAGAATGAGGGAAAAGTCTTTCTTCTTCACTGCCAAGGCGGTACCATTGGGACCCTTTTCCCCGCTCAGGGCCTGGGAATTCCACGGTATGGCATGCAGTACTGACAAGGCAGGGCGGTGGCGCGGAATTAGGGATCCGCATAAAGCCCGCCCCGCAAATCCTGCAGGTTTCTCCCTGCTCGAGATGCTCGTGACAATCGCGGTAATGATGGTCCTCATGTCGATTGCCATTCCCAGCGTGATGCGCGCCTGGCGCGCGTATCAATTGAACAGCGCTGCGACCCAGGTTGCGGCCGTCATCAAGGCCACGCGCAGCGAGGCCGTTCGGCAAAACAAGCAGATAAGTTGTTTGATCCAGCAAGATGGCAATGGGATCTGGTGGATCGGTGAAGACAATGGGAATGGGACGCTGGACCCCACGAAACCCGAGGCCGCACTCACCGGGAGCGCAGCCTTCCTTGCGGCAGGTGTCGCTCCGGATCCGGCTTCGATGGGGTATCCCGCTGCGCCACAAGTGCCGGGAGGGTTAATCAGCTTCGATGCGCGCGGCGGCGTGGTCTTCGCGGGGAACCCAACCGTATTTGTCCTCTACATCGGCTTAGCGGGCGACAACGAGAGTGGATTTCGCGCCGTCACCGTGGTGCCAGCGGGCAGCACGCAGGCGTGGCTTGCGCCCCCTGGCGCTGGCTGGGTCAGGATGTCCTGACGGGGAATGCAGGAGACGAAGGCCATGAAAGTAGCTTCCGGGAACATCCGGGATCCGGAATCCGGTTTCACGCTGACGGAGATGATGGTCTCCTCGCTCTTATTCCTTGTGGGGCTTGTCGCGGTCGCCCAGCTCGTGCCCGCGGCCATCAGTCTGAATCTGAACAATCGGAACGACTCGAGCGCGCTCACTGATGCGGAGCGCGAAATGGTGCAATTCCTCGATCAGCAGCTCAACCAGAATGGGACGAGCATGACGCAGTTTACGGATGCGGACGGCAACATCTGCCAATTGGGTGATCCCAATTCGCCGAATACAGTGGTCGGCAGCCCCGTGGCGCAGTTCGGCAGCCAGGTTGTGATTGACTTCGGTCAGGGTGCTGTTCCGGGCTACAGCCTGCTTTACCGGGATCCGAACGATCCATCTGCGACGCAATATGACATTCGCTGGGCGGTTGTCACAAGTGTGCTGAACGGAACGACAAATGCCGTTTCCAAACGCTTCATCGTCGGGGCACGGCGCCGCGGCGGGAACGGCTTTGCTCAGCCGGCTAATCTCGATGCGTGGAAGCTCAAATGAGCCGGCGACTTTCCTCTCAATCAGGCTTTTCTCTCGTCGAAATGATGGTCTCCATTGGCGTGTTCATGGTGCTTGCGGGAGCCGCGTTCGGGCTGCTCATTGCCGCTCAGCAGCGTCAGGGAACCGAATCCGAGCTCCTCGATTCTTTCCAAGCCGCCCGCCTGAGCCTGGACGATATCGTCCGCGATGTCAGCAATGCCGGGTATCCGCCGGTGAGCTTCTTCTCCGCCATTCCCGCCGACACAACCAGATATGCGGCTGCGCCGTTCGCGTGGAGCCCTGGATACACGGCTGGCGCGTCTTGCGCGATCGGTGCGACCTGCACGTTGCCCGCAGCGTTCGATCTCATTATCGAAACGGACTTGAGTCCGCCGGGTGCGAACCCAAGTGTTTCTTGGGTGCGCTATCAACTGCAGGGAACTACGCTGTATCGCAGCGTCATTCAGAAGGCGGCGGGTGTGGACCCGGCACAGTACGTGGCGGACAATGCTCCCCCGGTCCCTTACGTCGAAAACGTGGTGAACAATCCGTCTCCGGGACAGCTTGCCCGCTTGCAAGCTCTCTATCCGGGAATGTTTGCGAATGGGCC
>QHYP01000044.1 GCA_003224195.1 Acidobacteriota bacterium | reverse complement strand
TGATTGGGGAAGACCGGCCCGAGTTACGCCAAGCGCTCAAGGAACTACAGCGGGCTCTCGTCTCTGCCCAGAGCGTCACCGGCCAGCTCGACCGCACGCTCGATGCCAACTCCGAGAATGTCGACGAGCTCCTCGAAAACCTGCGCCACACTTCCGAAAATCTCAAGGAATTTACGGACACGATCAAGTCGCGCCCCTCGTCTCTCCTGCGCTCTTCCGCGCCCAAGGACCCTAAGCCATGAAACTCGTCCTACCAGGCCAATCTGCGACCGGCTCTTTGTTTCCATGCAAGCAAGCCGCTCTCTGCTGTCTGCTCTTGCTTTGGTCCATCGCTCTCACCGCGTGCGGCTCGTCCCGTCCCCTCCGCTATCACTCTATCGATCTTCCGCCGCGCGCGCACAATCAAGCCGCGCCCGATCCTTTTCCCGTCTCGCTTCTTGTGGGCCATATCGCCGCGCCTCATATCTACCGCGAGAATAAGCTCGTTTACCTCACCGAGGACAACGAGATCCACATGTACGAGGCCCATCGTTGGGTGGAACCTCCCACTGAAATCCTCGAAAATCTGGTCGTCCAGACCCTCCGCGAGTCCGGGCGCTTCCGCAGCGTGCAACTGCAGCGAAGCAAAGCCCGCGGCGATTTTCTGCTGCGCGGCCGTCTTGTCCATTTCGATGAGATCACCGGTCCACGCCCCGCCGCGCGCATCCGCCTCGAGGCCGAACTCTACGATATCAACAAGGGTACGACGGTCTGGTCCCAGACCTATTCTGCCGAGGAGCCCCTGGCGGGCAAGGGAGTGCCCTCTATGGTCGCCTCTCTTCAGCACGCCACGGACACCACTCTCGCCGCGCTTTCTTCAGGCCTCGCCGAATACTTTTCCACGCATCCTGCTCCCTGAAGCTTTTCCCGCAACTCGTGCGGCCATCGCCCGTCCTGTAGGAAAGCGCAGTATCTCTTACGAGTATCCTAGTACGGGTGGCATCTCGACTTTCCTCTTTGCGGCTGTATAGTTTTAATCAGGTAGAGAGGTCGCATGGCTCAAGTCTCCCACTCCCCCCTCAGGTCTAGCGCTCGCCGCCGCAGCCAACGCGTTTTGATGCAAGTCGGCATTCTAATTCGTGGCACAGACACGCACGAAAGACCTTTTGAGGAGCAGACCGAGACTCTTGCCATCAACGCCCATGGCGCGTTGATTCTCCTCGAAAACAAAGTCATCAGCGGCGCCACCGTTCTCATGCGCCACAAGCGCACCGAAGAAGAGCAGGAATGTCACGTCGTTTTTCTCGGCCCGCTGCGTTCCGGCAGGGCGGAAGTCGGTTTGGAATTCTCCGTTCCTCGGCCGCTGTTCTGGCGCGTCGCTTTTCCCCCGGAAGACTGGACGCCCAGGCATCCCGACGCCCGAACCCTCGCCGGCCCCCGCAGCAAATACGCCAGGTAGGCCTTCCCGCCGGTCGCATCTCATCGCTTCCAGCGATCGCATGCCGTCTCGCTCCTCACCCGGTGACCGAACCCCGGCGACAATCGCCCCCTCCCTTGTCAGGCTCGCCGGATGATGTCACAGTGGTATTATCCGCTGGCAACTCGCCGCAGGTGCGCATCGAATGGCCCCGATGAACTGGCCGCTGCGTCGAAAACCTGGTTGCAGGGGAGTGCCCGTGTCGAACCGCCTCAAGTCTTTTTCTCTACTTGCGACTCTCGCCCTCGGCCTTCTCCTTTCCGCTTGTCAGTCGCAGAAACCCGCTCCCGCGGCGCCGGCCGCATCACAAACCGCTTCCTCCGCCGACCCCTGGTGGAAGCACGCCGTCATCTACGAAATCTACCCCCGCAGCTTTCAAGACTCGAACGGCGACGGCACCGGCGACATCAACGGCATCACCTCGCGCCTCGATTACTTGGTGGCTCTCGGCGTCGACGCCCTCTGGATCACTCCCATGTACCCCTCGCCGCAGGTGGACTTCGGCTACGACATCGCCGACTACACCGCAATCGATCCGCAGTACGGCACGCTGGCCGATTTTGACCGCCTGGTCTCCGAAGCCAAAAAACGCGGCCTGCGCATCGTTCTGGATCTCGTCCTCAATCACACTTCCGACCAGCATCCCTGGTTCACGGCATCCCGCTCCTCCCGTACGAATCCCAAGCGCGACTGGTACATCTGGCGCGACGGCAAAGGGCCCGGTCAGCCGCCTAACAACTGGCTTTCCTGGTTCGGGGGTTCCGCCTGGACCTTCGATCCCCAAACCGACCAGTGGTACTACCACTATTTCTACAAACAGCAGCCCGACCTCAACTGGCGCAATCCCGAAGTGAAGAAAGCCATGTTCGACGCGGTGCGCTTCTGGCTCGATCGCGGCGCCGCCGGTTTCCGTATTGACGCCGTCTCCCGCCTCTTTGAAGACCCCAACCTGCACGACGACCCGATTCTTCCCGGCAAAAACGCTTACGGCGACCCCAACATCGAGCACAAATACACTGACAATCTCCCAGAAGTGCACGATGTGCTGCGCGAGCTGCGCCAGCTTGTGGACTCTTATCCCGGCGGCCCCGTTCTCATCAGTGAGGCCGATGAGCCCAACATCGCCGAGCTCGCCAAGATGTACGGCGCTCATGACGACGAAGTCCAGCTCCCCATGGATTTCCAGATCGCCGACGTGAACAAGCTCTCCGCGGCGGATTTCCGCCGTCTCCTGGACGAAGTCGAAAACAATCCCGCCCACGGCTGGCCCGAGTATTTCTTCGGCAATCATGACCAGCCGCGCCCGTGGGACCGTTACGGCGACGGCAAGCACAACGATCAGATCGCCAAGCTCATGGCCGCACTTCTGCTCACTCCGCGGGCCACGCCGCAGATGTATTACGGCGAAGAGATCGGCATGCGCACCACTGCGCCCGCGCGCAAGGAAGACGTGAAGGATCCCGTGGGGAAACTCGGTTGGCCCAAGGATAAGGGCCGCGACGGCGAGCGCACGCCCATGCAATGGGACACTTCCAAGAACGCGGGCTTCAGCACGGCCGACAAGACCTGGCTTCCCGTTCCGCCCAGCGCGGCGAAAGTCAACGTCGCCGCTGAATCCAAGGATCCCAATTCCATCCTCAATTTCTACAAGCGGCTAATCGCTCTGCGCCGCAATAACCCCGCCTTCCGCGACGGCTCCTATATCTCGGTGAACCGTGACGACCCCGACGTCCTCAGCTTCCTGCGCAAAAATCCCGCCGCCGGCGACTCCGTCCTAGTCGTCCTCAATATGTCCGCGTCACCCCATACGCTCTCTTTCGACCTTTCGTCTGAAGGCATCAAGGAGAAAACCGTGCGCCTCGTTCTTGCTGCCCCCGAGCTCTCTTCGGCCGGCCCGATTTCTCTCGACTCCGTCACCCTACCGCCCTTCGGCGTCCTCCTCGCCGACGTCCACTAAACTTCGCAGGTAGCACGGACTTCAGTCTGTGCTCTGACGCGCGGTCTCCTCCTTGACCCCGACTGCTCTGGAGAGTAGAGTCCATCACACCACACACACGGAATCTTCTGTCAGGTAAGGAGGCATTTATGTATCGCAGAGCTATTTGCGCCTTGGCGGTCGTTCTTTCGCTTGCAGTGCCCGCGGCCGTCCGGGCGCAGGAGAATTATCTCGATGTCTTCACCGTCAAGGTCAAACCGGAGAAGTCCGCCGACTTCCAGGCCATTGCTAAGAAAATCGCCGACGCCAATCGCCGCTTCAACGGGGACCACTTTATGGCGATCGAAACGATGTACGGAGATTCCACTGTCATTTCCTTCGTCAGCACGCGGGAGAGCTACGCGGATGTTGATAAAGCCAACGATGCTTTCATGGGCGCGCTCCAAAAGGCTTACGGCAAGGAGGCCGCTGCCAAGTTGCTCCAGGACGTGAACAACTGCTCCCTGTCGCAGCGCTCGGAGCTTCGCCGCCGGCGCTGGGACCTGAGCCGCAAGGCTCCTGTCGATGCCGCGGCCTACGCGAACCTCATCGGAGGATCCAGAGTGCTGCGCACCACCGCCGTCCACCTGCGGCCGGGTCATGTGGCCGAATTCGAGGCCTTGCTGAAGGATATGAAGGCCGCGGGTGAACAGGCCGCAAATACCCAGCCGGTGCTCGTTTCCCAGGTCGTCGAGGGCGGCAAAGGCGCCACCTTCTACATCACGACCCTGCGCACGGGACTGGGCGGCTTCGACAAAAACCCCACCGCCCACGACATTCTGGGCGAGGAAGGCTACAAGAAATACCTGCAAGTGAACGCGGAGTCTGTCGAGAGCACGGAATCGACGCTCTACCGCTTTTCGCCCACCCTCAGCAATCCGCCCGAGGAGATCCTGGCGGTCGCTCCCGACTTCTGGCAACCCAAAGCCCTCATGGCCGCGGCTTCCAAGCCGGCCGCCAAGCCCAAGGGCCTCGAATCCAAACCCGTCTCCGAAAAGCCCAAGCACTAGTAAGTAGGGGGCAGACTTCCGTCTGCCCCTTTCTTCCGCGCGCGCCAAGACCGTCACTATCCCCGATCTTCGCGCGGCCAAGTCGTCGGCTATACGAGCATCAGCGGGGGTTCCACCGGCCCGCGTTCCGTTGCCTCTGCGCGCCTCAGCGGCGGTCAGCTTTCCCGCCCCGACGCAGTCGGGGCCAGCGGGCGAAGACCGTCGTCGTCAAGCCGCCGCGCGGAGTGAATTCGCCGCGCACCAGGCACCATTCGGGATGAATCGCTTCGACGATGTCGCGCAAGATGCAGTTCACGGCGTTTTCATAGAAGATTCCGAGATTGCGGTAGCCCAGCAGATACATTTTCAACGCTTTGAGTTCGAGACACTCCTTGCGCGGCATGTATTGCATGGTGATCGTTCCGGAGTCCGGCAGGCCGGTCTTCGGGCACACCGACGTGTATTCGGGAAAGCGCGTGGTGATGATGTAGCCCGGGAATTGATTGGGCCAGCTCTCCAGCCGCGGCAATTTCGCGTGAATGCCTGCGCGCGCGTGTTCTGCGGTGTAGTCGGCCATGGAAGCTCCTTGAAACTATTCTACTTCCAACTCGGCCCGCGACAGCGACGACCGCCGCTTGCTCCGCCGCGAGCCTTGCTGGGGCGGCTGCAGAGTACTCAAAAAGTACCAAGGGATTGGTCCGAAATTAGCTCACCGATGCGCTCTAACTGGTACTGAACACCTCACACCGTTTTCAGCCTTCCCCTTTTTCCCCAGCCTCTTTACTCTCGCTCCTCTGCCCGGCCAACGTGCCCGAGACACCCATCCGCGTCCTCGTCGCCAACCGCCCGCGCTTGATGCGCCAGGTGGTGCTTTCGACGTTGGCGGATCAAGCGGGGATATCCGTGGTGGGAGAAGTCGAGGATGAGCAAGAGGTCGCGTCGCTGGTGGCGAAGACGCGTCCGGATTTCCTGTTCATCGGCTTGGATGAAACGCGGCGCCGGCCGCCGCTCTGCGATCTGCTGCTGAAGCAGTTTCCATCTCTGCGGATCATCGCCGTGGCCCCCAACTCCGACACGGGCGTTTTCTACTGGGCCTCCTTCGAGATCCACTCCGCCACCATGGAGGCGAGCCAGGAGGGGGTGCTGGACGTGATGCGCAAGAAAGAGATCCGGCGGGAAAGGGGTAACGCATGAGAAAGAAAGGGAGCGAACTCCAAGAAACGCCGATTCCGGTCGGGCGGGCGGTCCAGGCATTGCTTCTCGTGGCCATTCTCACCGCGCCGGCGGCCGCATTGGCGCGACCGCGGGCGCAGCAGGCTGAGGCACCGCAGGCAGACGCGGAGAACTCCACGCGGCAGGAGACTCGTTCTCTGCCTGACCTCCTTTCGGACAACCTGGATCGCGTGGCGGCTTCGGACGTGCAAATCCTGGCCGTGGTGAACAAAGAGCCGGGCCTGCTGTTGGAGCTCAAGCGCGTGCTGGCGCAGGACGCGGCGATGGCCGGACAAGTTCTGGAAGAATCGGAACTGGTCGACAGCACGATCGCCGAGCGATTGCGCACGGAACTCCGCGCACGGGTACTGGCCACTCGTCTTTTACAGCGCTACGGCTTTCTGCTTCCGCGCGTGAATCCGAACGCAAATCTCGGGCCGGAGCAGAAATTCGCCTTGCAAGAGCGAGCCCAGTCGGGCCCGCTTCCGGAAGTAGCAGAAAGCCAACGTGTTTTGCCGGCGGCGAAGCCACGCGGGACGCCATTCGAGCGCACGAACCAGGTTCCGCTGAACGATCAAATCTATACCGACGGAATGGGCTCCTTGCCGGAGCGGCGGTCAGAACCAGCGGGAGACTCCAACAGACCGGAAACCGTGCTTGCCGCAAGTCGAAGCGGCGGGAGTTCTCTGCTCAGCGGCCGTGAGAAATTGACAGGTACCACGACGGAAGACCTATTCAAGGGGGCCATCGCGCCGGGGGGAGACCTTCAGCCGATGTCTTCGCTTGAGGAACTCTCGAAGACCGGGCGCCCGGCGGCTGCCGGAAGCAGTTCCGGGCGAGCCGCTTCGCCAGTCATTTCGATCGCACCCGAGCCGATGCGCATCGTGCACCGTCCGAATCCGTACGCCGAGGTGCCTTCGCTCTACGACCTCTATATACAAGCCGCGGCCAGCAACCGGCCGGCGGAACGCTTTGGGCTGGACGTGTTCCGCAGGGGCGAGGCGAATCCCGATTATCTGCCGATGGACCTCCCGGTCGGCCCGAATTACGTGGTCGGGCCCGGCGACGGTTTGTCTATCGACTTGTGGGGCGGGGTTTCGCAGCGGTTTTTCCGCACCGTGGACCGCCAGGGACGTGTGACCCTTCCCGAGGCGGGACCCGTTCTCGTTTCCGGGAAGACACTCGGTGAAGTGCAGCAAGACATCCAGCGGGTTTTGCGCACGCAATTCCGCGATATTTCGGCGGACGTATCGCTGCAGAGGCTGCGCACGGTGCGCGTGTACGTGGTGGGGGACGTGGCCGCGCCGGGGGCGTACGACATCAGCTCGCTTTCCACGCCGCTGAACGCTCTGTTTGCGGCCGGCGGCGTCACGCCACAGGGGTCGTTACGGCGGTTGCAGCATTACCGCGGGAAGCAACTGGTCGAAGAAGTGGACGCCTACGATCTGCTGCTCCACGGGATTCGCGGCGATCTCGAGCGGCTGGAGAACGGCGATTCGCTGCTGGTGCCGCCGCTCGGCCCGGTCGTGAAGGCCGACGGGATGGTGCGCCGCCCGGCGATCTACGAACTGCGCAATGAGAAAACACTGGAAGAGGCACTCGACCTTTCGGGAGGAATTCTCCCTGCGGCGGCTCTGCGGCGCATCGAGGTGCAGCGGCTGGTGGCGCATGAAAAGCGCACGATGTTGAGCCTGGAAATCGGTGAAACGAGCGATGCGGAAGCAATCCGCGAGAAGCTGCGGAGCTTCACCGTCCAGGACGGCGACGAGATTCACATCTTTCCCATCGCGCCGTACAACACCGCAGCCGTGTATCTCGAGGGGCACGTACTAAGGCCGGGGCGCTATTCCTACAAGCCGGGAATGAAGTTCAGCGACTTGGTGGCGTCCTACAACGACTTGCTTCCCGAACCTTCCCGGCGCTACGCGGAGATTATCCGGCTGCACGCCCCGGACTATCACCCCGAAGTCGAGTCGTTCGATCTGGCGGCGGCGCTCGAAAATCCGGCAGCGGGGCCGAAGCTCGAGCCGCTCGATACGGTGCGCATTTTCGGGCGCTACGACTTCGAGCCGGAGCCGGAGATTTTGGTCGGCGGGGAAGTGCGCGCGCCGGGGCGCTATCGCACATCGGGCCAGCAGCACCTGCGCGACGCCATCTATCAAGCGGGCGGTGTGACGCCGGAGTCGTGGCTCGATTCGGCGCAACTCTTCCGCAGTCACCCGGACGGCACGACGCGAGTTTTCAGCGTCAACCTGCGTGCCGCGCTCGAAGGCGATCCGCTCAACAACCTTTTGATCCAGCCGCGCGACCGCATCCTGGTTCATCGCCAGCCGGAACGCGTGGATCCGCCCAGCGTATACGTGCGCGGAGATGTGGCGCGGCCGGGCCGTTATCCGCTGGCCGCGAACATGCGCGTGGCGGACCTGGTGCGTTCCGCCGGCGGAGTGTTGCGCAGCGCGAATCCGGAAGGCGGCGACCTGACGCATTACGCGGCGTCCGGCAACGCACCGGGCGGGGCTGTGCCGAGCAGTCATCAGGCTGTGAACCTCGCGGCCGCGCTGGAGGGAAATGCGCAACAAGATTTGCCGCTCCACGACGGAGATGTATTGACCGTGCCTCAACTGGCCGGCTGGACCGACATTGGGGCAGCAGTGACCCTGCGCGGAGAAGTGCGCCGGCCCGGAACGTATGGCGTCCGGCCGGGGGAACGGCTGAGTTCGCTGCTGCAGCGCGCGGGCGGGCTGCTGCCCACTGCCTATCCGCGAGCGGCCGTTTTCGAGCGCATCGAAGTCCACGAGCTTCAGCAGAAGAGCCGCGAGGAGTTGATCCGGCGGATCGAACAAGAGTCCACCGTTGTGAAGACCTCGATCAACGCCACGGGAACCGAAGAAGCGGCGCTGCAACAAGCGGCGATTCTGCAGCGCGAGCGGGCGCTCGATGCGCTGCGCCGAGCGCCCGTAACCGGGCGGCTGGTGATTCATTTGCGCCCTGATCGCAAGAGTTTCGAGCGTTCACCCGATGACATCGAGCTTCGTGCCGGCGATTCGCTCATGATCCCGAAGCAGCCAGGCGCTGTGGTGGTCGTCGGACAAGTCTATAACGCCAACGCCCTGACCTACACGCCGGGAAGACATGCCGGTTGGTATCTCTCTCGTGCGGGCGGCCCCACTCAGCTCGCGAACAGGGGTGGGATCTTCATCGTCCGTGCGGACGGTTCGGTCACCAGCGGCCAGCAGGGGGGCCTGTGGTCGGGCGGCGTGCTCTCGTCGCAGATCGGTCCGGGAGACATGATCGTGGTTCCAGAAAAAGCGGTCTTGGGCGGCAATACCTGGAAAAACATCGCGGCGATCGCGCAGATTGCGCAGGCCGGAGCGCTGGCAGCGGCGGTTGCGATTCCGTGAGCGCGCATGACGAGACGATCGCTGGCGAAGTTTCTCGGAGCGGCGCTGCTGTTCAGCATCGGGCTGGTCAGTGCGTCCTCGGCACAGGAGCAAGGGGCGGCGGCCGCTTCCCAGCCGGGCGGCGCGGCGCCAACCTACGAGTCTTCTTCGCTCGCAGGCGCGGCCCCGGGAGCGAACGCCGTGCAGAAGTCGGCTGAAGGCAAGCGGATGGGACTGATCGGTCGATTCGTGGGCGATCAGCGCGGGGCTTGGGTGAGCCCTGGGCACGTGCGATTTTCCGATATGGATTGGCTGGTGCCGCTCGGCGGGGTTGCCGCAGGGCTTTTTGTGGCGGACCGGCAGTTCAGCAAGCACTTGTCGCAGAGTCCAACGACGCTGAGCCACTACAAGACGCTCTCGAACGTCGGTGCGGCAGCGCTCATCGGCGCCGGAGCCGGGATGTGGCTGCTGAGCTACCCGAAGCACAACGAGCATTGGCGCGAGACGGGATTCCTTGCCGGCGAGGCGGCGCTGAACAGTCTGGTGGCGGTCGAGAGTCTGAAGTATTCGTTGCGGCGCGAGCGTCCTTTTCAGGGAGACGGCGGAGGCCATTTCTTCCAGAGCGGTGGCACGTCGTTTCCCTCCGAGCATGCCGCCGCGGCCTGGTCGGTGGCGGGAGTGATCGCGCACGAATATCCGGGCACGCTAACGAAGTTCCTGGCTTATGGATTAGCGTCGGCGGTGAGCTACTCCCGTGTGCGCTCGCGACAACACTTTCCTTCGGACGCGCTCATTGGCAGCGTGCTCGGCGACCTCGTCGCGCAACAGATCTACCGCCGTCATCACGACCCCGAACTCGGCGGCGGGGAATGGAGGTCGATTGGCGAAATCGTGCGCGGCGACGGCGAACGTAACCCTGCGAATCAGGGCTCGCCCTACGTTTCGCTGGATAGCTGGATTTACCCGGCGCTCGATCGCCTCGCGGCGCTGGGCGTGATCGACAGCGGATTCGGCGGCATGCGGCCGTGGACGCGAAGCGAGTGCGCGCGCCTGCTCGGCGAAGCGGGCGAGAAGATGGACGAAGAAGGCGCAGGCGGCGCCGAAGCGGAGAAGATCTTTCGTCTCCTGGCGACGGAATTCCACGACGAGGTGGAAGGCCCGCCGGGAGCGGGAAATTTCCGCGGGCGAGTGGAGTCGGTGTACGCGCGTGTGGCGGGCATTTCCGGCAAGCCGCTCACCGACGGCTATCACTTCGGGCAGACGATCATCAACGATTACAGCCGGCCGTACCAGGAGGGAGTCAACTCCGCCGATGGCTTCTCCGCGTGGACGTCGTCCGGCCGCTGGGTGGGCTACGTGCGGGGCGAATATCAGCACGCGCCGTCGGCGCCCACGCTGCCGGCCACCGCGGGCCAATTCATTGCTTCCGCCGACGGGCTTCCGTCGGCATCTCCGTTCACGACGGTGTCTGGTGTAGACAGGTTTCGAATGCTGGATGCCTACGTCGGATTGAACTTCGAAAACTGGCAGGTCACGTTTGGCCAGCAGAGCCTTTGGTGGGGGCCGGGAGCAGGCGGCCCAATGATGTTCAGCGACAACGCGGAACCCGTCAACATGTTCCGCGTCAATCGCGTGTCGCCATTCAAGCTCCCGAGCTTTTTGAAGTTTCTGGGCCCGGTGCGGATGGAATTTTTCATCGGGCAGCTCGACGGACATCGCTTTGTGAACACTGCTTCCAGCACGGTAGGTTCCTGGGCCGTGCCACTGAATCCGCAGCCGTTCACGAACGGTGAGAAGGTTAGCTTTCGGCCTTCTCCGAACCTTGAGGTTGGGCTCACCTACGGAACGATCTTCGGCGGCGTGGGTGTTCCGGCCACGGCGCGCACATTCGTGCAAAGCCTTCTTGATACGGGCGAATTGCCGGGGGGGCATTCGTTGTCCATTCGGAGGACTGGTCTCGACTTTACCTACCGGATCCCCAAAATGCGTAAATGGCTGACGCTTTACGGTGATGGGTTCGCGGAAGACCAAATTATCTTCTTTATTGACCAAACAGCTAAGCCGTTGCCCTTTGGGTATCCGGATCGGGCCGCGTGGCGCGCCGGAATTTACGTTTCAAGACTACCGGGGCTTCCAAAACTTGATTTCCGGGTCGAGGGCGTCTACACCGATAACCCGAATACAGGAGAAGACGGAAGTATCAGCCACGGCTACTATTACCGGGCCGGCCGATATCTAAACGGATTTACGAATAACGGCATTTTGCTGGGAAGTTGGATCGGGCGGCAGGGGCAAGGCGCGCAGGCTTGGAGCAACTACTGGTTCAGCCCACGCAACCGGATTCAACTGAATTTCCGTCACCAAAAAGTTAGCCAGGAGTTCATTCCAGGCGGCGGCACACTGACCGATCTGGGCGTGCGCGGCGATTATTGGTTGGGTTCTGTCGGCATTTCCGCTTGGGTGCAGCACGAGCGCTGGCTGTTCCCGGTCATTCAGCCAAATGTCTCTAGAAACGTGACGGCCGCCGTGCAAGTGTCTTTTGAGCCGCAAAAGTTGTTTACACACTCTCTTACGGACGCGAAGGAAACCACGTCCGGCGTCGGAGGCCGGCCGTGAATTACGCGGGCAGCGCTCCGGTTCGCCAACCTGAGCCCGAAGTGCCGGAGGGCGGCTTCCCCAAGCCGCCCGAGGTAACGGAAGACATTGAAGCTGGTCGCCGCCGGTTAGTCGTAAAGCTGCGGCTTCTGTGGAAGGAGCGGCGGTTCCTGACTCGGGCGGCAGTTGCGGGATTGCTGTTAGGCACGCTGCTGGCTTTCTTGTCGCCCAAGCGATTTGAGTCCACGACGCAGTTGATGCCGCCGGACAGCCAGTCGAGCTCCGGAATGGCCATGCTCGCCGCACTCTCGGCGAAAACCGGCAGTGGCCTGGGCGCTTATGCCGGAGATCTATTAGGACTGAAGAGTTCAGGCGCTCTTTTCATCGGAATTCTTCGCAGCCGAACTGTTCAGGACCGCCTAGTCGAGAGGTTCGATCTCAGGAAGGTCTATGGTGCGCGGCTGGAAGAGGCCGCTCGCAGGAGCCTCGCGGAAAACACTGCAATTTCGGAGGATCGCAAGAGCGGGATCATCACCATCACCGCGACGGATCGCGACCCCCGGCGCGCGGCGGCAATGGCCGAGGCCTATGTTGAGGAATTAGACCGTCTCGTTTCGGAGCTTTCGACTTCGTCAGCGCATCGCGAGCGCGTGTTTCTCGAGGGAAGGCTCACGGCGGTCAAGCAAGAGCTGGACCAGGCCTCGAAAGAATTCAGCCAGTTCGCCAGCAAGAACACGGCAATCGACATCAAAGAGCAGGGCCGGGCGATGGTGGACGCAGCCGCCACGCTCATGGGCGAACTGATTGCGGCCGAATCGGAACTGAAGGGGCTCGAACAAATCTATACGCCGAATAACGTTCGCGTTCGCTCGGTACGGGCGCGCATTGCTGAGCTTCGCAAGCAGCTTGAGAAGATGGGGGGCAAAGAGGGGACCGAGACGAACAACCCGGCCACCGCGTCGGATTCGCTCTATCCCTCCATCCGGAAGCTTCCGCTACTCGGCGTGACCTATGCGGATTTGTATCGCCGGACGAAGATTCAGGAAGCCGTGTACGAGACGCTGACTCAGGAGTACGAGCTTGCAAAAGTTCAGGAAGCCAAGGAAACACCCAGCGTCAAGGTTCTCGACGTTGCGAGGGTGCCCGAGCGAAAGTCTTTTCCGCCGCGTTTGCTGATCATGTCTCTTTGCGCGTTCCTGGCGCTCGCGGGAGCCACATTGTTTGCCTTTGGCAAATCGCGCTGGCAGGAAACCGACGCGCAAGATCCCGGCAAAGTATTTGCCCAGGAAGTTTTCCAGACCGTGAATGCGCGCATGCCGTGGGCGGAGCCCAATGGCTCGCGCTTGCAGGCCATGACGCATTGGTTCTGGGTGCGGCTGGCTCGGCGGCACGATTCTGCCAGTGAGGCGGAAGATCCGCAGAATCGACCGTAAGTTATTGTAAGCAAAACGGTTACTTCCAAATTGCCCCTGTGGCTGACGCAGCGGAGCTGTATCCCGGTAAGGAAAAAGAACGAGCGCGAGTTCAGGAATGACAACTCAGAGTTTGCGTTACTGCGCCCCTAATCGGGACGCAGTGTTGTCCGAAGCGCTGATCGAAGAGCGGTGGTATGCCGCGTACACTTGCGCGAACCACGAGAAGTGCGTGGCAGCGGAGCTGAGAGCGCGCAACGTCGAACATTTCCTGCCGCTCTACACCTCCGTGCGGCGGTGGAGAGACCGCCGCGTGCAACTCGAGTTGCCCCTGTTCCCTGGCTACGTGTTCGCGCGGCTGGCGCTGCGCAACCGCCTGCACGTGTTACAGGTTCCGAGCGTCGTTCGCTTGGTGGGTTTCAATGGCCTGCCCACGGCCCTCCCGGAAGAAGAAATGGAAATCCTGCGCTCGGGGCTTGCCGAGCGCCTGCGCGCGGAGCCGCATCCGTTCTTGACCGTGGGCCAACGCGTGCGGATCACTGCCGGGCCGTTCGCCGGACTCCACGGTGTGTTAAGGCGAAAAAAAGGCAAGCTGCGGGTCGTGGTGTCACTTTCTCTTGTTCAGCGTTCTATCGCCGTGGATGTGGACAGCAGTGACGTCCTCCCTCTGATCTGAAGAATACCGAATGCCGAACGGTCAAGCACAAGCGAGCCAAGTGAGCCTGGCCGATGAAGGAATCACGGTCATTGGAGCCCGTAACGGCCTGGAGCTTGCCATTCGCCGTAGCCCGGCAAGAAGCCTCGGAAAAGTCATCTCGCGTCCCGATTCCTCGGACTTGATTGCCGGCGTGGAAGTCGAGCAAATGCAAGTACAGGCGGACGATAGGGGATTCTTTGCCGAGTTGGCCCGCTTGGGTTCGTCCGGGATAGCGGCGCGGATGGTTCCGGCGGGAGAG
The DNA here is from genome assembly GCA_003224195.1 of Acidobacteriota bacterium. GTDB lineage: Bacteria > Acidobacteriota > Terriglobia > Acidiferrales > UBA7541 > Acidiferrum. The sequence continues at coordinate 3,475 of QHYP01000044.1, read as the reverse complement.
CGCAAGATCCAGATTTCGACGACGCTCACATATCCTGGAACCATCAAAGCGATTCATTATCATTATATGCAGACAGACCTGTGGGCGCCGATCGCCGGAATGTTGCAGGTGTTTTTGTGCGATCTGCGCCGCAGCTCAGCAACATTCGGCCTTATCAACACGGTGTATGTCGGAGTGCTCCGGCCGTGGGAAATCCTGATTCCACCTGGCGTTGCTCACGGATACAAAACGCTGGGCGCTCAGCCTGCCCAATTGGTTTACCTCACGGATCGCTATTACAACCCGGAGGACGAGGGCCGGCTTCCTTACAATCACCCGGACGTGGGATACGACTGGGAAACTCAACACAAATAAGGTTGCGATGCGGGTTTTGATCATCGGCGCTACAGGCCTGCTGGGTAGCGCTTTGTTCGAGGAGTGGAATGGAGAGCCGATTACCGGAGTTGGCTCGCGTGATGTGGACATCAGGGATGAGGCGAAGTTGCGCGATCTCCACGCGCGATGCCGGCCAGAGTGGACGGTACTGGCGGCAGCGTATACGGATGTGGATGGTTGTGAGAAGGACCCGGGCCGCGCTTACGAAGTGAACTGCACGGGCGCAGTGAAGGTCGCTCGCGCGTCGCGAGAGGTCGGCTCCCGGCTCCTATTTCTCAGCACGGACTATGTTTTTGACGGGGGCAAGACAACCCCCTACGAGACGGACGATACGGTCAACCCGAACAACGTCTATGGCCAATCGAAGGCGGACGCCGAGCGAGGGATTCGCGAAGTCCTGCCCCACTGCTGCATTCTCAGAACTTCATGGCTCTTTGGCGCGAAGGGCCGATGCTTTCCGAACACAATTCTCGAAGCCGCCCAAAGACACAAGAAGCTATCCGTGGTGGCGGACCAAATGGGTAGCCCAACATTCAATCGGGATTTGGCGCGAACGATCATCAAGCTCGTCAGGGCCGATGCGCAGGGAATTCTCCATGCGAGCAATGCAGGCAAGTGTAGTTGGTTTGAATTTGCTCGCCATATCGTACGAGCGGCGGGACTTGCGGACGTGGAAATCGAGCAGATTCGCACGGAGGACCTGCCCCGTCCGGCTCAGCGGCCGAAATATTCCGTGCTATCGCACACCAGCCTGCAACGCTACGGGATTCACATGCGGCCCTGGCAGGAAACGCTCGACGATTACATGTCTGAGCGTCTGGGCATGCCGCACGTTCGACAGCACGTCGCTCCGTAGCAGCGTGAATGCTTACGCTTTGCAAGCAAGACGAAGGGAGAGCGCAATGAAAGGTGTTGTGCTGGCTGGCGGGACCGGGTCACGACTCCATCCGCTCACGCGGGTTACCAACAAACATCTACTGCCGGTCTACGATAAGCCGATGCTCTACTATCCGCTGCAAACGTTGGTCGAGGCTGGCATCCACGACATCCTGATCGTTACCGGCGGCAACAGTGCCGGCGACTTTTTGCGTCTGCTGCGGAATGGGAAAGATTTTGGCCTGCAACAGCTCAACTTTGCCTACCAGGAAGGGGAAGGCGGAATCGCAGACGCTTTGCGCCTGGCCGAATACTTTGCACGGGGCGAAAAAGTGTGCGTCATCCTGGGGGACAACATTATCGAGGACTCCCTGCTGCGGGCCAAGCAGCGATTCGAACGGCAAGATCGCGGCGCGATGATCCTGCTCAAGGAGGTTCCCGACGCGGAGCGCTTCGGCGTGCCCGTGTTTGATGGCGCGCGGATTATCCGCATCGAGGAGAAACCGAAGGCGCCGCGGTCTTCCTACGCAGTGATTGGCGCGTACTTTTACGATCACACGGTCTTTGACCGCATCCGCACCCTCCAGCCATCCGGCCGCGGCGAACTCGAGATCACCGACGCGAACAATTCCTACCTCCGCGATGGCGAGCTCAACTACGAAATCCTCGAGGGCTGGTGGACCGACGCAGGAACATTTGACTCGCTCTGGCGGGCCGGCAATCTCGTCCGTGAGAAATCTCTAACGCGAGAAAGCGTCAGCGCCGCCGGAGGAGGGAAGTGACCCGGGCGCTTCCTTCTTTCGCCAGCCGAGGCGAAACGCAGAAAACCTACGACCATGTTATTCAACAGCATCCCGTTCCTGTTCCTGTTTCTTCCCGCGGCCTATCTGGGATTCTGGCAGCTCAAGAAGAAGAACCATCGCTTCGCCTGGCTCACGCTGACCGGGTACATTTTTTACGGCATGTGGAATTACAAATTTTGCGCTCTGATGGCACTCTCGACTCTGGTGAGCTATCTCGCCGGGCTGGGGCTTCTGCGGTGGCAAGAGCCGCGCATCCGGAAGCTGTGTCTGGTCGCACCCATCACGATCGACCTGCTGTTGCTGGGATTTTTCAAGTACTTCAACTTTGTCCTGGATACGTTCACCCAGCTCTCGGTCTGGCTGCATGCGCCGGTTCATGTGCGCGCGCTCGACATCGTGCTGCCGGTGGGCATCTCCTTCTACACGTTTCACACGATCAGCTACATCGTGGACAGCTACCGGCGAGTCGTTGTGCCGACGAAGAACATTTTCGAATTCTCCTGTTACGTGTCGTTGTTCTCCCAACTGGTGGCCGGTCCGATTGTGCGCTTCCGGCAAATCGAGGCCGACCTGGAAAATCTCGGCCGCGCCGATCGCAAGCGCTGGCTCGATCGCGGCTGGTCGTTCTTCGCGATTGGCTTGATGAAGAAAGTGCTCATCGCCGACACGATCGCCGCCATCATCAAGCCGGCGCTGAAGGAGTACGGTCAGCTTTCCACCTGTGGCGCATGGCTCTGCGTTCTCGGCTATACCTATCAGCTCTATTTCGATTTCTCCGGTTACAGCGACATGGCCGTCGGACTTGGATATCTGTTCGGGATCCGCTTGCCGCAGAACTTCAATTCGCCTTACAAAGCTGCCAGCATCAGCGAGCTCTGGCGGCGCTGGCACATCTCTCTTTCCACCTGCCTGCGCGACTACCTCTACATTCCCTTGGGCGGCAATCGCGTCCCCGGGTGGCGGCCCTACGGGAACGTGATGATTACGATGGTACTCGGCGGACTGTGGCACGGCGCCAACTGGACGTACGTCTTCTTCGGAGGCTACCACGGCTTGCTCCTTTGCCTTCACAAGGTGTACGGGGGGCACTGGGAGCGCCTCCCCGGGATTGTGCAGCGCGCCGGCACATTTTTCCTCTTCGTGTTCGGGTTGATCCTTTTCCGGTCGGACAGCTTTGCCATGGCTTGGACGCTTCTTCTGCGGATGTTTTCCTGGCGTACTGGCGTAGCGGCGCTGCCTGGGCATTACGTTTTGCTGGCGATGCTGGCGCTCGCGGCCTGCATCGCTCATCTCGGGCCCAATACCTTTGAGATCAAGCACGAGTGGCGACCCTGGGCGGTCACTTCCTTCGCGGTGGGTTATGTTGCGTGCCTGCTGGTGATCGCCGCCGGCCACGCGTCTCCGTTCCTGTATTTTCAGTT
>QHYP01000407.1:757-2276 GCA_003224195.1 Acidobacteriota bacterium | reverse complement strand
AAAGTTGATCGGATCGAATCTGAACGCACGCTTGACTCCGCGCGACCGGACGGCCATCCTACTTTTACTTCAGCCGCGGGAGGTGACTCATGTCTCCGAATGAATTTAGAAGTTGCACTCGCCGGTCCTTCCTCAAGAAATCGATAGCTGCCGGCGCGGCAGCAACCGGCTTTACCATCATCAAGCCGGAACTTGTGCGAGGGGCGGGAAAAGAGCGCCTGCGGGCCGGGTTGGTAGGCTGCGGCGGACGCGGCACCGGGGCGGCAGTCGATTTGCTGACGGCTGACCCGAACGTAGAATTGGTCAGCATCGGAGATGTCTTCGAGGACAAACTCCAAAAGTCTCTTGCCAATCTGCATGATCCCAAGTTCTTGATGGACGCAAGCCCGAAGCGCGTGGCCGAATTCACCGGGCAGCCGTTAGACGAGTTAGTAGACTCGGTGCGCAAGCGAGTCCAGGTAAGTCCGGATCAATGTTTCATTGGTTTCGACGCGTACCGAAAGGTTCTCGCCTCGGGCATCGACGTCGTGTTGTTGTGCACTCCGCCGGGGCACCGGCCGGACCATTTTGAGGCGGCCGTGAATGCCGGGAAGCACATTTTCACGGAAAAGCCCATCGCTACGGACCCGGCTGGATCCCGGCGGTTCATCACTGCCGTGAAAAAGGCCGAGGCGTCGAAGCTAACTGTTGTGTCGGGATTACAGCGACGCTCGCAAAGAGAGCACATCGAGACAGTTCAAAAAATTCACGATGGCGCCATCGGAGATGTGTTGGAACTGGGCGCGAACTATCTCAGCGGGCCAGTCCTCCATGTGGATCATCGCGACCCCGCATGGGGCGACATGGAGTGGCAGCATCGAAATTGGTACTCCTTCGTGTGGATTTGCGGAGACCAGATGGTGGAGCAACACATTCACACGATTGATTTCTGCAACTGGGTGATGGGCACTCATCCCATCAGTGTGGTAGCGTCGGGCGGCGTCGCGTGGCGCCCGCGCGAGGAACTGTATGGGAATATCTACGATCACATGACGGCTGACTTCGTTTACCCGAGCGCCAGCCGGCAGTATCCCAAGGGCTGTTATCGAAAAGTGTGGAACACCGTCGTGGGCTCAAAGGGCCGCAGCGATGGCATCGATATGGGCTCGAAGGGTCTGGACCCATACGTCCAGGAGCATCGCCGGCTGGTGAACAGCATTCGCGGCGATGGCACATACATAAATGATGGAATGACGGTCGCGGAAAGCACGATGACCTGCATCATGGGCCGCGAGGCAGCCTACTCCGGCATGGAAATTACTTGGGACATGATCACGGCCTCGAATCAGGACCTTCAGCCAAAGAGTTTCGACTATAAGCTGGCAATGACGGTGCCACCTGTGCCTGTGCCGGCTCAATACAAGTTTGTTTGAGAAAAACGGGACGAAACAATGGAAAAGCCGCAGGGCAGACAAGAAACATGAATAGGCGCGAGCTTCAATCGAGACGGAACGTATGAAGCTCGAAGCCGTGTGCCATG
>QHYP01000407.1:0-615 GCA_003224195.1 Acidobacteriota bacterium | reverse complement strand
ATTCCCGCCGCTGTCATGCAAGCGGCACAATTGCATTTAGATGAGCCCGTGGACGTGCGTGAGGAGTCCGGCCGCATTGTCTTCGAACCAGTGCGGCGCAGGGAATATGATCTGGCTGAACTCCTGAAGGGGATTACACGCGAAAATTTGCATGAGGAAGTCGATTTTGGCAGACCGGTTGGCAAAGAGGCGTGGTGATATCACGTGCTTATGTGCCTGATGCCAGTGACATTGTATGGGTCAACTTCGATCCACAGGCCGGGCATGAACAGGCGGTGCACGGGCCCGCCGTGGTGCTAAGCCCAGCGGCCTATAATGCGAAAACAAGGCTGATGGTCTGCTGTCCCATGACGACGCAAATAAAGAATTATCCATTCGAGGTGGTGATTGCGGGCCCTAGTCCCAGTGCGGTTCTCGCCGACCAGATCAAGAGTCTCGATTGGCGGAAAAGACGAGCCAAGCGGAAAGGAAACGTATCCGCGGCTGAACTGGCGGATGTGCGCACTAAAATCCGAGCACTGATAGGCTGATGACTGGGGAATATATCCGCTTGATAGACAAGCATCCGGTGAAACAGCCAAAGAGAGTTTGACTTCTATGGCCATGTCCGAATCT
>QHYP01000171.1 GCA_003224195.1 Acidobacteriota bacterium | reverse complement strand
GATGCAAAGTAATTGGCGCAATAGAACACGCGGCGGAGAAACGACCATGCTCATGCACCAGCCCGTTTCCCAACTGACTTCCATCCCTCGGCCCGGTTCGCCCGCACTCTCTCCCTGCCTCCACGTCGCCATCATCTCCGACGGCAACGGCCGCTGGGCCACCTCCCGCGGCCTGCCGCGTTCCGCCGGCCATCGTGCCGGCGCCGAAACGGTGCGCCGCGTCGTCGCCGCGGCTCCGCGCCTCGGCATCAGTGCGCTCACGCTCTACGCGCTCTCCTCCGCCAATTGGAAGCGCCCTCCCGCCGAAGTCCAGGCCATTCTGCGCCTCCTGCATGAGTATCTGCTTACGGAAACCTCGAACTGCGTCAACGAAGGCGTCCGCTTGACCATCCTCGGCCGCCGCGACCGCATTCCGCCTACGCTCCGCGAAGCCATCAAGGACGCGGAGGCCGCCACGGCGAACGGAACGCGCCTCCACTTGCGCCTTGCTGTGGACTATTCCGCGCGCGAAGCCATCTTTCACGCCGCCTGCCGCTATTACAAAGCCACCGAACTTTCTCCCGAATCCTTCGGCACTGTCCTCGCCGAAGTGAGCCGCGGCAGCGCGCCCGACGTGGATTTATTGATCCGCACCGGCGGAGAACAGCGCCTCTCCGATTTTCTGCTGTGGGAATGCGCCTACGCGGAGCTGTTGTTTATCGAAAAGCGCTGGCCGGATTTTGACGCCGCCGATCTCGAAGCAGCCCTTCAGGAATTCTGGCGGCGCGAGCGCACCCACGGCGCGCTCCCGAGCGCCGCGGCCGACTGACGTAGGCGTCGCGCACGCTTGAGCAATTGCTTTGAAGGATGTTGTCGGGAGCTTCTCTCTGGAATATGACTCTCAAGGAGCCACATCGATGAATATCGCTTCGTCGTTCAAGCCGGTCGCTTCGGCCGCAGTTGGACTCATCCTTCTGACCGTGCCGAGCTACTTCATCATTGCGTCGGTTTTGAGGCAGAACCCGCCAGGACTGCCCTTTCTTGGCAGCCCCATTATCCTGCTTGGTGCTCTGTTCATCGCGCTCACTCTGAACACTCTTTCGACCGTGTCCGTGAACCTTCGTAGTGGCACACCTTATGTTTTGAGTGTTTCGGTCTCGTTGCGCTTGTGGAATCTCACCGTAATCGGAATCACCTTGGCACTATTGGGTGTGCTGCTCGGTTACGCATTTGTTGAGAATTTCCAGTCGCGCCCAGCGGGCTAGCCTCGCGCAGCACACTGAGCCCCGGAAAGGAAATGAACCCCATGGCCTTCATGCCCGAACACGCCCCGCTCGCCGTCCTTACTTTCCTCGGAACCATCGGCCTTCTCGGCCTCGCCGCAGTCGTATTTCTCTTCGCCGCACTTCTCAAGCGCAAGTGGATCGCACTCGGCACCGCCGCCGTCGCTCTCCTGATTGCCGTGGCCTACGCGCTCGTGCTTGTGGGCGTTTCGCTCACCAGCCACCAACTCGTTCTTGCGCCCGGCGAACGAAAATACTTCTGCGAAATCGATTGCCATATCGCCTACTCCGTTGCTGGCGTCGAAGAAGCTCACACCCTCGGCGATGAATCTCATCCAGCCAGCGCCACCGGCCGCTTCGTAATCATCCATCTGAAAACCTGGTTCGACTCGGACACCATCTCACCGCATCGAGGCAACGGCCCGCTCGCGCCCGGCACGCGCCGCGTGGTCTTGGTGGACGACCGCGGCCGCGAATTTGCTCCCTCGGCAAACGGCCAAGCCGCGCTCGTCCAGATGCGCGGCGCCACGCCTCCCCTGACGCAGCCGCTGCCTCCCGGCGAGTCCTACGTCACGGATTTTGTCTTCGACGCCCCTGCCGATGCTCGCAACTTGCGCCTCTTCGTCGCCGACGACTTTCCCCTCGACCACTTCCTGATCGGCCATGAGCTGAGCCCGCTCCACCCGCGCATCTACCTAGCGCTGGCGCGTCCTGTTGAGAATCACACCACGGAATTACGCGGCGGGAACTTGTCCCTACACGCGGCCGATTGACAGAGCTATGTTCGTGGCATCAGAGGGCGATGGGGTGAGAGAGGCCGTTCGACAAGCAATCCGATATTGGGAGCCGCGGCGCCTGATTTACAACTTGCTTTTGGCGGCGGTGGTCGCGGTTTGGCTGGTTGCCACTTGGCCGCATTTCCGCAATGCCCTGACCCTCGAGTCGCTTGGAATAATGTCTGTCCTGGCATTGGCCGCCAATGCCTGCTACTGTGCCGCCTATTTCGTGGACATTCCTATGCAGCGCTCCTCGTTTGAGGTCAACTGGCGGCGCCTGCGCTGGGTTCTGTGGTTGCTGGGAACGATCTTGGCGATTGCATTTGAGAATTATTGGATCGCCGATGAGATTTATCCGTTCGTGAATTAGTCGGTCCGGCCGGACGGCGCAATTGGCCTTGTCTCCGGCCACATGCCCCGGAATTTGAACTGAACTCTTCAGCCTAAATCCCGAAGCTTGTCACCCCGCCGAAGCCTTCGCCCCGAGAACTCCTCTAACGTTTGCCTTGTTTCCATCGTCTATTTCCCAGGTGCAGGACCCAGGGGAAAACATGAGTACGGTAGGACTCGCAATGGCCTGGGGGACTAGAATCTCCCGGACAGCGCGCAATCAGGAGAAACGGGTGGAGCGGACCGAGGAGCCGGCCGGAGGACCAGTCGCCAGTGCGGATGCGCAAAGTGAGGACGCGGCGCTCGCGGCTGCCTGCCGCCGCGGCGACCTGCGCGCCTACGAACGTCTCTACGAGCTTCACGGCACGCGCATGAAAAGCCTCGCGCGGAATCTCCTCGGGAACCACACCGACGCCGAAGACGCCGTCCAGGAAACTTTCCTGAAAGTGCAGCGCGCCATCGGCGGTTACTCCGGCAAATCGGCCTTTTCCACCTGGATTTTTCGCATCCTGATCAATTCCTGCTTCGACATGCGCCGCAGCCGTTTGCGCCGGAGGGAAGTGCAGGAGCCGGAGCCCGCTCCGGGCGAGCCGGTACTCGAGCACCGCGCTCCGGGGTCTCATCCCTCGCTGCGCCTCGCGCTCGAACGCTCGCTGGCTGGCTTGCCCGGTCGTCAGCGCGAGATTTTCTTGCTCTACGAAGTCGAAGGCTTCGCGCACGCCGAAATCGCCGCCCTGTTGCATGTCAGCGAGGCTGTGTCGAAGAACTCGCTGTTTCAGGCCAAAAAAACTTTGCGGCAGATGCTCGAACCGCCTCGCGCGGCCGGCCGGCTTTAGTCAAAAAGGAAGAGAGAACCACGATGTCCGTAAGTTGCAACGATCTCGAACGAATCCTGAGGGACGCCAATCCCGCGGACCTCGCGGCGCTCGAACAGCACTCCGCATCATGTCCCGCATGCGCCGAAGAGCTGCGCGCGTGGCAAACCATTTCCGCCGCGGCCCGCGAACTCCGCGACCACTGGCCTTCGCCCTCGCTTTGGCCCCGCATCGAAGCGTCTCTCGCCGCCGAAGCGCAGCGCCGCGGGCAGTCTACGCGCCGCTGGAGCTGGCTTAGGAATTGGATTCAGCCCTCACTTTCCTGGCAGACTGCGGCTGCCGCCGTGCTCCTGGTTTTGCTCTCCGCCGTCGCTGCGCGGATGTTCATCCATCGTCCGCCCCAGCCCGTTGCAGACAAGACCCCGTCCTTGATCACGGACGAAAAACTGCGGGAAGTCGTGCGCGCCGAAAAAGTCTACGAGCAGGCCATCAATAAACTCGAGGCCGAGGCGAAGCCGCAGCTGGAGAATCCCGCGACTCCGCTGCTTACCAACTACCGCGAAAAGCTTCTTGTGCTCGACAGCGCCATCGACGAGCTGCGTGCCGTGGCCGGTAAAAATCCCGGCAATGCCCACCTGCGCCGCCAGTTGCTAGCCATGTATCAGGAAAAGCAGAGCACGCTCGAAGACATACTGGAGGAAAAGCGATGATCTCGCAGGATGAGGAATCGGCCCGAAGAGGCTCCCGATTGCGGCAGGCATTTCTCGTTCTCGCCGCCGCCGCGCTTCTCGCCCCGGCCGGAGCCGGCGCGCCCCCGCCAAAAAGCGAAGCGCAGGAAGAAGTCACGCGCAGTTTTCAGAAAACGGTCACCCTCGGCGCCGGGCAATCCGTCAGCGTTGACCACAGCTTCGGCGGTATGCGCATCCACGCGTCATCCGGCCGCGACGTCAATATCAACGCCACGATTCGCGTTCAGACCGGCTCGCGCTCCGATTCCGAATCCTTCGCCGACAAGATCAAAATCGAGGTCGAGCAGGCCAGCGACGGCGTGCGCATTCGCACCGTCTATCCCGAAGCAGAAAAGCGCTGGTTCTCCTTCGGCAAGCGCACCTCCTATTCCGTCAACTACGATATCGCCATGCCCGCCGGCGCGCCCCTTCGCGTCAAGAACAGCTTCGGCAGCGTCGAGACTTCCGGCATTCACGGCGCCGCCGACATCGAGAACAGCCACGGCTCGCTCACCGTGCGCGATGCCGGCCCTGCTCGCTTGAATAACTCTTTCGGCAGCGTCGAGTTCACCGGTGCCGCCGGCAACGTCTTCATCAACGACAACAACGGCTCCGTGCAGGCTACCGACGTGAAGGGCGCGCTCGAAGTGCGCGACCGCTTCGGCAGCATCACCGTGCGCAACATCCAGGGCGCCACTACCGTCACCGGCGGCAACGGCGCCGTCGAAGTCTCCGACGCCGCCTCGGCCAATATCACCACTTCGTTCGGCCGCGTTGACGCCCGCAACATCCACGGCGACCTGACCGTGCGCGACAACAACGGCAACGTAGACCTCGCAAACATCGCTGGCGCTGCCGACATCACCAACAGCTTCGGCAGCGTCATCTTCGACGACGTGCGCGGCCGCGTCAGCGTCACCACCAACAACGGCCGTATCAAAGGCACTGGCCTTCCCGGCCCGTCCGTCACGGTCCGCGATTCCTTCGGCACCATCGAGCTTGACACCGTCGCCGGCTCGGTTGACGCCGAAACCTCCAACGGCAAAATCTACCTCCGCGACGCCCGCGGCGCGGTTACGCTGAAAACTTCTTTCGGCGTCGAGGCTTCCAACATTCCGAAGGGCATCCGCGCCGTCACCGGCAATGGCGGTATCACGCTCACCGACATCGGCGGCGAAACCTACGCCAAGACCAGCTTCGGGGCGGTTTCCATCGATCGCGTCGCCGGCAATCTCATCGTCGAAAATTCCAACGGTTCCGTCACCGCCCGCGACGTCAAAGGCGACGCCGGCGTCAACACTTCCTTCGGCGGCGTCACGCTCGAGTCCATCGGCGGACGCATTCGCGTGGATAATCAGAACGGCGCCATCTCCGTCACCGCTGTGAAGCCCGCCTCCGGCTGCCGCGACATCGCGCTGAAGACTTCCTTCTCCGCCATTCGCGTGCGCATCCCGGGCGGCGTGGGTTACAACGTCACCGCGCGCACCTCTTTCGGCCATGTCTCGACCGAGCTGCCCATCACCGCCACCGGAACCGTCGGCGGCGAATCGCTCACCGGCACGATTGGCTCGGGCGGCTGCCAACTCCAGCTCACCAACTCCAACGGCAACATCGAAATCCTCAAGGCCCCCTGAACAAGCCGCGTACCTGCTGTGGCCCTCGCCTCGCGAAGGCGTATAATGTTATTGTTATGGCGAATCCTATAATCACGATTCCCCTAGACCCGCAAACTGCGAAGGCGTACAACTCCGCCGGTCCCGAAGAAAAGCGGAAGATCCAGGCGCTTTTGAGCCTTTGGCTTCGTGAACTCACCGTCGGCGAATTCCCTTCGTTACAGGAAGTGCTCGATCAGGTCGGACGCAAGGCGAAGGCTCGGGGGCTCACGCCGGAGATGCTGGATTCCCTCCTGAAGGGCGCATAGTTGCGCTGCGTGTTCGATACAAACGTCTTGGTCAGCGCATTGCTCCTACCCGATTCAAAACCCCGCCAAGCTCTTGATCTGGTGCTCCGGAAAGGAAAAATCCTCCTTTCTTTTGCAGCGCTCGCCGAACTCTACGAGGTCTTGAGCAGAAAGCAGTTCCGCCGATATGTCGATGAGGAAGACATTCGTAACTTTCTCGCCGCCCTGACGCGCGAGGCTCAATGGGTCGATGTAGTTGTACCAATAACGGCCTGCCGCGATCCCAAGGACAACAAGTTTCTCGAACTCGCTGTGAGCGGCCACGCGACCCACATCGTCACTGGTGACAGTGACCTTCTCGCGCTCAATCCCTTCCGGGGCATTCCGATTCTCCCTCCTCGTTCGTTCTTAGAATTGCCATTGCCTCCGGGCTCCCGGACTTGACTCTTATCGCCGCCGCTATCGTCGCTGCCGCCGCGGTCGGAACTTGCCCCCAAACTCCCCAATCCGTGCTAATAATCCGTTCCCGGGAGGCTGCCGCCATGCTCCTATTTCCCTTTTTTCACTTACCTCTGATCTTCCTGCTCATCCCGCTCCTCCTCTATTTCCTCCCCGCCTTGCTGGCCCGCCACAAATCCGACTTCACCTCCATTTTTCTGCTGAACCTCTTCCTCGGCTGGACCTTCATCGGTTGGGTCATCGCCCTGGTCTGGGCCCTCTCCGCGGAGCCCCAGCCGCGTCCCGCCGCCGCGCCGCAATCTGCCGCCGGCCCATCGCAACCTGCCCGCCCGGGCGGGCCTGCCTCCGCCCCAGGATTCTTCTGCTCTTCCTGCGGTAAGCCGTTTGCCCCAGGCGCCCGCTTCTGCAGCTCCTGCGGCGCCCCCACCTGACGATGCGACGAGGCATCGTCATCTGACCATCCGATTAGGATGGTCATCCTGAGGAACGCAGTGACGAAGGGCCTCTCTCGCGAGCGAGGCCGCTCCTGCGGCCGACGAGGGACCTCTCTTTCTCCTGTAGCGGCGCCCGGAATTTATCCCGACTTGGTCGGGAGGGCGCCATCTTGCTTTCTTGTGTCATCTGCTTTGCGAGAATCGTCCCCCTCGTCGCGCGCGGCGGCTCGGTGCGATGTGGAGACGCCTGGTCATAGTGCCACTCCTCGCAAACCAGTTAAGATGTGGGCTCAAATCACCGCAATCACGGGGAATACACGCCACAGGGATGAGGAGGGCTGGCGTTATGCAAATCAAAAAAGTTCTCCTGACCGGTCTTAGAATCTTGGGTGTCTGCCTGCTCTTTGCTGTCTGCATTGCTATCGGCGGGGCACTGTCTGGCCTGGATCGTGTTGCACAGCAAGGCCCCCCGGCCCAGGCTTCGTCTCAAACTCCCTTGCAGACGGAACCGGCGGCACAGGCCGTTCCGCAAACGCCGCCGCGCACGCAGCCCGCCCCAAGTAATCTCTTTGTTCCCTTTCTCACTTTTTCCGTTTGCGTGGGAATCGTGGTGTCTTATCTGATTCTTCGGTCGAGCTGGCACGGCTGGACGCTCGCCGGTGCGATGTTCGTTGGCATGTATGGAATTTCGACTGTGGCCAGCCAGATCGAATCGATCTTCTTTCTGTCGAGCAAATTGCCCCCTGGAATGGTGCGGGCCATCTTCGTGCAAGGAGCGATTGCCACGGCGTTGTTCGCGCCCCTGGCGGTCCTGGTGCTGGGCAAATGGCGGGCCGCAACGCCCGCGGCGCAGCTTCCCGCGCCTGCGCGCATCCGCGCCGCTTCCGTCGCTTGGAGACTTGCGTTGCTCATTATCGCCTTCGTGTTCCTTTATATGTTCTTTGGCTACTATGTCGCGTGGCAAAACCCCGAGTTGCGCAGGTACTACGCCGGGCCCGAAAGGCCCTCCTTCTTCGCTGCGCTGAAGGGGACTTGGCTGGACTCCCGCTGGATTTTTCTGCTCGCGTCGTTTCGCGCGCTGCTCTATGTCGCGTTTGTCTTCCCGCTGATCCGCATGCTTCGCGTCGCCCGGTGGGAATCGGCCGTTGCCACTGCCCTCTTTTTGTCGGCCTGGACAACCATACTGCTGCTGCCGAACCCCTTGATGCCCGCCAGCGTGGCCCGCAGCCATTTCTGGGAGACACTGGGGTTCAGCCTGGTCTTCGGCGCTCTTCTCGGCTGGCTCTTGACCGCTCCGCCACCGGCGGTTCGCAAGATCGCACCCGCAGCCCCCTGACGCTTTCGGAGCATCGTGCGCATCGACCTGCTCGCCCCAGGCATCCCAGTGGTCTTTACCGGGGCGCCCCAGCCGTTTTTGGCCGACCCGCCCGCAAGTGATTCGGCGCGGCCAACTCCCACGCAGAGGTCAGCGCGCGCCGCAGCGTAGTCTTCTTCACCGTGGCCAGCCGCACGCTCGTGGCCCCGCGGCGTCCCCAAGCGCCGGAGCAGGGATCAAAGGCCTTGCTCTCGGCTTCCACGAACATCCGCTGCTCGACCGGCGTGACTTTCACCATCCCCCAGTTCTTATCCGGGTAGCCCAGCGTCGCAAATATTTTCCCCGCCACGCGAAAGTCCGGATGATTCATGTGCGAGCGTTCCTCCGTCTCCGGAAAGCTCAGCGCCAATCTGTGGAACTCGCTGCGCGTCACGCCCATGGCCTTTGTCTCCTTGCTTGGCTCTGCCTGCTCTCCGCGACTCCATTCTCAATCCGCCACGCCCGCTGAGCAATCGCTGCGCCCTGCGCGCCGAGCCTAGCACCGCGCCGGTCTTCTAACAAAGCGCTCTCCGCCGCCACCATCACCGGCGTGATCAAGGACGTGGGCGTCCGCCAGGTGGGCTACACCGGCCTGATGCTGCCGGTGCTCGATGATGACAGGTGACCCAGCATGAAAATTTTCACGCTAGCTGCTGCGGAGGCGCGCGCGGGCCATGTCGAAGGCCTTTTGGATGACGCGCGTGGCCGTTTCCGTCAAATGATACTTGCCAAGCTCGTCTTCTCGCGCCAACGCCACGTCGATGACGTCGCTTCCCGCGTGCAGCTCGCCGCCGGTTCGTTCGCAGAGATAATCCACAATCACGTAGTGGTATTTCGGGCGCTTCCGCTCGCTTCCGTCCCGGGCATCGGAGGGAAAAATCCTCTCGAAGATCTCGATCATCTCGAGCACGCGCACCGCGAGCCCGGTCTCTTCGCGAAGCTCGCGCGCGCAACCCTCCACAAGCGTTTCGCCCAGCTCGAGCGTGCCTCCCGGAATCGACCACTCGCCGCGCAGCGGCTCGCTGCCGCGGCGGATCAGCAGCGCGCGCCCGTCCTCGATCACGACGCCGCCGACGCCGACTATCGGACGCTCCGGAAATTCCCGCGAAGATGCCATTCAGATAGTGCTGCTCGACCGCGGAGAACGCCGAGGTTGCGCTCCTTGCTGCCGCGCGTGG
>QHYP01000170.1:4147-8954 GCA_003224195.1 Acidobacteriota bacterium | reverse complement strand
TGGCCCCCACGGCGGCCGTGCTCGGTGCTGAGAGCGCTGAAATCACCAGATCCGGACCTACCTGGATATACCAGTAGTAGAGATTGTTCCCCTTGTTCGTCTCCGCCACCACGTTGTCCGCATCGGCCTTGGCGATGATGTAGTAGTTCCCCGTCGCCGTCCCGGCAGGAATCGTGACGCTCGTCGAGCCCGAACTCGTTGCCCCCGCAGCGAGCGCCGGAACTGAACGGCTCCCGAGCAGCACCGCGTTCGCATCAAGCACCGTGCTGGCAGAGAGATAGAAGCCTGTCGTTGAGGCCCCCGCTGTCCCCGCGCCCTGGTTCTTGGTCGTATCCGTGATCGTAAAGGTCATCCCGGCCCCGGACGCGCTCGGCGCCGAGAGCGCCGAAATGACCAGGTCCGGCCCCACCTGGATGTACCAGTAGTAGAGATTGTTCGCCTCATTCGTCTCCGCCACTACGTTGTCCGCATCGGCCTTGGCGATGATGTAGTAGTTCCCTGCCGCCGTCCCGGCAGGAAGAGTGACGGCCGTGGAGCCCGAACTCGCGGTTCCTGGTGCGAGCGTTGGGATCGCCCGGCTGCCGAGCACTGCAGCGCTCGCGTCAAGCACGGTACTGGCGGAGAGGTAGAACCGCGTCGTCGTCGGACCTGCCGTACCGCCGCCTTGGTTCTTCGTCGTGTCCATGATCGTAAAAGTCGATCCCGCCGTGCTCGGCGCCGAGAGCGTGGAAATGACCAGGTCCGGACCTATCTGGATGTACCAATAATAGAGATTGTTCCCCTTGTTCGTCTCCGCCACCACGTTGTTGGCATCGGCCTTGGCAATGATGTAGTAGTTCCCCGCAGTCGTCCCAGCCGGGATGGTGACAGTCGTCGAGCCTGAACTCGTTGCTCCCGCCGCCAGCGCGGGAACCGCCCGGCTGCCGAACAGCACCGCATTCGCGTCAAGTGTCGTGCTGGCCGTGAGATAGAAGCCCGTCGTCGAGGCTCCTGCCGCGCCTGTGCCCTGGTTCTTGGTCGTGTCCGTGATCGTTAGCGTCATCCCCGCGCCCGCCGTGCTCGGCGCGGAGAGAGCGGAAATGATCAAGTCGGCGCTGGGCTGGACTACTGTGAGCGTGATTGCGGCCGTATTGGTCAAGCCGCCCGACATGCCGGTGATTGTCAGCGTGACAGTTCCTGGTGTGGCCGTGCTGCTGGCCGTCAGCGTCAGGGTGCTCGTGCTAGTGGCGGGATTCGGGCTGAAAGACGCGGCCACACCGCTTGGCAAACCTGATGCAGACAAACTAACGCTGCTGCTGAAGCCGCTCTGCGGAGTGACGGTGATCGTGCTTGCGCCGGCGGCTCCCTGGAAGATGCTCACGCTGTTGGGCGAAGCCGAAAGGGTGTAATTCCCTACTGGATTCACGGCAAGTGTAATGGTGGTGGTATTCGTCAGGCCGCCGGACACACCCGTGACGGTCACGGTGACTGTACCCGGAGCCGCCGCGGCGCTCGCCGTCAGCGTCAAGGTGCTCGTGTTTGCAGTGGGATTCGGGCTAAAAGCGGCGCTCACGCCGCTCGGCAGAGCAGACGCGGAGAGGTTGACGCTGCCAGTGAATCCGTTTTGCGGAGAAACGGTAATCGTGACCGGCCCGCTGGAGCCTTGAGTAATGGTCAGGCTGCCCGGAGCGGCGGAAAGCGTGAAGTTCGGGGCGGACGTGGACGACGGCCAGTTATTCACCAGGTTCGCAGCATTGACGGAGCCGATTCCGGTGGCGAAGTCCCAGCCCGTTGTGGTGCCATAGGCCGGGCTGAACGAGTTGTTGGAAGTGGAGAGCACGCCCTCCCTGCCAGAAGGCAAATAGCAGTTGTTCGTGCCGGCGCAGTCCACGTCCATGTCGCCCAGGGTTACGTCGTAGAAGATGCAGGAGCCGGCGACGGCATTGCCGAGAGAGGAGTTGCACGCGCTGTTTCCCGCCGAGCCGTACTCGGAGGCGGCAAGCCGGTAATAGACTGGATTGGGATTGCCCTGCGGAGCGCCTACCTTCTGGTTCACGAGAGCCTGGATGCCCGCCATGATGGGGGCAGCGAAGGAGGTTCCGCCGGCACCGGACCAGGTGCTCGGATCGCCGGTGCACGCAGCTCCGCCGTTCTTTGTGTCAGACCAGCAGAACACATAAAAGTGACTCCAGAGACCGTCGGCGGCAAAAAGCGAAACGTCCGGAGTGTCACGCACGGCGTCGTTCGGGTTACCAAGAAGCGATTGCCATGAAGGCTTTGGCCATCCCTGGCAGGTGCCGCTGACCACGCCGTTGATCGAGGGCGCGCCCGATGCGCACCCGCTTGGGCCACCGCCGCCCGCAGCAGTGGTCGAGAAGGATGCGCCGAACAGGAAGTCATTGCAAAGGCTGGTTGAGCCGTAGGTTGGGCTATAGCCAAGATAGCTCGAAAGCAGCGCGCCGGCGCAGGAGTCGTTCCACGGAATCTCCGGGATGTAAGAGATTGCGGAACCGTACGCGGACGTGTTCGCCGAGTTCCAGTAGGTTGTATTGGAGCCGGAAAAAGTGTCGCTGAAATCCGTGCCACCCACGGCCACGTTGTAGGGGGTGGAGGCGAAAGCGTTGACGGCGATGCCTTGCGTCGCTTGCGGAACGTTGTTGTCGCAGCCCGCGGCGCCGCTGTCGCCCGCGGCCACGAACACGGAGACGCCCTCGGTGACGGCCTGTTGATAGGCGGAATTGTAAGCGGCGTTGGCGGTTGCGCCGTTCACCGTTTCGCACTGGCCGTAGCTGATGCTCATGATGGCCGGAGGATTGCCGCTCGAGTTGATGAGGTTCTCAAGGGCAATCAGGCCGCCGAAAGTGACCGTAGTATCCGCGCAGGAGGCCATTTCCATGGCCGCGCTGGGCGCAGCGGCGCTGGCCCACTCCGCATCCAGGATGGCTTCCGCGTCATTGGGAGCGAAGACGCCGGGGGGGAGGCAATTGTTCGCACCGCTCGAAGGCGCCGGGTGGACCGAAGTAAAGGAAGCCGACGTGTAGCCGGAAAGGCCCAAAGTTGAGCGGAAAGTTGACCAGTCCGACGCGCTGAACACATCCGTGTCTTCGATGAGCACTATGGTCTGGCCCTGCCCGGAGACCCCTGCGTTAAAGAGAGGATTCAAGTTGTAAATCGTGGCCAGGTCGGCGGGCACGACCGCATAGGTGTTGCCGCCAAAAGGATCGGCAACTGTGAAATCCGGCTTCGGCTGGCGCATCCTGTGCATGGCGTTCGGCCGGAAATCGTGCAGAGAGACGATGCCTGAGATCGCCGGCGCGAGCGCGGCCGGAATTTGCGGCTCGCGCACATTCGCGATGTGCCGGACTCCCCCCGCCTCGAGATGATGAATTTCCGTATGGAAGGCCGCGCGCACCTGCGCTGCGGTGCCGGAGAAGTCAATCAACACGCCGCTGGGATACACCGCGTTGACGGTAAAGCCGTGGGATTCGAGCCAGCGCGCAATGGTGTCGAGGTCTTGCTGCGCCAAGCCGAAGTTTTCGCCGAATTGCTGCGCGGTCAGCCATTTGTGGAAATTCGGCGAAGCGGGATTGTGGAGCTCATCGATGAACTGCGCGAGCGCCGTTTCCAGCTCGGGAGGGCGCTGCAATTGCAGGAGCATGTGCTCCATCGGGAAGTTGCCAGGAACTACGCCACGATCATTGGCGGCGTTCGCTTCGGGGCGCGTGTTGCCGCGAAGCGTCACCAGCTTCCTTTCATCAATAGTCTGCGTGATGAGCACACGCGTGTGCCGGCCGGATTGGATGGTCTGCGCGTGAGCAGTTTGCAAGCTGAATGCGATGGACAGGACAGCGGCAGCAATGGAGGCGAATCCCGGTTTTCGTAACATGCGTCTCCTTAAAATGGAATGCGGCTCACGCAGAAAACGAAGAAGACCGTTTCAACGGCGGAATGGCCGTCACACAGCGCTGTTCCATGCCCGGGAATAGGCCGGGTCCGCATGCCGGAGGTCTCCTGTCAAAACGTAGCTGTTCCCAGTGCGAGGACGAAGGAATACTTGGCCTGAGTTTATGCTAGTTTAATAACCCGAAAAGGCCTGGAAATCAAGGGCCGGCAGGGACAGTTTTAGGACAGCGGGTCAAGCGGCGGGCCCGAAGTGTAAGTCCTTTGGGTTGCGGGGCTTAAAGGGGGAAGAGCGGAACCCACGTGCTCGGGTTCGGTGTCCGATCAAGTGCGACCGCGAAGCGGCCGACCTTCGTGGGGTGCTGAAGAGAGATCCCTCGTTGGGCGCTAGTCGCCGGGTCCTCAATTCCCCGCACCCGCGGAGGCGGCGCCGCCGGGGGCGTAGTAGCCGTTGCGAGTACGGGCGGTGAGCTTGCCATGGCCGCGAGCTGCGATTTCCACGTTGACCGCGCGGAAGGAGCCATCGCGCCGGGTATTCGTCGGATAGTAGGCGATGGTGTATTGGTTGCGGATGTCGTGCGCCACCTGCTCGCAGATGGCGTGGACATCCTCCACGTTTTCCGGGAAGAAGGCGAGGCCGCCGGAGGCCTCGGCGATGTTTTTGAGGGCCTTGCGGGCAACCTTGGCGCTGCGCTTGTTCTCCTGGCCGAGAAGCCCGATGGTGTAAATCACGGCGTCGGTTTTCTGGATTTCGCGAACCGCCTTCTCGAGCGAGTTGCGGCTGGCGTTATCTTCGCCGTCCGTAACGACCAGCAACACCTTTTTGTCCTTTCTGCCCTTCCTCAAATGATCGAGCGAGCCGATGATGGCATCATAGAGCGCCGTGCTGCCGCGGGAATCAATCCGCTCGAGGGCTTCCTTCAATTCG
>QHYP01000170.1:0-4074 GCA_003224195.1 Acidobacteriota bacterium | reverse complement strand
GCGGGTTACTGGCCTCGACCAGGGTAATGGCGGCTTCGTTCACGCGCGGCCGTTTGTCGCGCATGCTTCCGCTGTTGTCGATCACGAGGCCCATGCTGACGGGAATGTCTTCGCGGCGGAATACGGAAAGTTTTTGTTCGACCTTGTCCTCGAAGACGCGGAAGTTCTCCTGCTTGAGGCCGTCCACGAATTTCCCGCGATCGTCCACCACGGTGGTGTGGAGAACAACGAGGTTGACGTCCACCTTGATTTTGGAGCCTTCCTGGGAGGTGTTCGCGGCCGGCGCCTGCCCGGGCGGCGGAGGAGCCGACGTGGGAACGGGCAACTGCGCCGAGGTAGTGAAGGCAAAGAGAAAAGTGGCGACGATTGCGAGGACAACTGCGGAAGGATAGGAGATCCTTTGGCTGCGCGCGGTTACCTCCCGCTCCCCGCCCCGACAGGGTCGGGGCAGGCGGTATGACGGGCCGACTGGATTATTGGCTGCGAGCGTAGTAGCCGGTTCTTGCAAAGATGTTAAGAGGCGGCAATCCCTTTGGCGGGCGGAGCTTGATCTTGATCTTGCGCCACCGCGCGTCGTGATTCTTGTTGCTCGGACGATATCCCAGAACATATTGGTTGCGCAGCTCCATTCCGATTTTGGCGGCGATGTCCGGGAGGTCATTGAGATTCTCGACGGCGAAGACCCGGCCTCCGGTCATGTCCGTGATTTCGGAGAGCAGCGAGGGCCCATTCAGCTCTTCCGGTGAGCGGTTGCGATATCCGAGTGGGTCGAAGATTCCGATGGCGTAAAGCTGGGAATCGGATTCCTTGACGAGCCGCTTGATATCGCTCTCCGAATATCTACTGTGATTATCCCCTCCGTCCGATATGATGAGCAAGGCCCGCTTGGCGTTGTGTGCACCCCTCAACTGGCTGAGACCCAAGTAGATCGCGTCGAGCAGCGCGGTGCGCCCTTTTGCAGCCATAAAGGCCATGCGCGATTGCAAGTCTTCCACGCTGTTGGTGAACACGCTGGTCAGCTCGGCGCGCTCATTGAAGCTGACCAAGAAGAATTCATCCTGCGGATTCGCGGTCTTGAAGAATTGAACGGCGGCTTCGCGGGATTTGTTGATCTTGTTCGCCATGCTGCCGCTAACGTCAAAGATCACGCCGATGGAAATGGGCACATCCTCGGAAGAAAAGTGCATGACCTCCTGCTCGATGTTGTCCTCGAAAACGCGGAAGTTCTCCTGATCGAGCCCCGTAACCAGCCGGTTGTAGGGATCGGTGACCGTGACGTTCACCAGCGCGAGATCCACGTCGCGGTGCAGGAGCTCGCCGGGCTTCACGGGCAGGCCGGGCGTGTCGTGCTTCACGTCGTCGGGCTTTCTAGTGTCTTCGGGTTTCTTGAGGTCTTCGGATTTCGAGTCGTCGCGTGGAGGCTCCTGCGCAAGGGCGCGGCTGCCGAACGACGTAAGCAGGCATACGAGGAAGGCGATCGAAGGAAGAAAGAAAACGCGCACCGCCATCGCGTTACGTTTCACGGCGCCCCCTACCGTCCCCAGCTTCCGGGACGGTTGCGCGGACTGGACTTAAACCGGATTTTACCACTCGTGGCGTCGGGTGCAAGCAGTAATCTCATGGATATGCGGTGCCAGTTAATCCTGTGTGATAGCATCGGGAATCCACGGGGTAATAGTCCCCAGCGTGGCGATTTAAGTGTGACCGCGAAGCGGTCAGCTCAAGTGTGACCGCCCCGATGGATCGGGGTAAACTCCGCAAGCGGTCAACTCATCCATGGAGAACCAACAAATTGTTGCCGTTATTCCCGCCCGGTACGCCTCCGCGCGTCTCCCCGGCAAGGCGCTGGTGCCGCTGGCGGGGAAGCCCATGATCCAGCACGTTTGGGAACGCGTGCGCCAGGCGAAGCGCGTGGCGCGCGTCATCGTGGCAACCGACGATGAAAGAATCTTGCATATCGTTGAGTCCTTCGGCGGTGAAGCTCAAATGACGCGCGTTGATCACCGCTCCGGAACCGAGCGGGCCGCGGAAGTGGCCGCGCACGTCGAGGGGGACATCTTCGTGAACGTGCAGGGCGATGAGCCGATGATTGACCCGGCGGTCGTGGACGCGGCCGTGGAGACACTGCTCGATGAGCCGGCGGCGGCGTTAGCCACCGTCGCGACGCCCATCAAGCACCCCGCGGACATCTTGGACCCGAACGTCAACAAGGTGGTGCTCGATTTCGACGGGAACGCGCTCTATTTTTCGCGCGCGCCGATTCCGTGGGTGCGCGACACCGACCATCGCGTTCATGCGCGCTACCTGAAGCACCTGGGTTTGTACGTCTACCAGCGAGAGGCGCTGCTCGAATTCCCGACGCTGCCGCAAGGCGATCTCGAGCGCGTGGAACGGCTCGAGCAACTCCGCTGGCTCGAGAACGGCTGGAAGATGCGCGTGGGCGAAGTGGAATACGACTCGGTCAGCGTGGACGTGCCGGAAGACGTGGCGCGGGTGGAAAAGCTCCTGCAAAAATAGGACTGCCCAGCTTGACTCAAGCCGGGCAGCTATTGCTTCAATTCCTGGATGCAGAACCGCACAGAATCAATTCAAGTATGATCGCATAGCGGTCAATTCAAGTATGACCGCATAGCGGTCAATGCTGCTGCGAGGCGATCCCTGCATCTACGCGGACGGTATCCGCGCCTACAAAAAAGACTGTATTCGCGTTTACGATATAGAGCTTGAAGTTGTAGGTCGAAGAGGGTGAAGTCCCCGACGTCACAGTAAAGGTGTTGCGCTGCGTGCCGTCGCCGTTGATGGTTTGCGTTCCGTTCAGCGCCACGTTCAAGAAAACGGCTTGTTTGGAGGAGACGAGCTCCGTAAAGTCCATTCCACCGCTGACGTTGTTCGAGCTGGAACTCGCCAGCGCGTACTGGCCGACGAAATCCTCCTCAAATCCGGCGGAGAGGTTGATGCCGCTCCAGCTAAAGGCGTACGGGCCAGCCACGGAAGAATTCGTGAACGGGCCGCCGGTCTGCGCCAGCATGGTGCCGTCGCCGACGGTGCCGATACTTTGGTCTTGGATTACGGCTTGCGACGGAGAAATCAGGTAAAAGGTAAAGTTCCACTGACCCTGCTTCGAGTCCGTGAGCGCGATCGTACCGCGGCCCGTACCGGCTACGGTTGTGTCGAGGGAATACGACGCGCTGGTAACCGTAGTGGGTGAAAGTGAAACCGGGCCTCCATTGAAGTCCTGGTCCGCGAAGACCGCCGACAAGCCGCCGCTGCCGTCGGCGGTAAAGCGCCCTCCCCGCGTCAGGGGACCCATAACGTTGGAAGCGGAGAAGCTGCCACCGATGAGGAAGGCGTAACTGCCGATGAAACCTGAGTTTTGGATGGGGATGGCGCCTGTCTGCAAAACGGCGTCGCCTTCTGTGGCCCCCGACATGTCTTCCTCCATCATCCGGATGCGCGTGCTGTCAACAATGTAGAAGACAAACGTGCGGCCGCTGAAGGTCAGCTCGCCGCGGCCGAAAGCCGAGTTGTTTGCGTCGAGCTGATAGGCGTTGGAGCTGGACGGCACAGATTGCGCCGGGAAGAGACCAAACTGGCCGTTGTTCTCATCCAGTGTTCCGCCGCCCGAGCCGCCTGCGCCGTTCAAATTGATCTCGCCAACGATGGAGAGAGGCGCGCCGCCGCTCAGGATGTCCACGCCGGAAACATCAAAGACGTAATTTCCGTTGAATGACGTCAGGCTGAAGGCGCTCGGAGACTGAAGCATAAAGGAGCCGCTGGAAGTGGCGTTGCCGTCCGTTTGAACCATGAGTCCCTGGGTCGAAGAGTTGAGAGCGATGCTCAGGCCGAGTCCGCCGGTGGCGGTGGTGAGAGTGATGGTGCCGCGGCCATTGGCCAGAATCGAATACGTGCCGGGGTTGAACGTCACGATGGAAGGCGGAGCCCCGCTGGCCGGGTCCACCACATCTTCTATCGCCGAAGTGATGTTCCCGCTTCCGTCCGCAGTGAAGCTGCCCACGCGCGCGATGAAACCTCCATTCAGGTCCACTCCGCTCATGGCGAAGGCGTACTGGCCTT
>QHYP01000169.1 GCA_003224195.1 Acidobacteriota bacterium | reverse complement strand
GTCCATGAGAGCTCCTTCGAGGCATTTCTGCCAGCCAGTCTCGTGCGGAGTCGTGCTGGCCTACGTCTCGCTCGAATATAAAGCAACGTTGCATATCGTTGCAATGCACCCGAGGTAGATTGTTGGTGACCAGCAAACCCACTAAGCAGATTAGAGTTAGTGCGCGAGGTGAGCCGTCCTGTGCCGCAGGTACTTCTGCAACGTGTTGACCCTTCCGGGAGCTCCTATTTTTTCCTTCTCGCACCATTCACACAGTAGAATTGCAAACCTGTGCCGCGCACGTTTGAAATTCTCGAGCATCCCGCCGACATCGGCTTCCGCGCCTTCGGCCGCAGCCGGCAAGAGCTCTTCGAGAATGCGGCGCTCGCGCTGTTTTCGCTCGCCTGCGATCCGGCGACGATCGAAGAGCAAGAATCAAGGGAGGTGGAAGCCACTGGGTCGGATGACGAGACGCTGATCTATTCCTGGCTGGCGGAGCTGCTCGCCGTGGCGGAAGCGGAACGTCTCGTGTTCCGCCGAGCCGAGATTCGCGAGCTCGAGTCCGGTCGCGTCCGCGGCGCTGCTTACGGCGAGGCGTTTGATCGAAACCGCCATCGCAGCGGCACGAACATCAAGGCCGTCACGTTCCATCAGTTGAAGGTGGCAAAAACGCAGGATGGCTTTTCGGCGCAGGTTTTTCTCGATTTATGAAGTTTCCCTCATGCGAATTCTTCTGCAGCTCCTTCCGCACGCTTCTTCGCACTGAGCTAGCCGCCTTTCTTCACGCGCGCCGCCTCCATCGCCGCCCAGGCCCCGTCCGGCAGCCCCAATAAATCGTTGAATTCCCCGGCGCCCCGCAGCCACAGTCCGCCGTCGATGACCACGCACTCGCCGTTGATGTATTCGGCCTGCTCGCTCAAGAGGAACGCCGCCAGGTTGGCCAATTCCTCGTGTCGCCCGAAGCGCTTCATAGGGTGGGCGTCGCGAGCGTGCTGCTCAAATTGCTCGGAAGGCATGAGCCGCGACCACGCCCCCTCCGTGGGGAACGGGCCGGGCGCAATGGCGTTCAGGCGGATGCGGTAGGGCGCCCATTCGACGGCGAGCGAGCGCGTCATCGCCAGCACACCGGCCTTCGCGCATGCAGACGGCACCACAAAGCCCGAGCCACAGTTTGCCGCAGCATACGTCGCGACGATGTTAAGCACGTTGCCCGCTTCTTTCGCGGCAATCCAGCGCCTGGCGAACGCCTGCGTGCAGTGAAACGTTCCGTTCAAGACGATGCTCACGACCGCATTAAACGCGTTGGGCGAAAGTTTCTCCGTGCGCGCGATGAAATTGCCCGCGGCGTTGTTAATCAGCGAATCTATGCGCCCGAACTGCTGCTCGGCCTTTCCGGCAACGGCGTCGACGGCGGCAAAGTCGCGGACGTCGCAGGTGGCGTAGGCCGCCGCGCCGCCCGCGCGATGGATCTCCTCACAGGTTTCGCGCAGAGGCTCTTCGCGGCGGCCGATGAGGAACATGCGCGCGCCGAGTTCCGCCAGCCGCAGGGCCATCGAGCGGCCGAGGCCGGTGCCGCCGCCGGTGATGAAAATCGCTCTGCCCTGGAAGAGGTCCTTTTGAAACACGCGCCACCGCCTCTGCTGCCTGCGACTCCGAGCCTTGCCGAATGCGGCGCGATTGTAATGCATTCGCCGGGCGCGCGCTCGACCGCGCTCCGGATTTGGCGCACGCTAGCGGCGCATCAAGCGAAAGGCGAACTGCGTGCCCATTTTTTGCAGCACAGCCAAATGAATCCAGACCAGCGCGAAGGGCTCGAGCAAGCGCGCCTCCGCCAAGGAGCCAACATCGTAAGGCTCGAAGCCGAGGTCGGTGGCGAGCTGCGCGGCAACTTTCTTTGCGGCGGGGTCGTCGCCGCAGTAGAGCATCATGGAGCGGCCTTCCGGATATTCCGGGTTCGCCATGTTGGGGAAGCCGGTAGTGTTAAATATTTTGACGACGCGAGCGCCCGGCGCCCACCCAGCAACCTGTTCGCCGCCCGAAGCCGTGTAGCCGACGGTGAGACCCGAGAGGTCGGGCTTCAAAGGATTTGTGCAGTCGAGCAGGATTTTTCCTCGCAGATCTCCGGCGCTACGGAGCGCGTCCTGGGCGGCGGGCCAGGGCACGGTGAGCGCCACGACTTCCGCGGCGGCGGCAGCTTCCTTCACGCCGGCCGCGCGCGCCTTGCCGCCCGCGCGGGAAAGGAGTTCCTTGAGCTTCGGGTCCGACGCGTCGCGCACGCCGAAGATCACCTCGTGCCCGCGCCGGGCCCAGCCCGTTCCGAGCGTTCCGCCGACGTTCCCCGCACCAATGATGGCAATTCTCATTTTTGTTCTCCGTCTTTCTGTGTGACTGCGAAGCGGTCAACAATCCCCGGAGGCTTCACGGAGAAGGCTGTTTGATGCGCCGCCGTAAACGTCAGTCGCGCCGCAAAGAGAAGGCAAAACCCTTTGGTTGGACATACCAAGACTATCCCTCCCCGCCCCCTCCCCAGGAATGCGCAAGAGTGTGATTCTAAATGGGTTGCGGGAGGATGTCTCGTAAGAGCGGATTCTAAAGGAGTTATGCGTGATTCGTGACTAGTGATTCGTGATTCGTGGAAGGGATAGCCAGAGTTTCGTTTTGGGAAGAGTTGGTACACACCCCCCTGTTTTTCCGAAAGAGTGCGGAACGGATTGAAAGCAAAGAGCTTGAAGGGGAAAATGTTGTGTACGGAAAATGGAAGAGTGCGGAACAAGCAGAAAACAAGAGGTTTGCGGGAGGATGTCCCGAAGGCATGGGATCGAAAGGGCTTATCGCAGGAGCCGGCGGGTAGGCCCTCCTGCGGCTGGCAGGCGAGGGGGAGCCGGGGACGAGAAGGAATAGTTGCGTGGCGTATCATGCCGGATATTACCACAGAGGAATAGAACGCCGAAGTGAATTTCAGCGAAGGGCTGTGGAAAAGCGGCGGAAGAGTAACCAAAGGGCGAAAAAGGCGGTCCCTTTGGGAGGCTGACCGCATCCGCCCCGTGCAGCCATAATCCCGTATTCCTCCTCCATTATAATCCCCCAGCAGATTGGAGGCTTCCCCTTATGCGTAATCGCCGAGGTTTGCACCCTTTGTTACAGAAGGAGGCCGAACCGATGATGAAACCTAGCTCAGGCCTTGCGAACAAGGTCATAGAACGAATCCTCGAACTCTCGGCGGATGCGCATATACAAAGGCGCGGGACGGCTAAGGATTCTCCGGCGTTTCACAAGCTAACCGGAGCGATAGCAGCCTACGGGAAAGCGCTCGCGCTCCTCGCAGCGCTTCAGCGGCGGGAAGAATTCTACGCCATGATCGGTCAGCTTGACGTGCCCGCCAGCGTGCAACCGGTTTGTTGAGAAAGGCTGATCCAAGATGTGGCGCAAAAATTGTCCCGTCTGCCGGCAGCCGCTGGCAAAGAAACATCCCACGGAGACGGTGCCTTGCCCCTGCGGCAAGTACGTGTGGAAGGGCTAGTGCCGTTCCAACGAAATGCAGCAAACGCGAAAAACTCTATGCGTGCCGGTTTGGTGGATGCGATCCGCACGGGGCCTTGTCGCAATAAGTTGGAATGGCACTGGGCGCCCTGATTCAACACTTCTGTGATGGCCGGCACTCCTCCCAGAACCCACGCGTCCCGAACTTGGGCCACGCCGCAGAACCAAGGCAAAAAAA
This sequence comes from Acidobacteriota bacterium, assembly GCA_003224195.1. GTDB lineage: Bacteria > Acidobacteriota > Terriglobia > Acidiferrales > UBA7541 > Acidiferrum. The sequence continues at coordinate 1,450 of QHYP01000169.1, read as the reverse complement.
AGGCAAGTCAAAGACCCCTCCCTCAAAACGCGAGGGTTGGGCACCCGAAGCCGTCACTGGGTTTGCGTCCTGGCCACCCGGCCTCTCTCAAAGCGATTCGATGTGCCCACTCCCGCGGACTCTGACCCGAACTGCCTCGCGGAACTCGTCCTCTACACCAAGCGCCTCGAACTCGATGCGAACCTCTATGTCCACGTCATCGCTAGAACTGTAATCTGGTAGATGCCTGTCCACGACTCCCAAACTTTGGAGTTTCAACATAGGGTCTTCATCCGTGGCGAAAGCAATCCCAGTGTTTCCAGTATTGGGACCGACTTCGACGGATTTCCTGCCCTCAGAGGGTACGCCGCGGCTCAACCTTTTCTGGTTCTGGCCGTTGTGGCCGTGCCACAGACTGACCGACTTTACCGAGACCCTGAATTCTGCTCGGTTTGTTACCCAGATCGTGAGCCGCGGATGCCATGCATCAATGCGAACGATAGCTAACTTTCTCCGGATTGCTTCTCGTTGATGCGGCGTCAAGCTTTCGTAGAGCGGCGCTGTCCATCCCGGGAGCACAGCTTCTAGGTCTACGAGGACATCCTCGCTGGTCTTGAACGGTTTCGGATTCAAAAGAATGAATTGCCGTACTCCCTCAAGCTGAATGCCCTCCTGGTAATAGCTAGCCGTCCGCAAGGGCCTCTTTAATACCTGCCCCATAAAAGCAGCAATTGCGATTTCTTGCTCAATCCAGACGGAGGCTCGTGTAATAGTTCTGTCGTTTCCGGTGACGGTGCCGCGATGGTGCATGATTGCGATGAAACCAACTGAATCGTATAGCCTGTTTAATATGCTTTCGGTAACTCCTTTTAGGTCGGTCTGGTTTTCGGCAAAGTAGCCTTCAAATGGCGTCAGACCGGTTACTAGTTGCGCCGTTTTCCTACCCAACGCCTTCTCGGATTCTGCAGATTGCCCACAAGAGATGAAGACTGTCTTTTTTTGTTCGGTCATCATAGTTCGAAATTGCTTCGGCTCAATCGGTCCCGGCGGCTCTTGACTAGCTGCAAGTTACGCCGCGTTCCCCTTTGAGTCAAACGTTGCAATGCAAGTGATCGCAAAAGTGCGTCCTGACAGAGTCGTCTTGGGCATAGGGGGGCGACGAAGTGGTTGAGCCGCGTGCCCATTCATGCGAAGCATGAGTGAGGGTTTTGACGTTTCCTGAATGTTCTTTCCCCAGACTTTTTTCTCAGGATTTTTCGGACACCGACTCGCAGCCGATAGCGTCAGACGGAAGCCGCGGAACATTGTCCGTCCTTGCCGCGCATATCCCGATGTACTGATTACCGCGCGGAAGGGACTGCTCGATGAAAATGCCTTTGACTTGCTCAGAATTGAAGAGGGATTTCTCGCTTTGTCCGGAATGACGGGCGGGGGAGGGACCGGAGAGAATGGATCACGAGGAATTTGGGTG
>QHYP01000168.1 GCA_003224195.1 Acidobacteriota bacterium | reverse complement strand
CGCCGGGGCGGACGTCCAGGACTTCGACTGTAGCCGCTGACGGGGCCAGCACCTCCCGCTCGCGATAGCGCGCTTCGTCATAGTCGAGTTGCGCGCGCGCCTGTTCGATGTCTTCGCGACGGTTGCCGTGCGCAAGTTTCTCGTAAGTCGCGACCGTTTGCTTGTACCGGGCCTCCGCTGCCGCAATTTCCTCCGGGCGATAGCCGCGCTCGAGCTCCGCCAGTTTTTTCTCCGCGCTTTGACGCTGCGCCGCCGCCATTTTCCAATTGGCCTCCGCCGTATCCCGCTGCTGTCGCGAGACCATTTCTTTCTTGGCGAGGCTGTCGTAGCGATGGAAATCCGCCTCGCTGCGGACTTCATCCGCTTTGGCCCGGTCAAGTTCCGCCCGCGCCGCGTCAATATCCTCCTGGCGATATCCATTCTTCTTTTCTTCATAGTCCGCCTTGGCTTGCTCCGCGGCCGCCCGCGCCTCGGCAATCTCTTCCGGACGGTATCCCCGCGTCATCTTTTGAAAATTCGCGCGCGATTGCTCGAGCGCGGCCTTCAACTCCTGATCGTCAAACGTGACGAGCACTTGCCCCGGCTGGACGAAATCACCTTCGCGCATGCGCACCTCTGCGATTCGCCCGCCAATTTTCGATCCAACACGGATGTCGCGCGCTTCGACGGTCCCCGAGCCTTCGAGAACGGTGTCGCGCTGCCGCCAGGCAGCATACAGTGCCGTTCCGGCCGCTGCTGCCAGCAAAAACCCACCGATCAGGATTTGTTTCTTCGTCATGGCCCTTGCTCCTTGGGAGTCCTCCGCGCCGCTTCCAAGCCCGTCCACAGAAGCTCCAGGGCGGAATCGATGCGCGACTTCAGCGGCACGTTCGGATCAAGCGACCACATCAGCAGAGTGCCAAAAACCAACTGGCGGAACGCATGCGCGATGTCATCGGAGGACCGGTCGGAACGCACGTCGCCACGCCGCTGGCCGATTTCCATGAGCTCTCTGAGTAGCAGCCTGGCCTGGGCTTGCTTATTGCGCATCTCGGCGCGCACCGATTTGCTGGAGAGATTGGCCAACAAAATCAAGCGCACGATTTCCGGATTTCGTCCGGGCTCTTCCGTCAGCCGGACACTCATCTTTTGCAGGATTTCGGGGATCGACTCGTTTGCACGGCGTGCTTCTTCGACGAGCATCCGCAGCTTGCCGATTTGCATGTCACCAAAGGCAATCAGGATGTGATCCTTGCTCGGGAAATAGTTGAAGAATGTTCCTTTGCCTACGTCTGCATCGTTAGTGATGTCTTCAACACTGGTCTCGGCGAAGCCCTTCTCCGCGAACAATCGCAGCGCGGCGCGGAATAGTCGCTCGCGCGTTTCGGAACGGTGTCGTTCCCGGCGGCCGGGCGGAATGGCCTGCTCAGTTAGGCCGCGGGCAGGAGGAGAAAGCTGAGGATGGTTCTTCAATTTGACCTCCAGGCATATATGACCATAAGTCATATATGACGCAAAGTCAAGCCCCGCTTTCTCTTCGATCGGGGCCAAAGAAGGAGGAGGTGTTTGGGCGACACCCCGGCCCTGCCGAGGTGTCGCCCGTTTGAGAGGTGTTTGCGGTTTATTTCAGCGATTCCGGATCAGAAAGGTTCTTCGGAGATTTTTGGTTCAACAGCGCCACGAGCTTTTGCGCTGATGGCGGAACCGCCACTACGCCTTTGCGGACAATCTCCTCGCCAGTGACCTTCTTGCCGTAGAGCTTCTCGTTCGCGCCGTTGTCTGGCCGGACGGTTGAGCCCTCTAACGAAATCCCGGCAAACAGTCCCCGCGAGCGGGAGTAGGTGAGCATTTCGGCGCGCATTGTCACGTCGGTCGCTGCCTGCGCGTCACGCCCCTTTGGTCCGGCCGCCGCCGCCGCGTCCGCCCCGATTTTGACCTTACTCTTCAGGATCGACCCCGCGCCGCGCGGATTCATCACCAAAATCACGAAGTCGGTTGCCTGCCCGCCGAGCTGAAATCCGACACCGCCGCCTTCGAGCGCCATCATCGTTGGGGCGCTCCACGGACCGGTGAAGTGTTCCCCCGTGCGGCAAGTCATTGCGCCGCGCCCATAGTTGGCGCTGACGATGAAGGCCGCCTTCATGACGGAAGGATAGATGATTACGCACTCCGCCTTGTCCAATAAATCTTGTGGAATATTGTCGGGTATGTCCAAAATGTCCTTTATCACGTAACCGCAATTCTCCAGCCTGTCCTGTTCCTTCTTGTTGTCCCCGGCCGCGAGCGGCAGCGTGATGAGCAAGAACGCGCAAAGAAAGGAACCCATGCGTTTCATCGCGAATCTCCTAGAGGAAGAGTTTATGGGCCGAAATGATGATAGAGCGATAGCAGGCTGGGCGCAATGGTTACACATAGTAAGGATGCGTTCAATGTCCCCGCGGGTTGTCAGCGGCGAACTTGGGAAAGCGGGCCTTCGCGCGCAGCGCCCGGCGCGGCCTGTTCTATAATCTTCTTTCCATGAAGGATTGTCAGATTCTCGGCAGGACTCCACGGAGATTGCGTCGCCTCATCGGCGCCCTCACGATTCTGCAGCCTTTCCTTTCCGCCGCACCGGCGCAGGAGAAGAAGGCCACGGCTTCTTCGCCGAAAGATGTCAAGGCCTGCTGTGGAGCTGCGAATCAAGCTCGCCAGAAGCGTATTTCGAAACGGGCGGATGTAAAACGCTTCGCCGCGCGCGCGGAGGCTATCCTCGCCACCCCGCCCGCCGACAAAGCGGATTGGGGGATTTTAGTGGTAGACGCGGAGTCGGGCGACACACTGTACGAGCAGAGCGCGGACAAATACTTTGTGCCGGCGTCGAACATGAAGCTTTTTACGACTGCGCTGGCGCTCGCGAAGCTCGGCCCCGAGTATCGCTTTCACACAACACTCGAGGCGCGCGGACAGCTCACGCCGGAAGGCCGGCTGGATGGCGACTTGGTTCTGGTCGGGCGCGGCGACCCGAATCTCTCCAATCGCAAGTTTCCTTTTGCGAAGCAGCCCGAGCAAGATGGACCTCCGGACAAGGTTCTGATCGAACTGGCTGACGCGGCGGTGTCGAAGGGGCTACGCGAGATTGCGGGCGACGTCGTCGCCGACGACAGCAACTTCCCGCCCGAGCGCTATCCGAACGGCTGGGAAATCGATGATATGGTTTGGTCGTATGGCGCGGCGGTCTCCGCGATCGCTGTGAACGACAACACCGTAACGCTCACGCTCCAGCCGGGCGCCCGGCCCGGGGATCCGGCGACATTTGTCCTCGAGCCGTGGACCGCCGAATTCCAAGTGCGCTGCGATGTGCTAACCGTTGCCGCCGGCGTCAAGTCCGACCTGACGCTCACGCGCGAGCCCGGCGCGCCGCTCGTGCTGATTCGCGGCCTGCTGCCCGTAAGCGCCGAACCGCGCAAACTCGTTCTTGCCGTCGAAGAGCCGGCCGAGCACGCGGCCGCGCTGTTGCGGCGCTTGCTTGAAGAGCGCGGCGTCAAAGTGCATGGAGCGGCGCGCGCGCAACACGAAGCGCCCATTCCGGGGACGGCCGTGGGCGACCCTCTTGTGCTTGCCGAGCACGTCTCGTTGCCGCTCGGCGATGCGGTGCAGGCTGTCAACAAGATGAGCCTAAACCTGCACACGGAAATGCTTCTCCGCGCAGCGGCGCGGCAAAACGGGCCGTGGGGCACTCCCGACGATTTGGCCAAATTCGCCGCTGATTTCTACGCCCTCGTGGGAATCGCGCCCGGCGACGTGATGCAGGCGGACGGCTCGGGACTCTCGCGGCGCGATCTGGTGACGCCGCGGGCCATCGTAACACTGCTCGAGTTCGCCTCGAAGCAGCCCTGGTTTTCCGTATTTGAATCGTCGCTGCCCGTCGCGGCCGAGGACGGCACGCTGGCTGACCGGATGAAGAATACGCCCGCTGCGGGACACATTCATGCCAAGACGGGTTCCGTTGAGCATGTGCGCTCGCTTTCCGGATTCGCGGAAACACTCTCCGGCCACCCGCTCCTTTTCTCGATTCTGAACAATAACGAGGGCGCGAAGAATCAGGATGCCACGGCGGTCCTCGACGCATTGTGCGTGGCGATGGTCGAAGAGCTCGGGCAAAAGGGGAAGGCAACGGCCAAGCATCCGCACAAGCCGTGAGGGAAGGTCAAATTTCGCATTGAAAGTCTCCGCTTCCTGACAGACATGCGAGCACAGAGTCCAATCATCAGCGTGTTCGGCAGTTCGCGCCCGCGCGAGGGCGATGCCGATTACGAACACGCGCGCGAGCTGGGCCGCGCCCTGGCCGCGCGCGGCTTCCGCGTCTGCAGTGGCGGCTATGGCGGCGTGATGGAAGCGGTCTCGCGCGGCGCGAAAGAGGTCGGCGGCAGCACGCTCGGCATCACCGCGGAGTTTTTTCAGTCTCACGCCAACCGCTGGGTTGACGATGAGATTCACGTCGGGACGTGGGAAGAGAGGCTCTTCGAGTTGATCCGCCGCGGCGACGGCTTTGTCGCTTGCAAGGGCGGCACGGGAACGCTCGTCGAGCTCGCCGTTGTGTGGGAGATGCTGAACAAGTCGGTTATGGCGAGGAAACCTTTCGTCGTGCTTGGCGATTTCTGGCAGCCGATTCTCGAGCGCGTGCGCGAGGTCGAGCGCGGTCATCCCTCGAACTGGGGCGAATCGAACGGGGACTTGGTGCACATCGCGCGGGATCCAGCACAGGCAGCCGCCTATCTTGAAGAGCGGCTGCGGAAAATGTGAATGTCGCGGACGGCGGAAGACGTTCTCGAATTTGACGCGCTGCGCGAACTGCTGCGCCGCCGCACAACCTGTGCGCCGGGCCGCCGCGCGATGGACGCCCTGCGCCCCGGCACCGACCGCACCGCGCTTGAGGCTGCGTTTGCGCTGATTCGCGAGGCGCGCGAATGGTTGCGCGCCGCCCGCGAACTGGGTTTTGGCGCGCTCGCTG
>QHYP01000167.1 GCA_003224195.1 Acidobacteriota bacterium | reverse complement strand
CTGCGGCACGCTTTCTTCCACTTCAAGTGCTTCCGGTACACCGGTCACTTATACGGCACCCGCCAGTATACCGACGACTTCCACTGTGACGCTCACGGCCAAGTCGATCTCCGACACCACGAAGATAGCCAGCGCCACGATCACTGTGACCTCCGCGACGCAAGCAGCAACGCCCGTCTTTATTAACGGCCAGCGTCAGGTGAGTACCTTCCTCGGCCGAGGCACAGGCGCCGTCACGGCAGGCTGCGACAACAACGCGGAGAACCCCTCGGGCAACTATCTTTTCTGTTTAGCCGACGCCTCCTCGGCTCGAAATGCGATCATCGCCGCTTGTGTGTGGAGTACGGCTGGCGTCGGCAGCGTCACGATGACGGATGACGGTGGGAATGCGTACACCCCAATGTTCGCAACGCCGCCCAACGATACGAGCCGGACGATTCAGGTCTGGCTGGCAGCGAACGCAGCGGCAGGCGTGCATCAGCTAACTTTGGCTTTTGCTACAAAGCCAACGGGCATCCAGTGCGGTGCCTATCAATTCGCGAACGTCGCTACGGCCAGCCCGAACTGCGGAACAACCTTTGCCAGCGGGACTGGCACGAGCGTCGCAGCCCGGAGCTTCATGCCGGTTGCGAACAACTGCCTTATCTTTCAGCTTGGTGTCACGGATTTGGCCCCAAGCGGCAGGTGGACCGCGATGTCGAGCCCTGTTTTTACGCTGCAAGACGCAAGCCCGCGAGAAGGTTTTGCGGTACAAACGTTCGTGCAGGCAACTGCCGCTGCCGTCAACCCGACTCTTACGATGTCGTCCTCGAATGGATGGGTGACCGCGGCGGTCGCGCTGAAATCAGCAAGCAGCGGCAGCGCTCCGACGGGCATGTACGTCCAACGCACCGCGCAAAACGCGCTGGTGGACGGTAACTCGAGCTATACCTTCCAGTTCCCGTGCAGCGGGAACCTCGTGGTCGTGGCGTTCAATGGGAACACAGGAGAGCAGCTTACTTTGGTCACAGGGACGAACCCAACGTCCAACTACACGCAAATCGGCTCGGGCGTCGTTGGCGGCGAGGGCATCCAGCAGATCTGGCGGTCTCCGGACAATATCGCCTGCACCCAGAATCACACGATCACGATCAGCGGTACGACTATCACTTTGGGCGACGTTATGTTCTACGATGTGACGGGTGCGGCAGCGGCTTCTCCATCCGACTCCACACTCGCAACCGACAGCGGCAATCAGTCTCCTTTCGGTCCACTGAACACGGCCTCCGTCACGCCGAGCAGCAGCGATGGCATCCTCTTCTGCACCATCGGCATTGCCCTGAACGGCTCGATCTCGTTCAACCCCACCGGCTATCAGGACAATCAGGACGAAAACAATGGCTGGGGGCATTTTCACTACACGAGCACAATCCCGATCACCACGAGTTGGGGCACCGACAATCGGCAAGGCTCCGGAGGGGTCGGGTACTATTCCGACGCCTGTGCAGCCTTCAAATCCGCCACCGCGCATTAGCTCGCGCCAGCAAATGGGGGAAGGGAAGTCTCCGGTTGCTCGGGGGTCGCTCTAAGTCTTTACTGCGGAATCTGGCGGAAAGACAGGACTCTGTAAGACGACGAGAGAAACTGGGCTGCTTGCACCCAACAACTGTTGTAGAAAACGCCGTTATTGCCCCCCGCGCTCCAGTCCACCGTAGTCGATCCTAAGCTGTAGAGAATGCCGTTGTATGGGTCGCGCGTGTTGGCGATGAGGATCGCGCCATCATATTCCCCCGAACCAATGCTGGTCACTGTCATCTTCCCTTGCCCGATGACGAGGATGATGCCTTTCCACCCCACGTCCCCACTGACAGTGAGGGTGCCCGTGACAAGCAGAATTCCATATCCGGTCACGCTACTCGTCAGTGTCAGGTCGCCCTGGACCACAGTGGCGACGGGGTTCTGCGCACTGCCGTAATTGGGCAAATTCGACGCTGGGCCTTGCACCACATAGTCGGCGTCTTGCGTGATTGCCTGGACCAAGCCGTTTGTCCCGTCGAGCCCGCTGACGCTTGTATAGATCGATGGCATGGACTGATTTACGTTTAGTACGCTAGGTGTTCCGCCCGAGCCGATGTAGTTTGTCTGCAGGTCCGTGGGGCGTCTGGGGATACCGTTTCTCACAGGGGGTATGTTCCCATTGCCATCCACGCCAATCGCGGGCTTGAGGGACTCAACGGGCGAACAATTACCCCCGCTTTGTTGATCGCTTCCGTTCATCCAAAGATTCGCGTCATTGGAAGCTTGGAACGTGCCCACCGGGCCAACCAGCGTAAGCGGAGAAGGAAAGGGGAGAAAGGCGGCGCCGAGAGACGGGATGGAGTAACCCAGTGGCGCTGGCGTGATGACGTATTGGAGCAATCTCTTGCTCCCGTTCGGAAGAACGGCAAGGGCAGTGAGTTCAAATGCCTGCCTTCCATTGGAAGTCACATTCAGGGAAGGCACAGTGCTGGCCGCGGAGAGACCGTAGAAAAGAGGTGTGCCAGCGTCTGGAGGATTGTTGTCCCCGTCGACGTCCATATTGAGACTCTGCTCCGTAATCGGGTTGATGCGCACCCACTGATAGAGCGGACCATTAAGTCCAGCAATCGGAGAATCGGAATTAATAAACTGGACGTTCGCGCTTGTTATTGGTTGTCCAAATTCCTGGACATATTCTTTATCCGCGTATGGATTGTTCACGGTAAGGTCGGTCGGATTAATAGCTTGTCCCGGAAGCGGATTGCGGATGTAGAAGACTTGTCCCGCCGGCAAAGGCGTGCCTGCCGCAGCAACCACTCCGCTGATGCTATCGGGATGTCGCGGCGACAAGCGCCCCCGCGCTTCTTCCAAACCGGACATGGCCGCGTAGAACGCTTGCGTCGAGGTCCGGTAGTTGCTGTTCAACAGACTCTCAGTGCCGGAATTCAGGATCATCAGCACGCCGATCGTGAGCAGCAGCGTCAAGCAAAAAAGAACAATGATCAAAATCGTCCCCGACTCCGGCCCTCTGTGGGTACTGTGCTGCATGCTTTCTTCTCCTGCTAGAGTTTCCCTCGTCGGGATCGAATAAGCTGGCGCCTTCGGCAGTCAGTCTGAGCCATAGACGCCTCCCCGCCTCGGCATGCGCCCACCCACAGGCTTACCCCAACTCTCAGCGAGCACTTCCCGAGCCAAACACGGCATCTAGGCGTCGCGGCGGTCGTAGAGCCAGTTCGTACAACTTCCTCACACACTTGGATTTAGGAACGGAGACGCAATAATACTGCCATGCAGGGAGATAGGGAAGGCCCTACGCTGCCGCATTCCAAAGTCCCTTTGGATTCAGGATTCTCCCAAGTGGCAATTCGTTTCCCTTTGTTGGCCACTCCTTGAAGCGGTTGCCAATTTCTTGGCGCCCCTGTGGCCGCCTCGAACACAAATGTGCCCGCACTTTGTCCCTGGTTTCCGTCGCTCACGTCAGGATTCAGCAAGAGCGAAGCCTAACTCAAGCTAGCTTCGAAACCCTCGCCGACCGCGAAGTACGTGCAGTCTGGGTGGTGAAAGACCAGCGCGCTCACGCTTGCTTCGGGATCCATCATCATTCCTTCGGTTAGTTGCACGCCGATCTCCTCCGGCCGCAACAGCTTCCAGATGCCTGCCTGGTCTTCGAGGTCAGGGCACGCCGGGTAGCCGAAGCTGTACCTTTTCCCGCGGTAGCGCGAAGTGAACCGCTGCGGCATGGTCATCTCTGGCGGATCGGGGAAGCCCCAATCCTCGCGGATTCGACGATGCAGCCATTCGGCGCAGCCCTCCGCCGTCTCAATCGCCAGCGCCTGCAAACCGTGCGACTTGAAGTAGTAGCCCGCTGCCTTGGCTTGTTCGGAGCGCTCGCGAATGCCTTCTCCCGCCGTGACCACGAAAATCGCCGCATGATCGCGCTCGCCGTTTCGCCGCGGCAATACGTAATCGCTCAAGCACAGCCGGTCTCCAGCGGGCTGCCGCTTGAAATGGAAGGAATGCAGCGGTTCCCGTCCGCCCGGAGCAAACAGGTGTACGGAGTTTCCCTCCGCCTCCGCTTCAAAGAATTGCCACACCGCGCGGATTTTCATGAACTCCGCCGCTGCGCGCTTCACTTCCTCCATTCCCTCGAAAAGTTCCAGCGCCTTCGGGTCGCGCGCCGCCAATTGCTTCTCGAAGTCTCCGCGGAAGCCCATGTGCCGTCCATAGAGCATATAAGGATTGATATAGCTCCAGATCTCGCGCAAATCCGGAACGCTTCTCACTTTGCGGTCGAGATAGCCGGCGCGCGGAATCGGCAGGTCCGCCCGCACACGCGGCGATCGCACCTCGATTTCCTTCACGCGGACCGTCGTGGAAATCGGCGCTCCCGCTCCGTCGCCCGAAACGGCGTGTTCGCGCAGAACAGTCTCTCGCTTTGCCGGGTCCATCAATTCGTTCATCAGCCGCAGCCCCGTCATCGCGTCTTTCGCGTAGCAGACCGCCTGGCCATAGCTCGGCGCAATCTTCTGCTGCGTAAATTTGGACGAGAGAGCGGCGCCGCCGACGAGCAGCGGAATCGTAATCCCGGCCTCGCGCAGGTCGCCCGCCGTCACCACCATTTGCTGCGCGCTTTTCACCAGCAATCCCGAAAGCCCGATAGCGTCCGGCTTGTGTTCCTGAAAGGCGCGGATCAAATCTTCCGGCGGCACTTTGATGCCCAGGTTAATCACCGCGTAGCCGTTGTTCTTCAGGATGATCTCGACAAGATTTTTGCCGATGTCGTGCACGTCGCCCTTCACCGTCGCCAGAATCACTTTTCCGCGCGCCGCTGTTTCTTCCTTCTCCATGTACTGCTCGAGATGGCTGACCGCGGCTTTCATCGCCTCGGCGGATTGCAACACCTCGGCCACGATCAGCTCATTGTTGTTGAACAGCCGCCCCACCTCGCCCATGCCCGCCATCAGCGGGCCATTGATGATAT
>QHYP01000166.1 GCA_003224195.1 Acidobacteriota bacterium | reverse complement strand
TTCAGGATCTGGGCCACACCGCTGTTTTCCTGATTGGGGATTTCACGGCCCTGGTGGGCGATCCAACCGGCCAATCGGAAACGCGCCCGCCGCTTTCGCGCGAGCAGGTCAATGCCAACGCCAAAACCTATCTCGATCAGGTCTTCAAAATCCTCGATCCGAAGAAGACCGAGATTCGTTACAACCGCGAGTGGCTCGACAAGTTGTCAAGCTACGATATCGTGCGGCTCTGCGCGAAATATCGCGTGGCCCGCATGCTCGAGCACGAAGACTTTCGTGCGCGCCTCGAAAATGGCCAGCCCATCTCCGTCCATGAACTGCTCTATCCGCTTCTCGTTGCCTATGATTCCGTCGTGCTCGAGGCCGACGTCGAGCTTGGCGCAACGGAACAAAAATTCAATCTACTGATGGGCCGCGAAATCTAGCGCGAGTATGGCAAGGAATCGCAAGTCTGCATGACCATGCCGATTCTGGTCGGACTCGACGGCCAGCGCAAAATGTCCAAGAGCTTCGGCAATTACGTCGGCATCACCGAATCACCCTCCGAAATGTTCGGCAAGCTCATGTCCATCCCGGACGACCTGATGTGGAGCTACTGGGACCTGGTCACGGACCGGCCGTCGAAGGAGATCGCGGACCTGCGAAATCAAGTATCGAGCGGCTCAAAGCACCCCATGGACGTGAAGATGGAGTTGGCCCGCGAGGTCATCGCTGGCTTCCATGGGCAGGCAGCCGCTAAAAAGGCGGCGGACGAATTTCAGCGCGTCTTCCGCGACCGCCAAGCCCCCGAAGAAGCGCCGATATTCAAAGTGCCAGCAGGCCCACCTCGGCGAATTACTTCTCTACTGGTAGAGGCAGGGACGATTTCTTCACGTAGCGAAGCGGAACGCCTGGTGAAGCAAGGCGGCGTCGAGCTGGTAGGAGACAAAACGCCGATGAGCGTGCAGAAATCGCTCGCACTTGTCAGAGGTGAGAGCCACCTCATAAGAGTGGGCAAGAAGAAATTCCTCCGCATCGTTGTGGAGTGAGGGTGCTTTGTAGGGGCACGGCATGCCGTGCCCGTTCTGTTCTTTGACAATTCATGCGAGGATTTCGGAGACCAGTTCCGCGACACGATTTGCAATGGACGCCGCGGCGGTCAGCCCCGGTGACTCCATCCCGACCAATTGAATCACTTGGGGCACATGCGGATCGCGCGTGATGACGAAATCGAAGGGACCCTTCCCGCCAGGAGGGACCAGCTTCGGCCGCAATCCCGAATAACTGAGCTGCATGTCACTCTCTTCGATTTCCGGCAAGAGCGCCTTCGCGCTTCGCGCAAAGTACGAAATCGGCAGGCGGTTCCGCTCGTAGTTGTCCTTTCCTTCGACGTAAGTTCCGGTCGGACCGACGAGAAGCGTGCCCCACAGTGTTTTCGTGAAATGCACGCCGAGGAGGAATCCTTCGGGAAGCGGCAGCGGATAAACCAGACCGTTCACGAGCGCCGCGCGCGGCCCGCGGATCTCGCAAAATTCGCCGCGCACAGGATAAATGCGCCAGGAGCGGTTCCCCAGCATCGCGGCCACGTCGTCGGCGTAGAGGCCGGCGGCATTTACGACGCAATCGGCCTCAATCGTTTCATGTTTGGCCGTTGCGTCATCTCCAATTCGCAGGGTCACGCGAATCGAATCGCGCTGCGGCTCGAGCGCTTCCACGCGCGCATGCGTAACGATCTCGGCGCCTTGCTGCGCCGCTACCCGCGCGAACGCCTTCACAAGATCCTCGGCCGAAACGATGCCCGCCGAAGGCACATCAATCGCCGCGGTCCCAACGATGTGCGGTTCCCGCGCGCGAATCTCCGCGGGACCGATCAGCCGCAGGCCCTCCACTCCGTTCGCCCGCCCGCGGGCCAGCAACGCATGGAGCTCTTTCTCTTCGCGAGAGTCCGACGCGACAATCAATTTCCCCGTGCGCCGATGTGGAACATTGTGTCTGGCGCAGAACTCATACATCAGCCGATTGCCTTCCGGGCAGAGCTGCGCCTTCAGCGTGCCCGGTGGGTAGTAGATGCCGGAGTGAATTACGCCGCTGTTGCGCGAACTCGTGGCCATGCCGAGCCTGGGCAATTGCTCGACCAAGAACACGTCCTGCCAGCGGCGCGACACCGCGTGCGCCACCGCGCAGCCCACGACGCCGCCACCGATGATCAGAATTCTTGCGCGGTCCATTCCGATGAAAGGGTAGGACAAGACGTGAGCGGCGCAAAGGGGCTAGGGCGCCTCACTCGTCGCCGCTGGCTTCGTCAAAATACGCGGCACACTCGGCGAGCCGCGCCTTCGTGCCGTCGTGCACGGCGTAGGTCGCGCGGTGACCGTTGCGCGTGCTGCGCCAGAGCGACGCGCTCCCATGCTCGCCGTTCTTGTTCAGCGCGTAGTAAAAGAGATGAAACGTCCCCAGTTTTTTCTTGTCGTTGTTGTAATTGCGCGCGACGCGGCGCAGCGCTTCCAGACACGCGTCCGTGGGCGACATGCCCTTCCGCATCATCTCGACGATCGTGTGCCCGCCGGAGATCTTGATGTTTTCTTCGCCTTTACCGGTCGAACCCGCGGCGCCGACGTCGTTGTCCGCGCAGCACCCGGCGCCGATGATGGGTGAATCGCCTACGCGCCCGGCGATTTTCCACGCCAGCCCCGAAGTCGTGGTGGTGGCGGAGATGTCGCCTTTCTCGTTGACCGCCATGCACGGGATCGTGCCCGTCGGCGGATGCGCGATGACGCTCTCAATCCACGGAAGAAGGGCCTGTTTTTCCGGCGTGTCGAGGAGCGCGGCCATGTGTTCCTTCCATTCCGGGCTGTCGATTCCCGGGCGCCAGTTGAACGAGGACGACGCTTTCCACGCCAGCCACGCGAGCCGTGATTTTTCCGTGCGCAGGTTCATCTCCTCGAATCCTTCAGCGACGGCAAAGCGGGTCGCGCCGGGGCCGACGAGCATGACGTGATTCGTCCGCTCCATCACGGTCTTCGCCAGCCGCGCCACGTTCTTGATGCGGCGCACGGAAGCGACCGATCCCGCGCGGTGTGTCGGGCCGTGCATCACGCTGGCATCGAGTTCGACCTCGCCGTCTTCGTTGGGCAAACCGCCGTAGCCGACCGAGGTATCGTTCGGATCGTCCTCGACGACCGTCACCGCCGCGACGACGGCGTCCAGCGTGTCGCCCCCTTTTTTCAAGATCTCCATCCCGCGGTCGAGCGCATTGACGCCGTTCGCGCTCGAAATCATGAGCGGGCGGACGCCTTGCGGTGGCAACATCGATGCCAAATTCTCGGCGCGGGCATTTGTGCCATTCCCTGCTTGCACTTCTTTGCCGAACAGTTTGCTCGCCCCTGCGGCAATGCTGCTCGCCAGGGAAGTGAGAAAAAACCTGCGACGTGACCAGCGTTCCATAGGCATTAACCTCCATTTTCTGCGGCGGAAACTGTACTGAATTTCCCGGAGAAAGAAAACAACCAAGGCGAATCGAAGCAATCGTGTTCTCCGATACTAGGTAAATCGGAAGGCGGCCGCGTTTGGAGCGCATCTGTGGGGGGTTTTCACCTGGCTCCAGCGTCAAACGATTACGGAAATGGCGCCGCCGCAGAACGGAACCATTAGCCCCGCGTTTGCAGATTGACTGACTGTTGGAGGCAGCCGCAGATCTGGCTATTCCGACGCCCCGAGAGGTAGGAAATATTGTGTCCCCTTGACAGGGTCCTGAAGCCGGCGCAGGAGTTGCTGCAAATCCGCGCTGCGCTCGACGAAGTCGATCGCCGAGGTATCCACCACCAACAGGTCGGATGCGGAGTAACGGAAGAAGAAGTGTTCGTAGGCGTGGACAACTTCTTCGATGTATTCGTCGGCGATGCGGGTCTCCTCTCTCGCTCCTTTTTTGGCGATGCGCGCACGCAACACCTCCGGCTTGGCCTGAAGGTAAATCACCAGATCTGGCAAGGGCAGATCCGCCGTCGAGTTCTCGTAGTAGCGTTCGTAGAGTTTCAGCTCCTGGTCATCGAGATTCAGGTTTGCAAAGATGCGGTCCTTCTCCATCAGGAAGTCGGAGAGGAGATGGCCGGGCGTTTCGACAGCAAGCGCTTCGCGCAGCCGCTTCTGGCGCTCCATCAGAAAATACATCTGCGCGCGGAACGCGGCGCCCGCTTTTCCGCGGTAAAAGTCCTCGAGGAACGGATTGTCTTCGCAGTCGTAGATGCGGCGGGCGCGCAGGCGTTCCGCGAGAATCCGAGCCAGCGTCGATTTGCCCACGCGCAGAGGCCCTTCCACGACAAGGAAACGCGGCGTCTGTGCCGCGGGGGGCTGCGGAGGAACCGAGGGCTCACGGACCGCCATCGCGCGCGATTATAACAGACGCGCCAATCTGCGCGATTTGCGCGGCTTTGCGGAGAAAGCTCATTTCGCCAATCTGGTCAAGTCCCTTTAATCGGTCCAGACGGCTTCGCCAATGACGCGCTTCTTGCTAGTACATCCTTCCCATTTCGCGCCACCGACTCTACCAGTACGGCAGACCTACCCTTATGGGCAGGTCGCGCTATTGGAACCTGCACGGAAGTACAGTATCGTGGGTGCGTTCTGGGACGCACCGCAGAGCACCACAGCGACCCCCAGCCACTGAGGTGCACGATGGTTCTTGATCTGGTCCTTTTCGTGAGTTTCCTTGCGCAGCCAGGTTGCGCAATTCCTGTCGCTTCCGATTCGCCTTCCCCAGTGGCCCGCCGGTCCGGCGAAAACGCGCCGCTCTCGGTGGAAGCAGATGCAAAGAGCGATGCTGCTTCATCCGCGGAAGTAAATAGCGGCGCGCCAGTCCTCGGTTATGCGCCGGGCGAATTTGCGCGCACACCCGCGGCGGCTGTTCCGACGGAGCCTTCCGCGCTCGCGCCCATCGTTGTTCGCAATAAGCCGCTCGGATTGCCCGAAGCGCCGCGGCCGGCGCTCGGCGGTTGGAGAGAGTCCTCGACTCGGCGTCGCGAATGGTATGGGCTGGCCGTTGCGGCTCACGGCGCGGCGACATTTGATGCTTGGTCTACGCGGCGGGCCATAAACGCCGGCGCAGGCACGGAGTCCAACCCGCTGTTGCGTCCGTTCGCCAACTCTGGCGCCCTCTACGCAGCCACGCAGGTCTGCCCGGCATTTATGGATTTCTTCGGCCGCCGGATGATGCGCAGCCCGAATCCGTGGATCCGCAAAATGTGGTGGGTGCCGCAATCGGCGGGCATGGCCATGTCGCTCGCCGCGGGCGTGCACAACGTTCGCCTCGTCCAGTAACGCTCCCTTCCCTCTCGGTGTGAGACAGACAGCGCTTAACCTGAAAAAAGAACGGGGAGCGTCCGCGCGGACGCTCCCAGGTTTGACATTAGGGTAGTGCTAGAAGCAGAAAGCGCTCAGCTCTTGTGTTTTTCGAACCAGCCCACGATGTACAGCATTTTCGTGACGTGGTGGCTGGGGCGGCGGCCGATCCCATGCGGCTCTTCCGGCACGCGCACCAGGACGGCGTCCACGTTCAGCCAGCGCAACGCCTCGTAAAACTGCTCGGCTTCGGAAATGGGCGTGCGATAGTCCGCCTCGCCGGT
>QHYP01000013.1 GCA_003224195.1 Acidobacteriota bacterium | reverse complement strand
GCGGCGGCGTCGGAGTTTGGCCGGGGGCCAGCGTGCAAAAGCTAAACTCGGCCGGCTGGAAGAACAGGTTGTTGAGGTCTACGCGGCTGCGTTCAATTACACCACCGAAGCGCAAGTCGTGTTTCGCCACCACCCAACTCACATCATCACTCCATGTGAAATTGTTTCGCACGAAGGATGCGTTGGGGTTATCTCCAAAGCTGAACCCATTATTCACCCGGATTTGCTGAATCGCATTCGTGGGGGGCTGGAAGGGAATATTCGAGCCGAGCGTTTTCACACTGGGCACGGTGCTGGCAGGACCTCGCTGCGCTGCCTCCCGCGAATAGCCGAATCGGAAATCATTGATCAAATTCGGTTTGAACAGGTGGGTTTCGTGGATCAAGGCGTTTTGCGCCGGTATTGTAGCCCCGTTCGCATACGTCAGAAAATTGGCGGGATCAAAAACCGCATCCCTGTGGAAGCGGTTGTAATCATAACGGACGGCGACCTGGTCGCTTCGACTGAAGGAGTGGTCTGCTTTCCCAATGACTTCGTCATAGTTGTCGTCTTGCGGCCTCAGGAAGATCACCGTTCGGCTTGCAGTCAGAGGCAAACCCTTTAGGATATTCAGAGACACGGGATCGATGGTTCCCGGGCCCCCGCCTGGGCCTCCCGTATTGAGGTACGTTTCGATATCGCAAGGCGAGGAAGTCGTCCCGCTCGTGCACGTAGTAGAACTCGTAACAGGACCGCTCGCAGGTATGGCATTGGGAGCGAAGTTGGTCGTGGGCAGGGTTGACCTCGACGCATTTCCGATGTTGCGGAAGCGGGTGCCCTGATACCCGGCGAAAAAGAACGTCTTGTCGTGAATGATCGGCCCGCCGAACGTGCCGCCAAACTGGTTCCGCTTGATTTGGTCCCGTCCTTTATCCTTTGTCGGTTGGCCGTTCGGCAGCGTGAAGGGCGCAAAGAAGCCTCTCGCGTTGAAGACTGCATTGCGCACAAACTCAAACACATCGCCGTGGAACCTGTTGGTGCCTGACTTGGTGATGACGTTTACCGCCGCCCCGGCGTTCTGGCCATATTCCGCGGTGTAGTTGCTCGTCTGCACGCTGAATTCCTGCAGTGCGTCCGGGAATGGGAACGGCTGGTTGACGTTGGTGTATTCGTCTACGTAGTTGCCGCCGTCGAGCTGATAGCTGACCATGTTTTGCCGCGCGCCGTTGGCGGATATGGTCACCGCACCCGGGAAAGTTTTTGTGAATCCCTGGTCAGCGCCTCCTCCGGGCGAGTTGACGGCGCCAGAAACCAATAGGGTGAGTTGCGCCGCGTTGCGGCCATTGAGCGGCAACTCCGTAAGGCGCTGCTGTTCGATAACTTGCTTGAGAATGGACGTCGTCGTATCCACCTGCGTGTCGCCGCTGTTCACCGTCACAGTTTCCGTCGACACGCCAAGCTTCAACTGCACATTCACCGTCAACGTTTGATCCGCTAGCAGCGTAATGTTCTCCTTCGCGGTGCTGAATCCTCTTGCTTCAACGCTCACGATATAGGCCGCTGGGCGGAGCGAAGGAATGACGTAGTACCCCTGGTCGTCTGTTCTGGCCTCCCGCACGAATCCCGTGCCCGCTTCTTTCGCCATGATTTTTGCGGACGCGATTGCCGCCCCCGACGGATCTGTCACCGTTCCCACGATGCTGCCTAAGCCTTGCGCGCGTGTGGAAACTGGGACGAACAGAACACTGAGAATAAGCAACGCAGCTTTTTTCATTGCACACCCCCCGGCAAACGAGGCCGACCCAAAGTCCGCGTGGACGCACTACCGCCCCCTCTCAAGCAATCTCCGCGTCTAAAGTCAGAGTAACCCCGCCTGAGCCGGCTTCGGGCTACGCTGCCAGAAGACCGAGGGGCCAAATGATCGCAACTTGCCTGCACCATAGGAATGCACATTGCACCCTGTCAACGACAAATTTCTAAAGCCTCTGTTCAGGAAAACTAAACAATCGGGCAGCTTCGCGTAGAAGTTGTGAGACAATGCCCAAAACGCGCGCCGGCCTGATCGCGTTTCCTTGGAGCCTGGAGATGGACATTCACCAGCTCGAGCTCTTCCTTGCGGTAATGGATTCGTCCAGCGTGACTCGGGCAGCCGAACATGTTCATTTGTCTCCCGGCGCAATCAGCCTCCAGCTCCACAGCCTCGCCGGCGAGCTCCAGACGGAGCTGTTCGTGCGATCGGGCAGACGCTTGATTCCGACTCCCGCCGCGTCCCGCCTTGCCGAGCGCGCCAGAGCGCTCATTAAGCAGGCGCACCAGATGCGGCACGATTTCGAGAACAACTCCTCTACGGATGCTCGTCCGTTTCACTTCGCCACTGGAATCACAAGCCTGATCTACCGGCTCGGCCGTCCACTCCGCCTGTTGCGGAAACAGTTTCCCAACACGGAGATTCAGATCTTTGTGGGCGTTACCGAAGAGATCGTGGCCGGGCTTCTCGATTCTCGTTTTGACCTGGGTCTCATCTCTCTCCCGGTTTCTCAAAAAAACCTGAAAATAATGCCCCTTTTCGAGGAAGAACTGCTTTTGCTGCGTCCATCGCCGACGCGTGTCCGCAGAGGCCATGTCGGCGCAATACGGCCCTCCGAGCTAAGCGGCGTTCCGTTCGTGCTCTATCCAAAACGCAGCAACATGCGCGTGATCATCGATCGGTTTTTCGCGGACATTGGCCTGACGCCCCATGTTCTTATGGAGGCTGACGATACGGAAGCCATCAAGAGTTTAGTGGAGGCGGGTTTCGGCTGCTCGATTCTCCCGGAGCATGCCCTCCGCGGGCGAGCGCGCTTCTTTCACACGTACCGAATCGGGCGGAATCGCCTGGTGAGAAAGCAGGCGCTTGCTATGGCGCGTTTGGAATATCCGCGAAAGCTCACTGAATCGATCGCAAACTTTCTCCTGACGCTCCCCTGGCACAGCTCCAATCACCAGTGATGGCAACGGCGAAGAGTGAGAATTCTTCCGGCCTGTCGTAAATCAAAATAAGCATTCAAAGAATTTGGATAATCTCCGATCTTAACTTCTCTGCTTGAATCCACATTTTCGATGCCAAGCGCATCCTGGCCTCGCACAAGGCTTTGCCTTGCCAACAGCCTCTCACGGGCAAGCCGGTGCTGTATCATCTTCCCTCGAGGAGGTTCCGCACCCATGGCCAAAACTTCAAGACGTGATTTCCTGAAAGCAACCGGCGTGTCCGTTGCCGGCGCTGCCTTGGGCGGCACGGCATCCAGCTACGGCAGAATTCTCGGCGCGAACGATCGCGTCGGCGTCGGTATCGTCGGTTTTTCCGACCGCACACGAAGCAGCTTGATTCCGTCATTCGCGAAAGTGGCAGGCCCGCTGAATTTTGAGCTCGTCGCCGTGTCCGACATTTGGAATCGGCGTCGCGAGGAAGGAGCGGCCTACATCGCCAAGCTGACCGGCAAGCAGGTCGCCGTGGCGCGCAACAATGATGAACTTTACGATCGCAAGGACGTGCAAGCCGTCATCATCGCCACCGCGGATTTTCAACACGCTTTTCATGGCGTCGAAGCCGTCCGCGCCGGCCGCGACGCCTATGTCGAAAAGCCCATGGCGCACACCATGGAGGACGCCCGCGCCATCCGCTCCGCCGTCAAATCCAGCGGCCGCATCGTCGCCGTCGGCACGCAGCGCCGCAGCGCGCCCAATTATCAGCGCGCGCACGAGTTCATCAAGTCCGGCCAATTCGGCGACATCGTTTCCGTCGAAATGACTTGGAACGTCAACCAGCCGGGGCGCTGGCGCCGCCCCAAACTCGTCCCGCTGCTTCGCGAAGCGGACACCGACTGGAAGCGCTTCTTGATCAATCAGCCCTTCGAACCTTTCGATCCCAGAAAATATCTCGAGTTTCGCCTCTTCTGGCCGTATTCCTCCGGCATCCCCGACCAATGGCTTGTCCATCAGATCGACACGGTGCATTGGTTCACGGGCTTGCCTCGGCCGCGCAGCGTGGTGGCAAATGGCGGCTGTTACTGCTGGCGTGACGGCAGAAAAAACTGGGACACCATGACCGCCGTTTTCGATTACGGTTCACTCGATGACTCCGCCAAAGGCTTCCAGGTTGTCTATTCGTCTCGCATGAGCAACTCTGCCGGCGGCATCAAGGAGCTGTACTACTCCAACGGCGGCACGCTCGATCTCGACAAGAACCAGATCACTTCCGCAGGTGGGCTCACTGAAAAATACGCAAAGGAAATGGACGCAAAGCCGAATCTTCTGCCCACTCTCTCATTGACCCAGTTGGCCGGCGGCATGGAGACCTCTGCCGACACCGGCGCCGATGACGCCACCGTGGGCAATGTCCGGAACTGGTTGGAATCTGTCCGCGCCCGCAAGACGCCCAATGCCGACATCGAAGCTGGCTACAGCCACTCCGTCGCCCTTTGCATGACCATCGCCGCCATTCAGACGGGCCAGCGCGTCGGTTTCGACGACGCAAAGCAGGCGGTCATTTTGGGAGGAAGAGCGCCTCATGAGCAAACCTAAGGCGGGCGCGTCTCTCGTTCTCATTGTTATCTCCGCGTTCTTTTGCAGTGTCGCTGCGCAACAAAACGCGCCCGGCGACCGCATCCGCGTCCTCCCGAATGAGCCGGCTGGTCGCGTGGATGTTTCGATTGACGGGAAGCCTTTCACCGCGTACATCTGGCCCGCGAATCTCGCCAAGCCGGTCCTTTATCCGCTCCGCACCGCCAAAGGAACCCTAATCACGCGCGGCTATCCGCTCGAGCCCCGCCCCGGCGAACGCGTGGACCATCCGCATCATGTCGGTCTCTGGTTCAACTACGGTAATGTCAACGGCTTCGACTTCTGGAACAATTCCGAAGCCATCAAGCCCGAAAACGCCCCGAAGATGGGCGTCATTCGCCACCGCTCGATCGTCTCCGCAAAGAGCGGCGCCGACTGGGGCGTGCTCGAAGTCGAAGCGGATTGGGTATCCGGGAAGCAGCAGACCATTCTCAAAGAACACACCCGCTTCGTCTTTCGTGGCGGCCCAAACTTCCGCAGCGTGGATCGCATCGCGACTTTGCATGCCCTTGGCGAAAAAGTTGTATTCCCCGACGATAAAGAAGGCATGCTCGGCCTCCGCGTGACACGCGCTTTGGAAACTCCCTCCGACAAACCCGAAGTCTTCACCGACTCGAGCGGCCGCGCCACCTCCGTCGCCAAGATGGACAACACCGGCGTGAACGGCGTTTACCTCAGCAGCGAAGGCAAAAAGGGCGATGCCGTTTGGGGAACGCGCGGCCGCTGGTGCGCTCTCAGTGGCCGCGTCGCCGATGAGCCTGTCACCATTGTCATCTTCGATCATCCGGCGAATCCCGGCTTTCCCGCCTACTGGCACGCCCGGGGTTACGGCCTTTTCGCCGCCAATCCGCTCGGCCAGAAAATTTTCAGCGATGGCAAGGAAGAGTTAAACTTCTCGCTGGCCGCGAACGAGAGCGTGACCTTCCGCTATCGCATCTTGATTCTCTCGGAGATCGCTTCGCCCGGAAGTATCGAAGCGGCATACCAGGACTTCGTCACGGCCTATCGCTGATCCATCGAAGCGCGATGACCACGCACATTGGTCTCATTGGCGGCGGCAACATCTCGCAAACGCACGCCCGCGCCGCCCGAGCCATTTCCGGCGTCGAAATCGCCGCCATCTTCGGCGCCAACGCGGACAAAGTCGCTCGCCTCTGCCGCGAGCACGGCGCCACGCCTTATCACGACTTCGAGGCCTTCCTCGCGCATCGTCCGATGGATCTGGTCGTCATCGGTAGTCCGTCCGGCCTGCACGCCACTCAAGGCATTGCCGCCGCCCGCCGCGGCCTGCACGTGCTTACAGAAAAGCCCATCGATATCAGCACCGAGCGCGCCGATGCGCTCATTGACGCCGCCGCGCGCTCCCGCGTCAAGCTCGGCGTCATTTTTCAGGATCGCTTGAAGCCGGACATTCGCCGCCTCAAGCACTGGCTCGATTCCGGAGTCTTCGGCAAGCCGCTCTTCGCCGATGCGCGCGTAAAATGGTTTCGGCCTCCTGAATATTACGGTAATTCAAAGTGGCGCGGCACATTCGCGCTCGACGGCGGCGGCGCCTTGATCAATCAGGGCGTGCACACCGTGGATTTGCTCCTCTGGCTCCTCGGCGACGTCACTCGCGTCCAGGCGCGCACCGCCACCGCGCTGCACAAGATCGAAGCCGAAGACACCGCTGTCGCCGTCCTCGAATTCGCCTCCGGCGCTCTGGGCATCCTCCAAGCCACCACCGCCGCCTATCCCGGCTATCCCCGCCGCGTGGAGATTTCCGGCTCCGAAGGCACTGTCATCCTCGAGCACGACCGCATCATCGCCGCCGACCTCAGGAAAAATCCACCGGCCGGCTTCGCTGGCGCCGAAGCCGACACAAACCCTAGCGCCTCTTCCGCGGTCGTCAGCGACGTTCGCGGCCATCAAGCTGTCTTCGAAGACTTCCTTGGCGCCATCCAGGACGACCGCGCACCCGCCTGCGATGGCCGCGAAGCCCGCCGCAGCCTTGCCCTCATCGAAGCCATCTACCGTGCCGCAAAAAGTTCCGCCAAATCCGCAAGCCTATGATCTGTAGCGGCGCCCTTTGGAGTGCGGCGGCTTGACGCCGCTTTGCCTTCCTCCCATCAATCGGGGCGTCCCGGTCGTCCTTTGACCCGGGAAGGCCGGCATACCGGCGTTAATCTTCTTCTTGGCTGACGCTCACCTGCCCGCGGATTTCCCCGCCACCAAATAGCGTCGTGTGGATATTCGCGTAGCCCAGGCGGGCGCGGAGGATCTTCACGAACCCGGCGAAGTCGCCGGCCGTAACGTTCTGCGAAGGTACGGCCACCACGTCAGCGGAGGTGAATGTGCCGGTGAGCATGCCGCTATGTCCAGGCCCGTCCGGGCACGGGTCCGGCCGGTTCCCGCCGTTGCAAAAGAACACCACCGGCGTGCCGGTGTTTTGCGGCGGCCCGAAGTGTATGTGCGCCACCTGCGCCGGGCCGCTCAGCCCCGTCCAAGTCAGTGTCCAGGAAATGGACTGGCCGTCGGCGCTCAGTGTGCCCACGAATGTGCCGCTGCCCTCGACAAGTTTCGGCGGCACTTCCCCAAAGCCCGTAAGCCGCGCGCGGAATCCGATCACGTCGTCATCTGCGCGCACAATGGTTGACCGCTTGGCGGTCACACCATATAAGGAAACCACCGCCGCCACTGCCACGAGCGCGGCGGCAGCCAGGACAAATCTCCCTTTCCGATTGATCTTCATTGCATCCTCCATGAAATTGAGCTTTGCGTTGACCGCTTGCGGTCACACTTGATACGAGTGCGAGATTCAGGCAACCAATTCTCCGGGCCCTTGATTACCGCTTACAGATAACAGACAGGCTCTCCCCGCAAACACCCCCACGGGAAAATGTCAGCTTGCAATTGGCCGGCCAACCGTCAATCGCTTGAATTCGGTTAATCCCAAAGAACTTATCTCACGGGCGAAAGCCGCTGAATCTTGTTTCTTGTAGGTTTAGGGGCCCCGGTTCCAGTTTTCTGCAAGCGCAGGCGTCCCTTCCTCCGATTTGATCCTCAGCCGCTAGAGCCGTGCCCAGCCCCCGCCGACAGTAGCACAGGCTTGCCCTGAGCTGAGCCGAAGGGCCTGTCCTGAGCGCGGTCGAAGGGCACTCTCTCGTCCCGAGTGCAACCGAGGGATGGCTGTGCGCTTCCAATAGCTGCACTGCCCCCTAAATCCCCTACGCGCCTCAGTCATGTCGCCACCCCACCCGCCGTCGTGGCCCCCTATGGAGTGCGGCGGCTTGACGCCGCTTTGCTTTCCTCCCATCGGTCGGCGCGCCCCGGATGATCTTGCGGTGTGTCGGTCCGCACACTCAGGAATCTCTCTTCGCCTCTAATGCCATTCCGCGGGCGGGTGAGCGGAAAATCTTGCAGAAAAACCCGCTCGGAAGCAAGATAAACAAAGAGTTAATTTCACTATTCGTTCAATCGGCCTGTGAGGCGCCGGGGATTTTTGCACACCCATCCACAGATTTCCACAAGCGTTCGCTCCGATTTTGATTGACGCCGCCAACGGGAAGCCTTATCTTCCGCGCCAGATTGAACCGGGAAGCTTTAGAACTTTACGGCTTAGTTGAGAGGGCGCAGCAAGCTTAATCGCAGGTTGCGCCGCGAGATTGGATCGCGAAGCTCGAAGCCTTTACGGTTCTGTTTCGAGGGCGTGGCTTGCCTAACGGCGATCACGCCGCCGGATTGAATCGGCAGGGTTAGAAACTTCACGGCTCAGTTATAGGGCGCAACAGCTTAACGGCGGTTGCGCCCTTAAATTTTTTGCCCTGCCCTTTCCGCCCACCGTCNNNNGCGGCTTGACGCCGCTTTGCCATTTTCGTCTCTTCGTGGCGCTAGCTTGCCCCAAACTGAGTCGAAGGGCGCTCTTGCCTGTCCCGCGTCGCCCTCACCCCACCCTCGGCGAAAAATCCGTCAACGCCATGAACGTCGAATCCACTTTCTCCACCAGCTTCCCGTTCGCTTCGGACTTGTCCCGCGCGCTCTGCCACTCTGGATCATCGCGGAACGCCTGCCAATTCGCCGTCGCGGCTTCCCGGCTCGGATGCTCCAGGATATAGATCAGCGTCTTGCCTTTGAGCGGCTCGTCCGTCGGCACCCAATACGCCACATTTTTTATTCCATGCTTCTCGAAGAGCTTCACCGTGTGCTCGCGGAAACGTCGCAGCAAGTCGTCCAGCTTGCCTTCGTACGCGTGATACACGCGCAATTCGTAGACGGCAGTTGAGGCTTGCCCAGGCTCAGCCTCCTTTCCGCCCGTCTCTTTTGCGGAGGCACGTTCCGCGCCCCAGCCTGGCAACTTTGTCGTTTCGCGCAAGCTGGCCCACGCCGCCGGAAGCGCCGCCACTCCAGGAATGGTCTGCAACAATGTGCGTCTTTTCATGGCTGCGATTCTATCACCGTATGATTTGTAGCGGCGGCCTTTAGGCCGCCATACTTGCTCGCCGCACGCAGGCCTGGCAAGGGCCGTGCAGTCAATTCGCAAGCCCGCCGTGGCGGGCGAGGCCCGAGTCCTATCGGGACGCCCCGCCCACCGACCGCGTCATTTCGAGCGGAGCGAGAAATCCCTCTGGCCTTCGTTTGGTACCGCTCGCGGCACCCAAATTCGTTTCCGAGATTTTGCTCTGCGCCACGCTCCCAACCGGCACCCCGCTGAGCCAATGTCGGAAAGCCCGACAATTCACCCACAACCTCTCTTTCCGCTTCCCACAACCCCGTTTCTGGAATAGGGTCCAGTCTTTCTGAGAATCCGACCGCGGCTTCGCGTACTGCCGTTAGCCTTATCTTTTTCTGCAACGTTACGTGGCCATGCCATAGCCGAGGTAGTAGAATCCGGCACAGTTTAGGGGCACTATCGCGGCATGGTGTGATGGATATCGTCTTTTACGTCAGCCTCCTGTTGTTTGTCCTGTTTGGCCCGTGGATTCTGGTGTGGCGGATGAATCGAGGGCGCAAGCAGAACCGTGAGGAAGATCAATCGCGTTGGCGCGAATTGACAAATCGCGTTCTCGCGCTGGAACTGGCGCTGAAGGAGCTTCGAAGTCGCGCTGCCCTGCCTTCCGGGCCAAAACCACTCACAAAAGAAGCGCCGGTTGGGGAGCCGCGGCCTGCGCCTCCACGTGCTGCTCCGGCGGGTCCAACGCAACCAGAAGCCGAGACCTTGGTCAGTCCAAATCCGGTTCAACAGCCGACGACCCCGCCGCCGCTGATTTCCTCTTCCGCTGCGGCTTCCATTCGACTGCCCTCCCTCGCACAGCACCTCAAGTCTTCGCTTGATCTCGAAGAAACTCTTGGCACCAACTGGCTGAACAAGCTGGGCATCGCGATTCTGGTGCTCGGAGTGGCCTTCTTTCTCGCTTACCAGCTCAAGACACTCGGACCTGCGGGCAAAGTCCTGGTGGGATATGCAG
>QHYP01000012.1 GCA_003224195.1 Acidobacteriota bacterium | reverse complement strand
TTGCCCGTTCAGAAATCGATACTTCAGCGGCATTTTGCCGGGGTGGCCGTTCCTACAGAGGTGCATGTTTACTCGTACCAGGGCTAGACCGGCAGAAGCACATTTTCCGGGTGCACGGAGGATTCGAGGTCAACTCCTGCGGGGTGCTTGGGCGCATCGGAGAGCCATTCCCCGCGTATGAGAGGTACCTCGGACTTAAAAATCTGGCGGCCACTCAGCTCAACATAACTGCCATCACAAATAACAAGCCGGCTGATATTTTCGTCGCCACTCGTCGAGCAAAACAGAAACCGCGCGTCGCTAACCCACGGCCCAACCTGCCAGCTCCCCGCCTCATTCGCGAAAAACATGTAGTTGGCCACATCCGCGGCGGAATATCGATAAGCTCGAACGGGCACGCCCGTATGACTTGGTTCGAACAGCTGGAGGAGACCTAGAGCCGCGTCGGCCTTCGCAACGGGAATCAGCAGTGCTGCAAACTCTACCGGCAACTCCGCCCGGGAGCCAAGCCGAAGAATCGGGGAGGGCTCTTTTCTTCCATATATAGGCGAGTACCAACCCTGGGTTATCTCCCGCGAGCAGGCTTCACTCGATGCGATCAGCACGGCAAGGGCTGCCTGTTCGCCGTTCACGAACGTGGCACCTCCCGGAATTGGAGAAAGTGAGCCAGGGGCAAAGTGCCAGGAAACTTCAACCCGATGCACCCCATCGCCTTCAAGAACGTCGCGAATCAACCAGAAGTTTGGCTTTGAGTAGAAAACATAACGGCGATGTTGAACCGGGTGTCTCAGCCGGCCATAGCCACGATGCGAGCCGACGAAGAGATCAAAGGTTTTGCCAGTCACCCAGCGTTCCACACGCACATTGGGCAGGCCTTCCCACCCAAACGATCCGCTAGGCTCGGCCTGGCTCAAGTCGTCCACCTGCGCCGTGTTGTGACCGACCGTTCCGCGGAACCAGTTGCGCTCGGCATCCGAGTCGACATAAGCAAACGTGCCTGGATCAATCAGCAACGGTTGCCCGTTGACAGCCAACTGCACACTCAGCGCATCGGCATGGCCGTGGCCCGCCCGGCCCGCTCCGTGAGGGCCGGCATCAATCACGAGTTGACGCGCCTCGGGATTCGAACTGGACATCACGTAGATTCCGCTCTGCTCCAAAGCAAAGGAAGTCGGCGTTGGTTGCTGGAGAGAAAGTCCCTCGAACCGCCTCGCCCCCGCGGCTCCAAGCAGCCAAACTGTTTCTTCCGGAATGGCACCAGCCACTGTTTTAAAGTCGGCCCGGTCGAACAGCACCGCTCCGGTTGCAAGGGGATCGAGCAACTCCCCCGCACGGCTCCGCCTCGGGTCAAATACTCGCCCACCGTCATCATCTCCAAATTGGGGAAGAGACCCCGCTCGACCCAAGGCGCAGAGGACGTCAAGCATCTTTTCCATGGTCCGGTCCAACATAGCGGGGACTGCCATTCCGTTTAGACCCGCCAGGATTCGGGAGTGCAAGAAGAAGTCGAGCGCGTAGGTGTGGTAGTAGGTCGATTGTTCAAAGTGCATGCCATCGGGCCGAACCTGGCGTTCCGCTTCGCGCAAGACAATTTGCCATCCAAGCTTTTGCCACCGCTGAGCCAATGTAGGCCCGGAACACAGAGTACCGATAAAAAAGAGGCCTGTTCCTTCGCCGAGGAGGTGCGTATTGGGTGAGAAATAGGTGGAAAGGAATCGCTCGATGTGGCGCCCGTTCAGCATCAGCGCCCGCTGGAGGTCGGAAGGGAATCGTTGCGGGACGGTGGAGCATCCATTCAGCAAATACCAGACCCACAGCCAGGAAAGACTTCGGAACGCCACCTCGAGGCTACTTGCCCAGTTAATTCCGATCCCATATGAATTCTGGTCATGCCAGTCATACCACTGCCGGAACACCTCGCGCGCGTAGCGAGCTTCTCCCGTGAAGCGATAGGCCTTGGCAAGTGTGACCAAGTGCTGGTGACGATTGAGTTCCCAAGTGACCTTTGAGTCCCCGACCTCGTCAAAGTCGAGGTAGCGGACTCGGAACCATGGGCGGCGCGGAGCGCGCTTGCCATGCACCGCATCGAGATGCCAGTCGATCTTCGTTCCGTAATCCACACCCTCGTACCCGAGCAGGTCAAACCGGTGCTCGCAAATTTGCTCCGCCTGTTTGACGATTCCCTCTACCGCCTCGGGGAGCCGGTCACGCAAGCACTTTAGGATTTCTGGCGCTTCTTCCTCGGTGAAGAAAAAGCGGCCGAAACCTTGTAACTGAGGAGGGCGGCCATCCCTGAAGAACGGACCGCCGATTTGGCACAGCGCGAGGTCCCAGCGTTTCGCGAACTCTTGGTAAGTGCGCACGCGCAATTCGTCCCAGTCCATTTCCATGATTCTTTTGCCGCGCTTCAACCAGCGATTGCTAAGCGACATGGATCCAGTCTCTTCTCAGCTCTTCCGCCTTGCGGGCGGGGGGCCCGAGTAACCAGTCCACGGTTCGAGCGATGTTATCTTCAGCGACTTCCAACTGCGTCTGTTTCTTAACTTGGTCGTACCCCTCAGTCACACTTATGAGCTTTGCGCACAAGTCTGCGGCATCGCCTTCCCGATAGGTTGTTACGTTGGCCGGACGATGGCCATTCTCACTGGCTATGACGGGTATGCCCAGGGCCGAGGATTCGAGCACCGAAGCAGCGACGCCGTCGCACGCTGGAGTGCGGATATAAGCAAAGCATCGGGTCAGCAACGTCAAAAACTCGTCGTGGGCGAGGTTCCCCAGCAGGAGGAGGCTTTGGCGCTCTTGCGCTGGCCAGTCGGCCACGAACTCGTTGGCTGCGGGCAATTCCTTAGAGGGAAAGCCGAGCCAAATGAATCCCGCTTCCGGATGCCGTTGCCGGAATTGCAGCATAGCTTCCCGCAATGCAGGAAGTCGGTACTCGGGACGAAACGAAACGTAGCAGAAAAACACGGGATGGTGTGATTCCAAAAAGGCTTCTATCTCTGCAGCAAGCGGCACCCGCTGGAACTCTAGATTCTGCTTTGAAAAGCCCGGAATCACCGCGACGCGCCCTGCCTCAATTCCATACTGTTCAATCGCGTGTTTGACTGCCACGTTGTTGCATGAGATTTGTCCTGCGAGCCGAAAGAGCAGCTGAAAGGCAATACTTCTGCTGCAGACCGCCGCGCCAACTCAGTGCCACAGGCTGGCCGGCGAGCCGACCTACTACGCCAGCGATTAAGGCCAATATGTAGCCGGGCGCAGACTGGCCGTTGACGTGCACTTGGAAACGATAACCTCTCAGGGCAAACTGGATGAGTTTGCGCAAGTAGTCGAAGCCGTTCTGGACGTCGATGTACTCACTGCTCCGCTTCCTCCGGCTCTCGTTGAGATTGAGCACTTGACACACGTTCCCACGGCGGCGAATTTCTTCGACTAGCAACTTGGTCTGCACCGCCCAACCGCAAACCGGTGGCGGATAGTTGCCGATCTGCAGAATCCTTGCTCGCGGATACGCTTCGGCAGTGCGATCCGAATCGGTCTCGGGGGATCTATTCATGAGAAACGGCTTCTCTGCTGCGTCACGCTGCGCCCGAAACCAACCCTCCGACCCGGGGGATGGCTAGGCTGATACCATCTGGTGATTGGCCATTACACCGACGGCTGCAGAACGGGGGAGGAGAGAACGCAGATCAATGACGAGTTGATCCGGGCGGAGGGTGGCTAATATCGCTTCCTCGTCTAAAGCCTTTGCCCCGATGACGAGAACCTCCGCACGCCTGACTACTTCTTCCAAATCGGTCGAGAGTAACGCACGGACATGGGGGATCTCTTCTTCGATGAAGTGACGGTTGGAGCCCGCCAGACGTCCCAGTGAGACATCCCGGTCCCAGATTTGGACCTGGCAACCTTCGCCGAGCAGTCGCTTGATCAGCTGCACTGAGGGACTTTCGCGCAGGTCATCCGTGCCGGACTTAAAGCTCAGACCGACAACCCCGATTCTCTTACACTTCGTCGCCAGCACTGCGTCAACGGCGCGTTCAAGGTGAGCCTGGTTGCTAGGCATGATGGCGCGCAATAAGGGCAGGTCCATGTCAAGCTGCTTGGCACAGTAGGAAAGTGCCCGGACATCTTTCGGTAAGCAGGATCCACCAAAGGCGAATCCGGGTGCCAGATAAGCCGCGGAGACATTGAGTCTTGTATCGGACAAGAAAATCTTCGTCACCGCGCGCGCATCCACGCCCAGTTCATTGCATAGCGATCCTGTCTCGTTCGCGAAGGTCACTTTCAAAGCATGGAAGGCGTTGCAGACGTACTTAACCATCTCTGCGACTCCCAAGGTGGTCTCAAAGACCTGACCAGGCATGCCTCGGTAGAGCTCGCGCAGTGGGACGAGCTGATCGGCATCATCGGCTCCGAGAACAGTCATTGGTGGATTCAAAAAATCGGCGACCGCACACCCTTCGCGCGTAAATTCCGGGTTGGCGCAGACGGCAAAATCGACCCCTGAGCGCTTTCCGCTAGCCGCCTCAATCCTCGGAATGACCAAAGACTTTGCGGTTCCCGGCAGGACAGTGCTGCGGAGCACGATCCAGTGGAATCCTGTCTTCAATTGCAGCGCTCTCCCCACCTCTTCACAGCAGCGCTGCACGGCCCTTACGTCCAAGCGGCCACTGGGCAGGCTTGGCGTGGCCACGCAAATGAACGAAATCTCCGATTGACTGACGGCCGCCATCGGGTCCGTCGTCGCGTGCAATCGGCAGGCCTCGCGGCCCTCCCTCACGAGCTGATCCAATCCCGGCTCCAGCACCGGCGCCCGGCCCGATTCCACCATTTCCACCTTGGCCGGATTCACATCCACTCCCACCACTCGATGACCCTTATGGGCTAGGCAGGCTGCAGTCACGGCACCGACGTAGCCCAGTCCAAACACGCTAACCGCCTTCATAATCGGGTCTTCCTTCATAGCGATTGGGATTGTTGGTCAAGAAGAATTCTGTCTGAATGCGATACGCTTCTGAAATCTTTCATCCCGAGCATGGAGTCACCGCATGATCTGCGAAGAGAGTAAAGTTGTTCGAGTTGAGCAATGAGACGATCGTAGCTGAAGCGCGTTCGCATTCGCGCTTGTCCGGTCCGGGAAAGCCTTCTCGCTAAGTCTGCATCCTGTAATGCCCGGAGGATGGCATCGGCGAGAACCGGTGGATTCCGGGGCGGAACAAGCAACCCGTTCACGCCGTCTACGATGACTTCAGGAGTTCCGCCAACGCGCGTGGCCACCACCGGGAGTCCCGCCGCCATCGATTCCAGCACGGCATTGGGCATTGCTTCGGCCTCTGAGGCTAGCACCGAAAGATCGCAGCATGCCAGCAGCTCGGGAACGTCCTGCCGACATCCAAGAAACAAGAAGTTTTCCTCCAATCCTGCTTCTCTTACTTGCTGTTCTAATTTGGGTCGCTCCGTGCCGTCTCCGATCAAGACAAATTTTGCGCTGGGAACAGCCCGGCAAACAATGCCTGCCGCTTCAATCAAGCAAGCATGTCCTTTCACCCGGCCGTACATGTTAGCCACAACGGCGATAAGCTTGGAACCGCTCCTGAGACTTCCCAACAATCCTTCTCGGTCTTGCTGTGCACCGGCAAATCGATCGACATCCACACCGTTGTAGATGACGTGGATCTTTTCTGGGAGCAGCCTGTCCCGTTCGACAAGGAATTGCCGCACGGAAGCCGAATTCACGATGACGTGAGTGGAGAGGCGGTAGATAGTGCGGATGATTCTGCTTCTCCAAGGTGTGTACCAGTCCAGGTCTGCCAGATAGCGCCGACTGGAAATAATGACCGGGGTTCGCGCCAACCGACCGGCTGGAACGCCCAGCAAATTCGCCCACAAGTCGTGCGCATGGATGACATGAAACTGTCCCCGCCGGAGAAAAAGGGCCAAACGCACCAACTGGTGCACGCCATTAACTGAAAGAAGCGTCTTCTTTTTGGGGAACTCGACGACAGGAATGCCCGCTTGTTGCAAGACCTCCAGCAAGGGGCCTTTCGCACGCAAACAGCCTACGGTTACATGACAGCCCATCAAGTGCAGGCGAAGGGCAGCTTGCACCATCTGGGTTTCCGTGCCACCAACGTTCAGCGTATCGACCAAATACAGGACACGCGCGCCGCCGTTGTCAGAGGGCCGCTTTAGCCTCGAAAGAGCGGACTGGAATTCAGTCAGCCTACGCGGCGACGAGGGGCCATTCTCAGCAACCGCTGCTCGATCTGTGCTCAATGTGCCAGGCATATGACTGCGTCAACGCGATGGAGTATCGTCAGTGCGCCACTTGTACGGTGGTCGGGGAGGGGGGGCTAAAGACCGGCGGTTGAACGCCCTCACGTCCGGCGGTGGGGCGGCACCAATAATTGGCTGTGGACTGTACCTGGGTTGCCGGTTCAAGAAAATTGCGATGCCAGAGCTCGAAAATGAGAAGATGCCAAATCTCCCAGGAGCGGTCGCGTAGGCCTTGGCGATGCTCGAAGAGTCTGCGACGCAACTCTTTCGCATTGAAGTATCCGCGCTGGATTGTCTTTGGCTCCAGAAGGACCTCCAAAAGAGCCGGTGAAGGATCCTGACGAAACCAGTGAACGAGAGGCATGGAGAAGCCCTGTTTTCGACGATAGAGCACTTGCTTGGGGACACCGAGCCGCTCGGCCAGCCTTTTGAGGATGTACTTGGGCTCGCCAGACCGCATCTTCCACTGGGGCGACAATTGCGCAACCCATTCGGCAAAGGGATGGTCGAGGAAAGGAGCCCGAACCTCCAGCGAGTTCGCCATGCTCATTCGATCTACTTTCGTTAGGATATCCGCGGAGAGATACGTTTTTGTGTCAGCATACAAGATTTCGCTCAGTGGATCCGAGGCAGGGTCGCGTTCGAGGTAGCGCCGGAAAGGCTCGTAGGGTGAAGCCTGTTTGTCGGCCCAAGCCACGAAATCCCTGCAGAATACGGAGCGCTCTCGAGCACTGGCTGGCAATAAAGCAATTCCGTCCAGGTAGCGTTCGCGGAGGGGCAGGGCGAGATTATACAAAAACCTGCGTCCCGGCCATGCAGTGGGAACCCGCGGATGGATATAGTGACGATACCATCGGCCCATTCGCGTGGGAAACAAGCGAATCTTCCGGCGCCACAGATAGGACTTGTAACGATCGTAACCAGCAAATAGTTCATCCCCGCCATCTCCCGCCAAAGCTACTGTGACGTGCTGACGAGCCAGGCGGCACACATGATACGTTGGCACGATCGAAGAATCGCCAAACGGTTCTTCCAGCGAATGCGTCAACAAGTGCACCGTTTCCTCGATCTGCGGCTCGACCATCAGTTCGTGGTGCTCGGTGCCGAACTGTCGTGCGACGACGCGGGCATATTCGGCTTCGTTGAAGTCTTCGCTGGAGAAGCCAATCGAAAAGGTTTTGACCGGGCGCGAGCTGGCGCGAGCCATGAGCGCGACCACGGTTGAGGAGTCAACGCCTCCACTGAGCAATCCCCCGAGCGGGACATCACTGAGCAACCGAATCCGGACAGCCTCAGCAAGGCGATGC
>QHYP01000011.1 GCA_003224195.1 Acidobacteriota bacterium | reverse complement strand
ATTTCGGAGCCGAACAGGAGTCGCCCGCCGCTCAACGCGTAATGCAGAGGCTTCTTTCCGAAGCGGTCTCTCGCCAGCAACAGACGTTCTCGGCGTTCATCCCAGAGTGCAAACGCGAACATCCCACGCAGCTTTTGCACGCATTTGACCCCATACTCCTCGTACAGGTGAACGATCACCTCCGTGTCCGTGCTGGTGTAGAAGCGGTGGCCACCAGCTTCCAGTGCCGTGCGCAACTCTGGGAAGTTGTAGATCTCCCCATTGAAG
>QHYP01000010.1:586-5711 GCA_003224195.1 Acidobacteriota bacterium | reverse complement strand
CCGGCATAAAAAACGGGAGAAGCTCGAGTACATGCACGGCAATCCGGTGAAACGGGGACTGGTGAAAAGTCCGGATGCATCGATGTGGAGCAGTTTTCATCTTTACGAGAAAGGTGAGCCCGGATTGGTGCCGATTGATCCAGTGGATTAAGGAGTCTGCGAACAAACAAGCGCACAAAGCGAAGACCCACGTGTAACACCGACACGTGGGGCACCCCCAGGTTACTCTGCGGCACCCTTTCCGGGAGTGACGTGTCATACCCCATCCCGGGGTCGAAGACGCCGCGGGGACGGTGCGGCGCTTTCCTTTTTGGCTGCACTCTGAGAGACTTCCGGAACGGTCATGCGAACAGGCAAATGGCTAATGATTGCGGCGGGGGGATTGCTCGCGCTGGCGGCGGGGAATCTTGCGGCATCGCGGGCGATGCACGCGGGCCGCGTGCACCGCTACTTGACGGCGCGGCTCGAGTCGGCGTTTGGGCGCACGGTGGAGGTCGGGCAATTCGACTTGCGACTGTCGCCGAGTCTGCGGATTGAGGCGCAATCCGTCACTGTCGGCGAAGATCCGGCGTTCGGGCATGAGTATTTTCTGCGCGCTGAGCGCGTAACGGCGGGGCTGCGCTGGACCGGGCTGCTGCGCGGGCGATTTGAGCTGAATACATTTTCGTTTACGCGGCCGAGCGTGACGCTGGTGCGGAACGGAGAAGGCCGCTGGAACCTCGAGCGCTGGCTGCCGCCGGCAAGCCCTCGCGCGGCGAGCGCTGCTTCCCTGGTTGGACCGATGCCTGCGCCTGCTCGGCCGCTGCGGCTCGAGCGCGTGCAGTTCGAGGACGGGCGGATGAACTTCATGAGCGGGGCCGAGAAGCTCGCACTTGCTTTAACCGGCGTGAGCGGCAGCGTGGAGCAGGAGGCGCCGGGGCGGTGGAAGCTTCGCCTGGAAGCGCAGCCATGGCGCAGCGGGGCGGCGCTGCAGGCGGCGGGCAGGGTGAGTGTGCGCGGGGAAATTGCGGGAACATCCGCGCGGCTGCAACCGGCAGAAATCCACGTGCATTGGGGGCGCGTTTCGCTGGCCGATTTGCTGCGGCTGGCGCGCGGTGAGGATTTTGGGTTGCGCGGAGAGGCGGCGCTTGACGCGACGCTGCGGAGCAAGGCCAGGAACGCTACGGATGTGCCGACCGGGGAATGGCTTTTCAACGTGCAGGTGCGCGCGCGCGAGATTCATCGGTGGGACCTGACCGGGCGGCAAGACAATCCTGCGATCAATCTGCTTGCAGACGGAGTTTGGAACGTGCCGGAGAATCGCGTGTCCGTGAAGCAGCTTGTGCTGGAGGGGCCGCGCTCGAATGCGCGCGGAGAGGCGGACTTTTTTCTCTCGGGCAAGACCTCGTTTGAGGTGCGTCTCGATTCGGCTGTCATTCGAGCCGCGGACGTGCTGACTTGGTATCGCGCGTTTCGTCCGGGGGTGGCCGAGGGCGTCTCAGCGGATGGGTTCTTGACCGGCGCCGCCGTGCTGGATGGCTGGCCGCTGACCGCGAGGAATGTGGCTTTTTCGAGCGACGGTGGAAGATTGACAGTTCCAGGATTGGCAGGGCCGGTGCGGATCAGCGCGTTTGGAGGCGGGCGGACGCGCGACCGGATCGCGCTCGAGGCGGTGAAAATTCTTCTGCCTGCCCGAAAAGCGGCTCGCAAGCCAAGCGGCCGTGCGAGTTCGCTGGCGGCGCGCGGGAGCAAGCACCCCGCGCCAGAAGATGGGAATGCGCTCGTCGTCTCCGCCTCGCACGATGTGACCACGGGGACGGGCTATCTTTCTTTGAATGGGAGCGCCGAGCACGCGGAAGACGTGCTGGCGTTGACGGCGGCGCTGGGCCGGCCGCTCCAGCGCGGCTGGGAGTTGCAGGGCAAGGCGGAAGGGTCCTTGCGCTGGACCTGGGGGCGCGCGCAGGACGGAAAACTCGTGAATGGACACATCGATTTTTCAGGAAGCAGGTTTCAGGTTGCCGGGCTCAACCTGCCGCTTGAACTGAACGACGCGCAGCTTGCTTGGAAGGATGGCCAGCGGAGGGTGCGCCTCGCAGCGGCGAATGTGTTCGGGGCTACGTGGGACGGCGAGCTCGAGGAAGATCAGCCGCTCACTTCACAGGAGGATGTGCGGGGCTGGAAATTTCGGCTGCACGCCGATCGCCTGAATGCAACGGAGCTGGACCGCTGGGTGGGCCCCCGGGCGCGCCCGAACTGGCTCGAGAGGCTGCTGCCTTCGCTGCTGGGCAGCGTGACGCAAGCGGGAACGCCGCAGGCGGGCGCGAGCGAATTGATTCGCAAGATCCGCGCGGCGGGAGAGGTGAAGATTGACGAGTTGCGGATTGAAAAGCTTCAGCTCAGCCAGGTGCAAGCGCGAGCGGCGCTGCATGACTTCGAGTTGGAGGTCGAGCAAGCCAGCGCGCGGTGGGCCGGCGGCGTGGTTCGCGGGTCATTCACGGCTGGATTCGCGCCGCGGCCACATTACGCCGTGGACGCGAAGTTTGAGCGCGTCCGGTTGACGGAGGTGCCGGCCATACAGAAGGAAGGCGAGCGATTCAACGGGTCGGCCTCAGGGGAAATTCGGCTGGCGGCGGAAGGCGTCGGAAGGGATGAGCTTCTTCGCACATTGGATGGAGACGGGCGCATCAAATTGCGGAATGTGGAATTTCGCGGCTGGGACGTGGCGGCGAGCCTCGATGACGGCGCGCCCCAAACGGGCTCCTCGCGGTGGCCGGCGGGCGAAGGCGCGTTCAGCATCCAGGAACGCCGGGTATCGCTCGATTCGCTTCGGCTGGATTCGCCGCAAGGGACGGTGCTCCTGCGCGGCACAGTCAATTTCAGGGGCGGAATGGATCTGTCGATTCGGCACGCGCTCGAGAGGGTGCGCGCGCGAACCAGTGCCGGCGAGCGAGCGGCGACCGAATCGAGCGGCTCTCGCATCTTGAAGATCACCGGCCCGCTGGACGTGCCGCGCGTTTCCGTGGATAAAGGAAGCCTCTGAAATTCTTCCAATTGAATCGCCTTCCTTTGAATCGTACACTCCGCGTTTGGAAATAAGAGGAGGCTCAGGATGAAGCGCAGCGTTTTGGCCGCATTTTCTGTGTTGTGCGTGCCGCTCTCGGCGCTTGTGCCGCGCGCGGGCGCGCAGAGTTCGTTTACCCTCGAACAGGTGATGAGCGCGCCGTTCCCCTCGGAATTGACCGCGGCGAAAAGCGGCAACCGGGTGGCATGGGTTTTTGATCGGGAAGGCCGGCGCAACATCTGGGTTGCCGAAGGGCCGGAGTTTCAGGCGCGGCAGCTCACGAAATATGCAACGGACGACGGGCAAGAGCTGTCGGACCTGGATTTCTCCGCCGACGGAAATACTCTCGCCTACGTGCGCGGAGGGCCGAAGAATACGGCCGGGCAGGTGCCGAATCCCACCAGCAATCCCGCGGGAGCGGAGCAGGCTGTATGGACGGTTTCTTGGACAGGAGGCGAACCGAAGCGCATCGACGCGGGGAGCTCGCCGAGAATTTCTGCGCAGGGAATGATTGCCTACGTCAAAGACGGTCAAATCTGGCTGGTGCCGCTCGGAGAAGTCGAGAAGCCGCAGCAGCTTGTGGTGCGCGGGCGGGATGTCGGCCAGGAATGGTCGCCGGACGGAAAGCAAGTCGCCTTCATGTCCGCGCGGGGCGACCACAGTTTTATAGCTGTTTACGATGTGGCGGTGAAGTCGATTCGCTACCTCGCGCCCACGGTGGACAGCGACTCGCATCCAAAATGGTCGCCGGACGGGAAGTGGATTGCCTTCGTGCGGCGTCCGGCCGCGACGCGCGACACGCCGGACGGATTTTTCATTGCGCCGGACCGGCCGGAGCCATGGGCGATTTGGCTGGCCGACGAGGCCACGGGAAGCGCGCATGAAATTTGGCGCAGCACAACAACCATGGAAGGCTCGCTGCCGCACATGGCGGGGGATACCGGAGGCGGGCTGATTCAGTGGGGCGCGGAGGGCCGCATCGTGTTCGCTTCCGAGCAGGATGGCTGGCAACACCTGTATTCCATCCCTGCCGCCGGTGGGACGCCGCAATTGCTCACGCCGGGGAACTGCGAGGCCGAGCAGTGGGCGTTTTCGCCCGACCGGAAAACGATTGTGTTCAATTCCAATTGCGAGGACATCGATCGGAGACACCTGTGGCGGGTGAACGTCACCGGCGGAAAGCCGGAACGCCTGACCGGCGGCGAAGGGATGGAATGGAGCGCGGAGATTCTGAGCGACGGGAAGGCGCTCGCGTACTTTGCTTCCGACGCACGGCGCCCGGCGCGTCTGTTTATGGCCAGCCTCGATGCGCCGGGCAAGGCCAAGCCGCTTGCTGCGGAGACTTGGCCGGCGAATTTCCCCGCCGATAAATTCATTGTGCCGCAGCCAGCGATTTTTCGCTCAACGGACGGGCTCGAGCTGCACGCGCAGCTTTTCCTGCCCTCGGGGCTCAAGCCCGGCGAAAGGCGGCCGGCGGTCATTTTTCTGCACGGCGGCCCGATTCGGCAGATGCTGCTGGGCTGGCATTACATGTACTACTACTCGAATGCCTACGCCATGAATCAATACCTCGCGAGCCGCGGATACATCGTGCTGGTGCTGAATTATCGCAGCGGTGTTGGGTACGGGCGCGCGTTCCGCATGGCGCCGGGCCGCGCGGGGCGGGGAGCAACGGAATACCAGGATGTCGTCGCCGCGGGGCATTATTTGCAGTCGCGGAACGATGTGGATTCGCGGCGCATCGGACTCTGGGGCGGAAGCTACGGCGGATATTTGACGGCCATGGGGCTCGGGCGCAATTCCGATTTGTTCGCCGCCGGTGTGGATTTGCACGGAGTGCATGATTGGCCCACCGACAATTGGGATGGCAAGAACATCCCGCCGGAGCTCACCAAGCTGGCGCACGAGTCTTCGCCCGTGACTGCGGTCGGCACCTGGCGCTCGCCGGTGCTCTTCATTCACGGGGATGACGACCGCAATGTCTATTTCACGCAGACGGTGGACCTGGCCGCGCGGCTGCGGGAGAAGGGCATCTCATTTGAAGAGCTCATTTTCCCGGACGAGATTCACGACTTTCTGCTGCAC
>QHYP01000010.1:0-443 GCA_003224195.1 Acidobacteriota bacterium | reverse complement strand
CGCTCCACCGGTGACGATGAAACATCTTTTTACCCGCGCCTTTCCTCTGGCCGCTTTTTTCCTCATCGCAGGATGGATTCCTCCGGATGTTTCCGGGGCCAAGGAGCTTCGCGCCGATCTTTTTCCCCGACTGCGCACGGGACAGAGTCTGCGCTATCAGGTTAGCCTGACGATCGTGACGCATGGAAAAACGGAGAGCGCGATCGTGGATCCGGAAGCAGGCAGCAGCTCGAACGTGAAGGTCGAGGGGACGCTTCGCGTAGATGTGATAGACGCACAGTCGCGGGCGACAAAGAGTCCTTCGCGCTTGCGCACTCGCTTCGAAAGGCTGGACTCTGATACGCCTCTGCCGGCGCGTATGCCTGGCGCGGTTCCCAGCACGAAAGGAGAT
This sequence comes from Acidobacteriota bacterium, assembly GCA_003224195.1. GTDB lineage: Bacteria > Acidobacteriota > Terriglobia > Acidiferrales > UBA7541 > Acidiferrum. Next base: position 52 of record QHYP01000010.1, on the reverse strand, counting down.
GCAAATGCTGGAGAGAAGGCCGTTGAATTTGTGTTTGCGTCAAACGGCGAAG
>QHYP01000009.1 GCA_003224195.1 Acidobacteriota bacterium | reverse complement strand
ATCGGGCGCGGCTTGATTGTGCGCGCGTGGCGGCAGATCGATGGAGTGGTAGCGGATCGGACGGGATGAGCCACAAGCGGTGAGAACGATGGAACACAGCAAGAGCAGACAGCAGGGAGCGGCTTGCTTCCATGGAATCAAAGAGCGGGTCGCGGAATGGCCTGGCAAGACGAGTTTCATGGCTTGGGGTCCTTGGGCGCGGAAGAGCGCAGGAGAGACGAGGGGCGCGACTTAATCGTGTCCGTAAACTCCTTGAGATTTTCGGAAGTGTGACGCAGGTTTTCGAGGAGCTCGTCGACATTCTCGGAGTTGGCATCGAGCGTGCGGTCGAGCTGGCCGGTGACGCTCTGGGCAGAGACGAGAGCCCGCTGTAGTTCCTTGAGCGCTTGGCGTAACTCGGGCCGGTCTTCCCCAATCATGGCGTCGGCGTGTTGGAGAGCCTGCTGGGCATCCGCGACCGTCTTTCGGAAATCGTCGAGAAGCGGGCTGAGCTTGGCGGCGGCTGTGTCCACGTGTTCGAGCGAAGATTTGATGCGCGGCCGGTCTTCTTCGAGCATGCCGCGCACGTGGCCGAGGCTGGCGCCCAGATTGGCGCGATTCCGGGTGTTCAGGAGATCGTTCACGCGCGTGACGGTCTCCTTGAGTTCGCTGGCGCGGTCGTTGAGGGTGGAGACGAGCTCGGCGACCTTCGGGCCGAGAGCGTTGAGCTGGCCGGTGATGGCGTTAAAGTCCACGTAGGGTTCCGAGCGGAGGAGAGATCCCGAGGGGGCGGCGCCGGCTTGCGCACTTCCCGGCGTGATTTCAAGATGATTTTCGCCGAGGGGGCTGAGGCTCATGATCTTCACCACGCTGTCCGTCTTAACGGGAGTGCCAGCCTGGACGCTGAAGGTGATTTCAATGCGCGCGGGGTCCTTGGGGTTAAGGCGAAGTTGTTCGACGCGGCCTACCTTCGGTCCGCCGGCGTACCGGACCGTGGCGCCTGGTTCGAGGCCGCCGGCGAAAGGAAAGTTCGCGCGGTAGGTAACGGCCGAGCCGCGGAACCCGCCGGTGAGCGTGAAGACCGTAAAGATCAAGACGCCGGCAGCGACAAGGACGAAAAGTCCGACGAGAGCTTGTTCGCGTCTGGGATCCATGCTTCACCTCACCTTGCTGCCCCGCGGACGCCGGCCTGCGCCCAGCGTTTCGGTCAGGAGCTGCAGATAATCCAGTTCGTCCTCGATTTCAGGCTCGGCCACGCGGTCGAGAAACTGCCGGACGCGCGGATGCGTGCTGGCCTGGAACTCGGCGGGGGGGCCGGAGGCAATGATATTGCCCTTTTCGATCAGGACCATGCGGTCGGCGATCAGGAAGGCGCTGGCCAGCTCGTGGGTGACGACGATCACGGTCATGTGAAAGGCCTCCTTCAGTCGGAGAATGAGCTGGTCGATACCGGCGGCGATGATGGGATCGAGACCCGCGGACGGCTCGTCGAAGAACAGGATTTCCGGATCCATGGCGAGGGCGCGCGCAACCGCCGCGCGCTTCCTCATGCCGCCGCTGAGCTGCGAAGGGAAATAGTCTTCGAAGCCGGCCAAGCCGACTTCTTCCAGCTTCAACCGGACCATGATCTGGATCGTGGATTCTTCGAGGGAAGTGTGCTCGCGAAGAGGCAGAGCGACGTTTTCGGCAACGGTCATGGAGTTGAACAAGGCGCCTCCCTGGAAGGAGATGCCGAGCGTCTTGCGGTAGGCAGCGAGTTCGGCGGGGGTCGCGCGGCAGAGATCCACGTCTCTGATGTGGATATGGCCGCCACTCGGCTCCTGAAGGCCGACAAGAACGCGGAGGAGCGTGCTCTTGCCGGAACCGGAACCGCCGAGGATGACAAGGGTTTCCCCGCGGCCGACATCGAGGTCGATGCCGTGGAGGACCTCGCGATCGCCAAATTGCACACGAAGATCGCGGACGGAGATGACCGTTTCGGGTTCGAGGCCCGGCGCGGCGTTGCGGGGCGGAATCTGCTCGTTCATTTTTATGCTTGACCGCCCCGATTTTATCTCGATAGAGCCGGGACAGGTCGGGGTAAACGCCAAGCGCGAAACTCCGCAAGCGGTCAACTCTCAGCGTGACCGCAAGCGGTCAACCTCTTCCCAGAACGTAAAACATGGCCGTGAAAACAAGATCCACGGCGATGACAAGAAAAATGGATGCAACGACCGCGGAAGTCGTCGAGCGGCCCACCTGCTCGGGGCCGGCTCCGGTGCGGAACCCTTCGTAGCACCCCACTGCGGTAATCGTACCGCCAAAGACAATGCTTTTGATCAGGCCCGTGGTGATGTCGCGAAGCTGGAGAGCATCGAAGGTCGAGAGAAGATAGCCGCGGAAGGTGAAACCTGCGCCCGCGACACCGAAGAGCGCGCCGCCGAAAACGCCCATGGAGTCGGCCCAGGTGGTCAAACAGGGAAGCATGAGCGCCATGGCAAGGAATTTGGGCATGACGAGAAACTGGACGGGATCGAGCGCCATGGTTTCCAGGGCGTCGATTTCCTCGGTGACCTTCATGGTGCCGATTTCGGCCGCAAATGCCGAGCCGGAGCGGCCAATGACGACAATCGCGGTGATGAGCGGGCCAAGTTCGCGCGTCATGGAGATGGCCACGGCGCTCGAGACGTAGTTCAGGGCGCCGAATTTGCGCAGCTCGTAGGCGCCCTGGAGCGCGAGGATCACGCCGATGAAAAACGAAATCAGCGAGAGAATGGGAAGGGCCTCGACCCCGACGGCCATGGACTGATGCACGGCGCGCTGGAAACGCATCGGCTTGCCGCGGAACGGCGCAACGAAAGCATAGTAGGCGGCGCGCAGGCCGAGCCGGGCCAGCCCTCCCAGATAGGCGAGGCCGGCGAGCGTCGCGCGGCCGATGCGTACGGTGAGTTCCAAGAGCCCTCCGGAAGGTGTGACCAAACCGCCTCAGGCCTGTCCCCGAATGAAAGCAAGCGAGCATTCACGCGCTCTGCGCCGGTTCCTCATTTTCCTGCACGTCGAAGAGCTTCAACACGCGAGTCAGTTCGAGCACCTCGCGAACCATGCGGCTTAGTCCCACGAGAGTCAGCCGCGAGCCGGCTTCGCGGGACGCCTTGAGCCCTTCGATCAAACTGGCGACACCGGAGCTATCAATATAGCGGACAGCGTGCAAGTTTACGATTACTTGGGCGCCCTGGGCGTCGCTCACCGCTTTGAGCAGGGCGGAGCGCACCTGCGGCGAGTTGTAGAGGTTGATGTCGCCAGCAACATCCATGACAATTGCCGCGCCCGATTGCCGCGTTGAGATTTCCAAGAGTCTGCTCCTTGAGGCATGCGCTCGCCGGCTGACGAAGCTGAGATGCGGCTGCGAAGGCGCGTCGCGGCCGGCTCCAGGCGGAACGCCGTCAGTCCAAACTGACTACCGGTAAGCCTGTATGGTCACACTTGTACCAGAGATTAGCGCGCTTTCAAGCATTTTTGATGTTCGAGGGGGAGGCGGGAAGGATCGCCGTTCCCCCACAAGCCAAGGCCGAAAAGGGAGCGCGGGATTCAGGCACGCTGTTCGATGGGAACGTAACTGCGAGTATCTTGCCCGGCGTAGATCTGGCGCGGGCGGGCGATCTTCTGCTCGGGGTCCAGAAGCATCTCTTCCCACTGCGCGATCCAGCCAGAGGTGCGCGGAATGGCGAAGAGCACCGGGAACATTGTCATGGGGAAGCCCATGGACTGGTAGATGAGGCCGGTGTAGAAGTCCACGTTCGGGTAAAGCTTGCGTTTGACGAAGTAATCGTCTTCAAGGGCGATGCGCTCGCATTCGAGGGCGATCTCGAGGAGCGGATTCTTGCCCATGAGCTCGAAGACTTCGTAGGCGATGCGCTTGATGAGGCGCGCGCGGGGATCGTAGTTCTTGTAAACGCGGTGGCCGAAGCCCATCAGACGCTGCTCGCCGGCCTTCACGCGCTTGATGAAGTCCGGAACCTTCTGCACCGAGCCGATTTCCATCAGCATGGCGAGAACTTCTTCGTTGGCTCCGCCATGAAGCGGTCCATAGAGGGCGGCAGTGGCCGCGGCGGTGGCGGAATAGGGATCCACGTGCGAGCTGCCGACGCAACGCATGGCATTCGCCGAGCAATTCTGTTCGTGATCGGCGTGCAGGATGAAGAGCACGTCGAGGGCGCGCTCGAGCGTGGGATTCGGGTGGTATTTGAGCTCAGTGGTGCGGAAGAGCATGTTGAGAAAGTTGCCCGGATAACTGAGTTCGTTGTCGGGATAGACGAACGGCATGCCCAGGCTGTGGCGATAGGCGAATCCGGCGAGCGTGGGCATCTTGCCGATGAGGCGCCAGGTCTGCTTCAGGCGGGAGTCTTTGTTGAAGATGTCTTTGGCGTCCGGATAGAAAGTGGACAGCGCGGCGATGGTAGAGATAAGCATGCCCATGGGGTGGGCGTCGTAGTGGAAGCCGTCAAGGAACTTTTTGATGCTTTCGTGGATAAAGGTGTGATGCGTGATGTGCCAGATCCAATCTTTGAGCTGGGTGGCGTTGGGCAACTCCGCGAAGAGCAGCAGGTAGGCGGTTTCGAGGTAGGTGCTCTTTTCAGCAAGCTCTTCGATAGGATAGCCGCGGTAGCGGAGGATGCCGACATCGCCGTCGATGTAGGTGACGTGGCTGATGCACGAGGCGGTGTTGTTGAAGGCCGGGTCGTAGCTCATCATCCCGAATTCGCGGGGATCCACCTTGATCTGGCGGAGGTCCAGGGCGCGGATGGCGCCGTTGGTGATGGGGATTTCATACTGCTTCCCGGTGCGATTGTCGGTGATGGTAAGGGTATCCCGGGGCGCCGCAAGAGCCTCTGATTTGGGCGTATGGGTGGCGGGCTGGACGGGGTTCATGGCACGAGGCGTTCGAGGCATTCGGCAGCGCTCCGGGAACGCACGTATCACTCTACACCAAGAAGAGCAGGCGCGGAACTGTGGAGCGGGGCGAGGCTTGGGGGGGCGATGGGGGACGCCGCGGGCGAGCGGGGCGGACGGGAAGGGGCAATCCTCCTCTTGACAATAGTCGTTATGAGGAGTATTGTGCACGTGTACCCAGGAGGTGAGTCATGCTAGCGATTCGACGGAGCCAGGAGCGCGGACACGCCAACCACGGCTGGCTGGACACGCATTACACGTTTTCCTTTTCCGACTACTACGATCCGGAGCACGTGCACTTCCGCACGCTGCGCGTGATCAATGACGACCGCGTCGCGGGGGGAGGCGGATTCCCGATGCACCCGCACCGGGACATGGAGATCGTCACCTACGTGCTGGAAGGAGGGCTGGAACACCGCGACAGCATGGGGAACGGCTCGGTGATCCGGCCGGGAGACGTGCAGCGGATGAGCGCGGGGACGGGAGTGACGCATAGCGAGTTCAACGCGAGCAAGACCGAGCCGGTGCACCTGTTGCAGATTTGGATGTTCCCGGAGCGGAAAGGAATCAAGCCGAGCTACGAGCAGAAGGCTTTCAGCGAGGCCGATAAGCGGAGCCGGCTCCGGCTAGTGGCATCGCCGGATGGACGAGACGGTTCGGTGACGATTCATCAGGACAACGAGATGTACGCGACAGTGCTGCGCAAGGGGGAGACGGTGCGGCACGAGTTGAAGCCGGAGCGGCACGCGTGGGTGCAGGTGGCGCGCGGAAGCGTGAAGCTGAACGGGCAAGAGCTGGCGGAAGGCGATGGCGCGGCGATTTCGGAGGAAAAGGCAATCGAGCTTGCAGGAGTGAAGGACGCCGAACTGCTGCTCTTCGACCTGGCGTGACTCGGATACGAGCGAAAAGATCCGCCGGGCGAGCTTCTTCGCGGCCCGGCTCTAACTTTCTTTCTGTCGGGAACCGGCCAGGGCGAATTCGACGCGGCGGCGCAGAGGGTCGATGCGCTCCGCGCGGACGCGGACGCGATCGCCGAGCCGCCAGGCCAACTGTGCGTGCTTGCCGCCGCGGCGGGAGGAGCGTCCACCGCCGCGGCCACCCTCGAGCAAAGCGGCGATGGAGTGGTCGTTCTCGCGATAGACGCAACGGGCGCCGGCGGCTTCTTCGAGTGCGCCGATGGGCAGAAGACCTTCGACAAAGATATCGAATAGCTCGACGAAGCAGCCGAATTTCTGGACGGAAATGATGAGCCCGTCGTACTCCTCGCCGAGATGCTCCTCCATGAATTGCGCGGTTTTCCAGTCCATCAATTCGCGTTCGGCGGCCTCGGAGCGGCGCTCAGCTTCGGAGGATTCCGTGGCGATTTCTTCCAGCTGGGCGCGGGAATAGAGAGCGGCATCTTCTCCAACAGGCGGCCGGGCAGGCGGACTTGCCGAAGCGGGCCGCGAGTTTGGATGCGCAAGAGCCCACTTGAGAATGCGATGGACGATCAGATCCGGATAGCGGCGGATGGGAGAGGTGAAGTGGGTGTATTCGTCGAAGCCGAGAGCGAAGTGGCCGAGCGGCTCGGCGGCATAGCGGGCCTGCTTGAGCGAGCGAAGCATGAGGTAGGAAACAATGCGCTCCTCGGGCTTTCCGGCGAGCTTTCGCAGCAGGCGCTGATAGTGCTGCGGCGTGACGCGAATTTCGGCTGAGCCGGGAAGCGAAACGCGCATGTCGCGCTCCCTGCCGTGGCCGTAAGAATCGGGCCGGCCGGGACGCGCGGGAGCCGGCGCTTTGCCGTGCCGCACGGGAACGATGCGCTCGACCAGGTTTTCGACCCCCAGGGAATAGCCAAACGCGCGCGCCAATTCCTCGAATTCCAGGATTTTCTTGGCATCGGGCTTTTCGTGGACGCGGTGAAGCGACGCGAGGCCGCGCCTGATGAGATAGCCGGCGACGGCGCGGTTCGCGGCGAGCATGAACTCTTCGATGATGCGGTGCGCGATGTTGCGTTCGCTGCGCATGATATTGGTCATGCGTTGCTCGGCGTCGAATTCGATGACCGGCTCGGGGAGATCGAAGTCGATCGAGCCGTGCTCGTTGCGGCGGGCGTTCAGCAGCAGAGCAAGCTCCTTCATGTCGAGGAAGTGCGGCACGAGAGCGGAGTAGCGCCGGGACATCTCGGCGTCGCCTTCGAGGACTTTGTTGACGTTGGTGTAGGTCATGCGCTCAACGGAGCGGATCACACCCGCGGTGAAGCGGGATTCGCGCATACCGCCGGCGGCGTCGAATTCCATCAGCGCGCTCATGACCAGACGGTCCTCGCGGGGATTCAGAGAACAGATGCCGTTCGAGAGAACTTCCGGGAGCATGGGGACGGCGCGGTCGGGGAAGTAGACAGATGTCCCGCGCAAGCGCGCCTCGCGGTCGAGCGCCTGCACGGCGCGAACGTAATGCGCCACGTCAGCGATGTGGACGGCGAGATGCCAGCCGGCGGGGCGGCGTTCCACGTAGACGGCGTCGTCGAAATCGCGCGCGGTTTCGCCGTCGATGGTCACAATGGGCAAGTGGCGAAAGTCCGCGCGGGCAGCGGCCTCGCGTGGGTTCACGGAATGAGCCGAGCGCTCAGCTTCTTCAAGGACCTCCGCGTCGAAGACGTGGGGCAGGTGGTGTTTGCGGATGATGATTTCGGTGTCCACACCGAGATCGCCGGGACGTCCGAGGATTTCCACGATGCGGCCGGTGGGGCCCGCCCCGCCGCGCGGGTAGCGCACGATCTCGGCATTCACGACGGCGCCGTCGAGCTCGGCGAGGCGCGGCAGGCGTTTTGCCTGCGCGGTTTGGCCGGGCTCGGCGTGCACGCCGAGCCTCTTGCGGAGGGCGGGCGTGAGCTCTTCACCCGGCGGAATGACGACTTCGTGATGCATTCGCGCGTCGTAGGGAAGAACCACGTTGCCACGCGGGCTGTAGCGGAAGAGACCCACGATGGTGGGATGTGCGCGATGGAGAATGCGGAGGATACGGCCTTCGGCTCGCTTTGCGCCGGGGGCGCCGCTGATGCGCTCGATGCGCGCAACGACGCGGTCGCCGTGCATCGCATCGCTGATTGCGTCGCGGCCGATGTAGATGTCGCCGTCCAAGTGCGGGAGGGGAATATCGGGGACGACGAAGCCATAGCCATCCCGATGAAGGACGAGCCGTCCGCTTATGCCGCCCTGTTCACCCGTGGGGGGAGCCTGGGTAGCGGAAACTGGAGGACGGTACGTGGCAGTGACCCCCTTCGCCGCCGGCGGTCCACCGGCGGAGGACCTTGGGAGACGATACCGATTGCCGGGGAGTTCCTCAATGTTGCGGCGTTTCTTGAGTTCCGCAAGCGTCCTGTGGAGGGCGCGAAGAGCACTTTTCGGCAAGCGCAGGCCGGCGGCGATTTCGGTTGGATTGACGGGTGTTCCCTTAACTTTCAGGAAATGAAGGACTTCATCGCTGCCAGGCGTCACGGAACGTTTCATGAGAGATGAGATAGATGCACAGGGAAGATTCTAGCTGGGTCTAGGGCCGTTTGCCGGAACTTTTTTCGGCGAACCGGGTATTACAAGTAGGCCAACACACAACCGGCCGGCCACCCTCCGTCAGGCCAGCCGGAAACTTCCCTCACAAGGGGAAGATGAGGAGGCGAGAAGACCTGGCTCGCCTCCTCTTTTTTGTTCCCTGTGAAACATATTGCGCACCTCAAGAGCAGCGGCGCCCCCGCTGAGCGTGCAACTCCTTTGGCCAATCGTGTCTCCCGGTCTGCGAATCGTTTGAAACTCTTCGCAAACGGGGAGGGGCTAGCCGTTACTTTCGCCTCCGCCCTGTTCCGGGGAGGCCGCCGGGAGGTTGATATTCTCTGGAGCTTTGCCGGGAGCCGTGACCAGGCCGTCGAGCGTGCTTTTGGCGTGTTCGTCCACGGCGCTGACGGCGGCCACGAGACACGAATACAGAAATGCCTTGATGGCGGTGCGGAACTGATCGGTGGACTGCTCGGCGGCACGGGCGACGTCCTGCTCGAGCGAGCGGCGGCGAGCTTCGCAGGCGGTGCGATTTTCGGCATCGAGGGACGCCAGCGAAGAGGTCGCGCGCTGGTTGACTTCTGAGATGGCCAACTCGGCGTGCACGTTCAGTTGCCGGCGGAATTCGTCGAGGGTGTCATTTGCGCCGCTGAGCAAATGCGAGCGCGCCTCGGTGCCGCGAGCTTCCAATTGGGAAGAAAGCTCCCGCGTCGTCATCTGGGCGTCCTCCATCAAGCGCACGAGCTGCCGGTCGGATACGCGGGCGGCGGCAGCGTCGAATTCGTCCGCGGCGCGGGCGACGGATTCGTCGAGACGGGCGCGAATCTGCGGCTCGAATTCGCGGGTGATCCTTTCAACGAGCTTGCGCGTTTCCGCCAGGTCGCGGCGCGCTTCGGAAGCGATTTTCTCCAGGCGCTGAGCCATCTCTTCGGCCCGGCCGCGAAACAGCGCGAGTTGTTCTTCGGATCGGCTTTGCGCTTCGGCAAGGCGCGCATCAAATACTTTGAGATTCTGTTCGCCGGGGAGATGCGCCAGGGCTTCCCGCTGCCACGCAGAGAACTGTTCCACCTGCTCCATGCTCGTCCGGCGAATGTCATCGATGGTGCTGAGGGTTCTCCGCACCGCCTCGTCGAGCTGGCTTGCCAGAGCCGTCTCCACCGCCTTCTCAGCGGCTTGCAGGAGTTTTTCCCGGAGGGCCTGGACGAGTTGGTCCGGCGTGATAACGACGCGCGCCGGTTTGGCGGCCGCGGCCGCGTTCTCCGTGTCCTGCTTTGGGGTTTCTGGGGGCGGAGGAGGGGCCGGCACGGACTGGACGCTTTCTTCTTCCGGCGGGGTTTGGGCAGGAGCGGGAGCCGAGTCGATGGGGATCGGCTCGCGCGCAGGCGCAACGGCGGTTGCCGCGGCCGACATCGAAATCGTGCCTCCGATTGCCCGGAGCCAGTCTTCCGGCGGAGAGGAAATGCCCCAGACATTCGCGGGGATCTCCAGTTCGACACCGACTTGAGAGAGCTCGCGCGGACTCCGCGGCGCGTGGATGGAACGCACCAAGGCACGCACCAGGGGCGATTTCGGTCCGCTAGCGATTTCCGCGACTTGGAGCGCGACCCATGTTCCGACACGAAAATCATGCCGCGAAGGATAGCGGCAACCGTGCAGATTGAAACTGAGGGCGGAGGTTCTTTCCTGAAACGGCTCACCAAGACTGTTTTGGCCGGAAACAATCAGAGGAACAGGATATTCGATGCGTGTGCTGCGACGAGCTTCCACGCCGGAGAAAGAGCGAAGAGTGTCGGCGGCAGCGGCCAGGCTCGCACCTCCCCTACTGCATTCAAGCAGGAAGCCTACCACTGTTGAAGCCTCGACACCAGCAGTGCGGCTGGACCGCCGAGGAAGTGAGCGGCCCCGGTGCGGCCGGCACGGTTACGAGGCCCGCAACGCGGTGCCATGCAAAGCAGAATGCGATTTCGTCGCGAGCCAAGGAAATTCGTGAGAGTGGCCCATTGCTTCAGGGCTGCGTATTTGTCACGCCTTCAGTTCCCGGCCGCGGAAAATGCTTTTCGTACCAGGCGATGCTGCGGTCGATGGAGTCGATGCCATGTTTGACCTCGGCAAGACCGTGGCCCTCGCGCGGGTAGCGGACGAAAATCGTGTCCACACCAACGTCCTTGAGCGCGATATAGAACTGCTCGGCTTCGGCGATGGGCACATCGTTGTCGTTCTCACCGTGCATGAGCATGGTGGGGGTGTGGACCGCGGCGACGTGCTTGAGCGCGGAGCGCTCCCAGGCAACGTCCATCAGATTGCCCTGATGGAGGAACTGGCCGAATTCCATCTCTTCGTACTGGTTGTAGTAGGTCATGTAGTTGTAGCTGACGAGATTGGCGATTCCGGCGATGGGCACAGCGGCTTTGAACTCGTTGGTCTGCGTGATGAGCCAATCGGTGAGCTGGCCGCCATAGCTGACTCCTTCGATGCCCAAACGCTCGCGGTCGATCCACAGATAGCGGCGGAGCGCAGCGCTGACGCCGTACAGCACGTCCTGACCCTCGTTACCATTCTGATCGCCGAAGACGGCGTCCGCGAATTTTTGTCCGTAGCCGGTCGAGCCGCGGAAGTTCACGTGGAGCACGGCCCAGCCGCGGGCGGCGAAGACCTGATCCCGAAAGCTGAAGGCCGGGCCGTTCTGGCCGTGCGGGCCGCCGTGGATGTTGACGATGAGCGGATGCTTGGAATTGGCAGC
>QHYP01000008.1 GCA_003224195.1 Acidobacteriota bacterium | reverse complement strand
CCGGAAGCGGCTCGATCTTTTGCTCGTCGAGCACGGGCTTGCCGAATCACGACAAAAAGCGCAGGCCATGATCCTTGCGGGCGAGGTGCAAATTAACGGGACGCGCGCGGAGAAGGCGGGACAACTGGTTGCACAAAACGCTGGGATTCAAGTCCATTCGCGGCTGCAGAAATACGCAAGCCGTGGCGGATTGAAGCTGGAAAGCGCGCTCGAGGAGTTTGGGATCGATCCGGCGGGCCGTGTTTGCCTGGACGTCGGCGCCTCGACGGGAGGTTTCACGGATTGCCTGCTCCAGCGCGGCGCCGCACGCGTGTACGCCGTGGACGTCACAACGAACCAGCTGGCGTGGAAACTGCAGCAGGACCCGCGCGTGATCCGCATCGAGAAAAACGCGCGCGAGCTCACACCAGCGGACATTCCGGGGCCCATCGATCTCGTGGTCGTGGACGTCTCATTCATTTCTACAGCGAAGGTTTTAGGTCCTGTGGCGGCGGCCGCGCGACCGGGCGCCGACCTGCTGATTCTGGTGAAACCACAGTTCGAACTCGATCGTGGGGAGGTCGGCTCCGGGGGGATCGTGCGCGAGCCGGGACTCCACGATAAAGCCATCGCACGCGTTCGCCAAGCCGCAAAACACATCGGGCTGGAGGATTGCGGCGTGCTTCCGAGCCGATTGACGGGCGCCGAAGGCAATCAGGAGTTTTTTCTGCACGCACGGCGCAAACCAGTGGAGTAGAATCGCGCGCGACCTGACTCTGAAACTATGTTCAAGACCATCGGCATTATCTCCCGCCCCCGCCGCGAAGTCCTGGCGATGGTTGTGCCCGACTTGCTGAAGTGGCTCGCAGAGCGGGGAGTGCAGGCAATTTACGATGAGGAGACGGCAAGCTGCCTCCGGAAGCCGGAGCGTGTGCGTTCGCGGGAGCAGCTGGCCAAAGAGGCGCAGCTTTTGCTCGTTTTGGGCGGAGACGGCACGCTGTTGGCGGCCGCGCGCACGGCTGCGCCACGCGGCATCCCAATCCTGCCGATCAACATGGGCAGCCTGGGATTTCTGACCAGCTTCACGCGGGAGGAACTCTATCCAGCGCTCGAGGAAACGCTGGCCGGGCGGCACGCGACGAGCGAGCGCGTCCTCTTGCGCGTGGACTATCAGCGCGGCGGAAAGGTGGAGGAAGAACAGCTCGCGTTGAACGACGCGGTGATCAATAAAGGGGCGCTGGCGCGCATGATCGAGCTGGAGCTGGCGATCGATGGAGACTTCGTATGCCGCTATCGCGCCGATGGGCTCATCGTGGCGACGCCGACCGGCTCGACTGCATATTCGCTTTCCGCGGGAGGACCGATCGTGCATCCTGCGGTCGAGTCGTTTCTGATCACACCGATCTGTCCCCATACCTTAACCGACAGGCCCGTCGTCGTGCGCGATTCTTCGCGCGTGGACGTGACAGTGAAGGGAGAAAGCGAGGCGGTATACCTGACGATTGACGGGCAAACCGGCATCGAGATGAACTCGGGCGACTGCGTGCGCGTGAGGAGAGCGGACGTCCATTTGAAGCTGATCACGCCGCCGCGGAAATCCTATTTCGAGATTCTCCGCAACAAATTGAAGTGGGGTGAATCCTGAAGAGCAGAGCTCAGCGATCGGTTTTCAGTGACCTGCCGTCCGGGGGCGGGAACAGCTCGTTTCGCATCAGCTCGGCGAGCGTTTCACGGGGGCGGATGACCCGGCAGCGATTCCCTTCCACGAGAACTTCCACCGCGCGCGGGCGCGCATTGTAATTAGAGGAGAGCGACATACCGTAGGCGCCGACGCACCAGATGGCGAGAACATCTCCGGGCGCAACGGGCGGCAACGGCCAATCGTGGAGAAAGCAGTCGCCCGTTTCGCACACTGGCCCGACGATGTCCACGCGCCGAGGCGCCGCAGGATTGTTTGCAGCCCTGGCGCGCGTGACAGGCGTGATCGGATGCACAGCGGCGTAGAGCGATGGGCGCATCAGGTCGTTCATGCCGGCATCCACAACGACGAATGCCCTTCCGCGGTTCTCCTTCGTGTACAGAACGCGGGTAAGCAGGACTCCGGCCTGCGCGATGATCGAGCGCCCCGGCTCGAGCAGGAGATGGCACCCGAGCGGCTCAACAATCCCGCGCACCATTCGGGCGTACGCGGCGCGGGAAGGTGGCTGCTGGTCCGTGTAGCGCACGCCGAGCCCGCCGCCGAAATCGAAATAGCGCAACGCGATGCCGGCGCCGCGCAATTCCAAGAAATGGCTCGCGAGGCGGCGCAGCGCGCGGCGGAAGGGCTCGAGCGAGAGCACCTGCGAGCCGATGTGCGCGCTGATGCCTTGCCAGCGAACCCAGCGGGAATCGCGATGGGCGAGATAAAGCCGGCGCGCCGCCGGCCAATCGAGGCCGAACTTGTGCTCACGACGGCCGGTCGAGATGTGCGGGTGGCCGCCGGCCTGCACGTCCGGATTGATGCGGACGGCCACGGAGGGTGCGTCTTCCTGGTGTCTCGCGTTGCGGGCGGCTTCCTCCGTTAGCATTACGAGTTCGGCTTCCGATTCGATGTTGAAGAGCAGGATGCCGCGACCTGCGTCTCTGTACCGAGAAGGATATTGGAGCGCTTCTCGGATCTCCTCGCGCGTCTTGCCCACGCCGGAGAAAACGATTCGATCTCCGGGCACGCCGGCTGTTCGGAGTCGCTCCAGCTCCCCGCCGGACACGATGTCGAAGCCGCTGCCAAGTCCGGCAAGCAACCGCAGAATAGAGAGATTGCCGTTGGCCTTTACGGCATAACAGATTGTGTGCGGCAGCCGCGCGAGGCTGCGGTCGAGTTCTCGAAAGGTGGCTTCAATGGCCGACCTGCTATAAACGTAAGCAGGAGTCCCGGCCTGCTCCGCGATGCGGGCGAGCGGCAGGCTTTCGCAGAATACGGCCGCGCCCGATGCAGAATCTTTCGCGCGGCGCCAGGCAAATTGGGGCGTGAACGCCGCCGGATCCACATAACGCAGCTTGCGGGAAAAATTCGCGTTGCGGCTGCTCATCGTACTTTCAGCACGACGAGCGTGCGATCGTCCGCCAGCGGCGCGCTCTGCGAAAACCATTCGACTTCGCGCAGGAGCAGGTCGGCGAGTTCGCCGGCAGCAAGTTGGGCGTGCTCTTCGACCAGCTTGCGCAGCCGTTCGGTTCCGAAGAATTGGTTGTCGGGGCTGGCGGTCTCGGACAAGCCGTCCGAATGGAACACGAGAATGTCACTCGGCTCGAGCGTGACGCTCCATTCTTCGTAGCGGACTTCATCGAAAATGCCTATCGGAAAGCCCGTCAGGCGAATTTTTTCGCAGTGGGCATTTTTATACAGCAGGGGCTGCGATTGGCCCGCATTGGCGACGCGGAGTTTTCGCTTCCCTTTTTGCCACGTGGCAAAGCACATGGTCATGAAGCGCCCTTCGATGCGGCGCTCGCCTACAACTTCATTCAGTTGGCGGAGCAATTCGGCGGGCTGGAGTTTTTGCGGCGCAAGGCTGCGCAAGATGCCGATGGCTACGGACCCATACAGCGCCGCTGCCGTGCCCTTGCCGCTGACGTCGCCCAAAGCGACGCCAAGTTGTTGCGGGCCGTAGCGCAGAAATTCGTAGAGATCGCCACCCACTGCGCGCGCCGAAACGTACCGCGCGGCCATGTCCATGCCGTAATCCTCACTCGGTATGGAACGAAAGAGCGCACCTTGAATGCGTTTGGCCGCCTGCAGGTCGCGCTCAAGGCGGGCCTCGTCGCGCGCCACCTGCTCGTAGAGGCGGGCGTTCTCCAGCGACACCGCGAGATTAGCGGCAAGGATCGAAAGCGTTTGCACGTGGTCGCCGGTGAAATAATTGAGCTGCGGGCTTTCCAGATCGAGGACGCCGATGACGCGGCCCTTGTGCATCATCGGGATGGCAAGCTCGGAGCGCGTCTCCGGATTCACCGGGATGTAGCGCGGGTCGGCCGTGACATCGGGGACGAGCACAGGCTCGCGTAGCGTGGCGGCCGCGCCGACGATGCCCTCGGTCGGCGCCGAGCGAAGCTTGCCTTGCACGTGATGGCCGTGCTTGACGTCAAGACGGTGGCGGAAAACCTTCAACTCGTCGTCATAGAGCATGAGGCTGAGGATCTGATAATCGATAACGCGCTTGGTCAGCTCGGCGGCGCGGCGAAGGAGCTCCTCGACGTCAAGGATGGAGCTCATTTCGCGGCTGACTTCGTTGAGCAGAAGCAGCGTATCGGCCTGCGCGCGCACGCGCTCGAACAAGCGCGCGTTTTCGATGGCCACGGCGAGGCGGCTGGCCAGCAGGGTGAGGACGCTTTGCTGGTCGCGGGTGAAATAGTCCAGGTGGCGGCTCTGAATATCGAGCACGCCGATGCATTTGCCGCTGATCATCAGCGGAACAGCCAGCTCAGAGCGCACGCTGTCAATGGCATTGATGTAGCGTGGATCTTTCGAGGTGTCGCTGACGCGAACCGGGTGGCCGGTGGCCGCAGCCGTGCCGGTGATTCCCTGTCCCAGCGGGATGCGCAGGTTTTCCGCCAGATCGCGCGGATAGCCGATGGCGAACCGGTGCTTCAGATAACCTCCGGAGGTTTCGACCATGAGCACGCCGAAAATCTCGTAATCGATGATGCGCTTGACGAGCGCCGCCGCGCGCGCGAGGACCTCGTCGAGATCCAGCGATGCGTTCACCTCTTCGCCGATTTCCACCAAGGTGGGAAGGATCTCGGCAGGGACCTGAAGTTCCGGAGCCGTCTGGACGCTCTGCCCTTGATCGTCTGTCGGATTCATTGAGTGCAATAGTATAGCAGGCGAGCCGAGGCAGGCTCTTTCTGCCCCCTGTAAAACAATGGACTGCAACGTGAAGAATTCCCGCGAGCTGGGATAGCTGAAGTTAAGCCTCCGGCTTTTCTCGCTTTCCCGATTTGGAGAAGGCGAGCACGCCGACGTGAGGGAAATTGCGGTATCGCTCGGCGTAGTCGAGGCCATACCCGACCACAAATTCGTTGGGGATGGCGAAGCCCACGTAGTCCGCTCGCACCGGCGCCTGACGGCGATCGGGCTTGTCGAGCAAAACGGCGACGCGGAGGCTCTTCGGACGGCGCTGCTCGAGAATGCGCAGGAGGTACTGAAGCGTGAGGCCGGTATCGAGAATGTCTTCGACCACGAGCACGTTCTTGCCCTCGATGCTCGTGTCGAGGTCCTTCGTTAGACGGACCTGGCCCGAGCTCTGTGTCTTTTCGCCGTAGCTTGAGACGGCGATGAAATCCATAGAGACTTCTCCGGGATATTGGCGCGCCAGGTCGGCGAGGAAGAACACAGCGCCCTTCAAAACACCAACGAAATGAACGGGCTCGCCGGCGAAATCCCGCGCGATTTCCCGCGCCATGGCCGCGATGCGGCGCTGAATCTGATTGCGGCGCAACAATACGCGAACCGATTCTCCGGGTTTCCTGGAAAAATGTGACTTGGCTCTCACGGCTGCAATCTCCGCGGCACGATGAAGGAACGGGCCACTCTAGCGCAGGAGCAGCAGCGCGACAAGCGTTCCCCTTCAAATTGAAACGGCGGTCCTTTCGTCGTCCTGAAATCTTCCACCGGCGTGGGGTGTCATCGGTTGCTCTTGACACTTTCATGTGCTAGAAAGATGGCCCATGCAATGATTTGCCGGGGTGGCAGAGGCAATAAGCATCAGGTTCAAAAAAACGGCTTCGTGCCGGACCGCAGAAGCCTGCCGATGGACCCCTGATTCTGGCAAGCGATGCACTTGATGCTGAAAGACTACGTGTGGAAGGAGGCTCCTCGATGAAGAGGATAGCCAGCGGTGTTCGCTTTCTTGCCATTTTACTAGCAGTGTTTGGAATTCTTCCACCAACAAGGGATAGCCAAGCGCAGTCCACCACCGATGGCGCCGTCGGCGGCACGGTAACTGATCAGAGCGGCGCCGTGGTGCCGAATGCTAGTGTCGCGGCAAAGAATCTGGGGACCGGCAGTAGTTCCGCGGGAACGACCGATGGCAGCGGCCGCTTCTTGATTATCCACCTTCAGCCGGGAACATTCTCGATAGAGATCACCGCAACCGGCTTTGCCGGTTTCAAAGCGACGAGCATTACGGTCGAAGTCGGACGCGTCACTGGCATCGACGCTACGCTCAATGTCAAAGCCCAGACAGAGACAGTTGTGGCTACGGCTGAGGCACCTGTCATCACGACCGATCGGGCAGATCTGACCTCCAACATCAACGACATTTCGATCAACAATCTGCCGATTAACGGACGCAGGTGGTCCACTTTTGCGTTGGGTACGCCCGGCGCGGTTCCTGACGGTGGTTTTGGCCTCGTGAGCTTCCGTGGAGTTTCAGGGCTCCTGAACAACAATACGGTAGATGGTGGCGACAACAACCAAGCCTTCTTCGCTGAGGAGAAGGGGAGGACGCGCATCAGTTATTCAATCAGTGAGTCCTCGATCCGAGAATTCCAGGTAAACACATCGAATTATTCTGCCGAGTACGGCAGGTCGGCAGGAGGCGTGGTCAACGCCGTGACCAAGTCCGGAACGAATCGGATGCACGGCGAAGCGTTCTGGTTCTACCGGAGCAGCGATTTTGGGGCGTTCAATCCATTTCAGACGATCGTGCCGCGCCCGCCCGCTCCGTCAACTCCGATCCCCGTGAAGCCGGAGGACAAGCGCCATCAGTTTGGAGGGAACATTGGGGGGCCAATCATAAAGGATAAGCTGTTCTTCTTCTTCAACGCGGACCAGCAAAAACGTAACTTTCCTGGGGTGGCGAATGCGAGCAGCCCTGCCGCCTTCTTTGCGCCGATCACCGTCGCTGCTCCGACGACCTGCACACCGCTTCCACCTGCAACGCTGACCGAGGGGCAGACCCTGTTCTGCCGCGGGATTACGCAGGCACAGACAGATCAAGCGCTGGGGTTTCTCCAAAGCCTGACTGGTGTCGTTCCACGAACGGGTGACCAACTTCTGCTCTTCCCGAAGATCGACTGGAATATTGACGCCAAGCACCATCTCTCTCTGGAATACAACCGTATGCGCTGGTCTTCTCCTGCGGGGATCCAGACCGGCGGTGTTGTCTTTCGTGGTCAAGAGAGCTTCGGGAACGACTTTGTGAAGGACGATACGGCCATCGCCCGACTCGTATCCACGCTCACGCCGACGATGATCAACGAGTTCCGCTTCCAATACGGCAGGGATTTCGAATTTGAAAACACACAAGGGCCCATCGCAGGGGAACCTGTCTCCTTCAAGGGAATCTCTCCCCAAATCACGATAAGCGGGAGTGCGGGGATCGTGTTCGGCAAGCCGAACTTCCTGGACCGCCGGGCCTTCCCGGACGAGCACAGTTATGAGTTGGCTGACACATTTTCCATCAGCCGTGGGAAGCACCTTTTCAAATTTGGAGCCGATATCATTCGCTTCCACGACCTGAATGACAATCTATTTCAGGAAAGCGGCGCATACACCTACAGCAAACGGGTGGATTTCATCAGCGATTACGTGGCCGCTGTCAACAATTTCCCACAGCCGGCCTGCACCACTACTGCCCCTGGCGGCACCCCCGTTCCCGTTCCGTGCTACTCCAACTTCAACCAGGGCTTTGGGCCTACGGCTTTTGAGTTCACAACTCTCGACTATGGATTGTTTGCGCAAGATGACTGGCGCATCTTGCCGCGTCTCACACTCAACCTGGGCTTGCGCTGGGACTACGAAAAACTGCCCGATCCGCAGATTCCCAACACTCTGTTGCCCGCAACGTCTGGGTTCCCCAGCGACAAGAACAACCTCGGCCCGCGCGCAGGATTTGCGTGGGACCTGACCGGCCGGGGCAAGTCCGTGGTCCGCGGTGGCTATGGGATTTACTATGGGCGGATTATCAATTCCACGATCTCGAATGCGATCACGAACACTGG
>QHYP01000007.1 GCA_003224195.1 Acidobacteriota bacterium | reverse complement strand
CGCTGAGCTACGCCCCTGGAACAACAAGACTTCATTGTAACCGGGGCGCGCGAACTGCCGCAATGAAGCGGTGGTGTTCCTTATCCAAATCCGGCGATCAACTATTGACGATTAAACTGCGGCTTCGGCGCGGATCCGCGGCCGCTTGCGCTTCCACTCGTAGTCTTTTCGCAAGCGGGACTGATGCTTTTTCACCTTGGATTCCAGTTCGCTAAACGCTTGTTTGCAGCTCGAGCGCACATCGCTGCCCGTGCCGGTCACGTGAAGCGTCCCCGTAGGCAACGACAGGTTCAGCGACAGGGACTGTTCTTCCGTTCGCGGGTTTTTGGCGAATGCGCCGTGCAGTT
>QHYP01000006.1 GCA_003224195.1 Acidobacteriota bacterium | reverse complement strand
GGGACACTTTTAACGGCGTGCACCGCATCATGAGCGCAGCATAGCAGGGTGGGGTGCGTCTGGCAATTCGATGCAGCCCGTGCAGCAACTTTTGGCCCGATTTCCTTCAGATTGACAGAATGGGTCGCGGCCCCTACGCTGAGGCGGCCCAAAGTGTACGACTCTTATGGCACGCAGAGTGCTACGCAAGCCGAATGCCGCACCGCCGCGGGCACTTGCCCCCGCCGATTCCATGTGCGTGCGCATCGGTCCGGCCGGCTGGTCGTATCCGGATTGGGCCGGATACGTCTATCCCGCGCGGCGCCCCGCCGGTTTCCACGAAGCTGCTTATCTTGCTGCATACTTTGACACCATCGAAATCAATACGTCGTTCTACCAGCCCATCCGGCCGGAACATGCCGCGCAATGGGTCAGTCGCGTCGCACACAATCCACGTTTCCTGTTCACCGCAAAGCTGTGGCAGAAGTTCACGCACGAACCCACGGCATCGGTGGAAGACGAGCGCGCCGTCCGCGCCGGATTCGATGAGTTGCGCCGCGCGGACAAGCTGGGTGCGGTACTGCTGCAGTTCCCGCTCTCATTTCACCGCAGCTCGGAAACGATGGCCCGCCTCACGGCGCTGCTGAAGCGCTTCGCGGACTATCCCCTCGTCGTGGAAGTCCGCCACGCCTCTTGGAACGCTCAGGATTTTTTCAACGTGATGCGCGAGTTCAACGTCGGCTTCTGCAACATCGACCAGCCGGTCATCGGCCGTTCCCTTGAGCCCTCCGAGGAGGTCACTTCGCCGATCAGCTACGTCCGATTGCACGGGCGGCGCTACGACACCTGGTTCAACGACGACCCGGCGGTTCCTGGCTACGAACGCTACAACTACCTTTACAGACAGGAAGAGCTCGAGCCCTGGGCCAGCCGCATTCGCAAAGTCACGGAACGCGCGCGCGACGTGTTCGTTGTGACGAACAATCACTATCAGGGCAAAGCCGTTGTCAATGCGCTGCAGCTTATTAGCCTGCTCAAAGGAGAAAAAGTGAAGGTGCCTGAGCCTCTGCGCCAGCATTATCCGCAGCTCGATGAAATTGCCAGCGAGGCCCCCGCCGAGCCGACGCTCTTCCCTCTTGGACCCGCTTCCGAGCCGAAATCAAGTTGAATTGCTACAGCAACGGCAACTTGCGATCGATCGCCCGAGGCAACTGCGAAGGACATTTGATATGCTGAGAGAATACCAAACGAATTCATTCGGTTGAATTCGCCAGGCAGGAGCGAGCAAACACTGAACGAGGACTACAGTTCGTCTCATTCTGACCAGACTCCCTGCTCGGCGACTGCTTTGTCGAGCGCGACATTGCGGAAACATCCGAATTTCCCTTCGCGGATCCTCCGCCGCAGGCGCGACATCACGGTCTACCTTCCACCGAATTACGATGAAGAACCTCAGCGCCGGTTCCCGATCCTCTACCTGCAAGACGGCCAAAACCTCTTTGATGGTGCGACGTCTTTCATCCGCGGGAAATACTGGCATGTCGCTGAAACCGCCAATGAATTGATTGCCGCAGGAATGATTCAGCCTCTGATCATCGTCGGCATCAACCACGCCGACGAGAAACGCGCGCAGGAATACACGCCAACGCCGAGCAAGAAGCTCGGCGGCGGAAAAGCCGAGCGTTACGGCCGGTTCCTTCTGGCAGAACTGAGGCCCTTCCTCGAGTCCGAGTATCGAACGCTCCCCGGCGCCCATAACACGGGGCTGGGTGGCTCCTCGCTCGGCGGACTGGTGAGTCTCTATCTTGGCCTGCGGTATCCCGAGGTGTTTGGCAAAATCGCGGCTCTCTCGCCTTCGGTTTGGTGGGGCGGCCGTTGGATTCATGAATTCGCGCGGAAAGAAAAGTTTCCCGTGCGGCCACGCGTGTGGCTGGACATCGGCACGCAGGAAGGGGCGCGCGTCGTGCAGGACGTCAGGGCATTCCGCGATGTTCTGATGGCCAAAGGCTGGATACCCGGACGCGAACTCCACTACGAAGAAGTGCCTGGCGGCACGCACGACGAAGAAGCGTGGGCGCGCCGCGTCGGCCCGTTCCTGAGATATCTCTTCCCGGCCACAAAGGCCACAGTATAATCACTCCCCCTCCGTCTGGAGAGGCGCAAATCGACCGCACAATGGCACGCGGAGCACGCCGTGTACGAAGAGCATCCACGCACAATTCTCTGCGTCAGCTCGTACGAGAAAGGCCAGGAATTTCTCCGTGCCTGCAAGGATCAAGGCTGCCGAGTGCTCTTGTTGACTGCCGAAAAACTGCGAAATGCCAACTGGCCCAGGGAATCCATCGATGAATTCTTCTACATGCCGGAGGAGCTGCGGCTCGAGCAATTGATTCATGCGGTGAGTTGCGCGGCGCGCACGCAGCGGATCGACCGCATCGTGGCGCTCGATGAGTTCGATGTTGAGAACGTCTCCGCGCTGCGCGAGCATCTGCGCATTCCCGGCATGGGTTTGACGACTTCGCGCTATTTTCGCGACAAGCTCGCCATGCGCATGCGCGCCCAGGAAGAAGGCATCCCTGTGCCGGACTTCGCTCACGTTCTGAATTACGACGCGCTCAGAGAATATATGGCTCGCGTTGCGCCGCCGTGGCTGCTGAAGCCGCGTTCGCAAGCGTCCGGCATCGGGATGAAGAAGATTCATGCGGCAGACGAGCTCTGGCCGTGGCTCGACCGGCTCGGGGACAAGCAATCCTTTTATCTGCTGGAAAGGTTTCTTCCCGGCGACGTCTTTCACGTGGACAGCATCGTCTCCGAGCGGAAAGTCGTCTTCACCGCGGCACACGCCTACGGCAAGCCACCATTCGAGGTTGCCCATGAAGGCGGCGTTTTCACTTCCCACTCCATAGCGCGCGCTTCGGAGCCTGCCAAACAACTTCTGCACTTGAATCGCAAGCTCATCAAGGCGCTGGGCTTCGTGCGGGGAGTAACGCACGCCGAGTTCCTGAAGTCGCATGACCATGGCAACTTGTATTTCATTGAGATCGCCGCGCGCGTCGGCGGGGCGTACATCGCCGATATGGTAGAGGCTGCCAGCGGGATCAATCTGTGGCGGGAGTGGGCGCGGATCGAAGTCGCGGGTGGCAAGAAACCTTACGAGCCCCCTCGTCCGCGCATTGAATACGCCGGCGTGATCCTGTCTCTGGCACGCCAAGAGCACCCGGACACCTCGGCATATAACGATCCGGAAATCGTGCTCCGCATTCCGAAGCATCACCACGCAGGGTTTGTCGTGAAAGCGAAGACAGCCGATCAAGTGAAAGAGCTGTTGGAATCCTATGCCGTGCGATTCGAGGAAGATTTTATGGCCGTGCAACCGGTCCCGGAGAAACCTTCCGCCTGAATTTCTTCCGGAACGGAAAGAACTCGCCTTACTTCTTGAACAGGTCCTCGAAGGCCTTGCGCGCGTCGTTCGGCCGACCAGGCGGGACCGTTGGACCGGGAGCCGCAGCCGTCTGGTAGGAGGTTGGGGCTGTGTCCTTCTCGACAGTCATGCGAAACTCGTAGAACTTGCAGTTGTTCTTTGCATCTTTGGGGGAGATGCGTTCCGGGATCGGCTGCGTGCACTCGAATTGGGCTCCGGTATCGAAGAAACGGCATTGCTTGCAGCAGTGCAGCTCGAATTTGCAGCGCGGGCACGGCCCGTTCGGATCAAAGCCGGGTGCTAGGACGGCGCCGCAATTCGAGCACCGCGCGCGCGTAACGGTTCCCACCATGCGCGGCGTGCGCGGGCCGAATTGCTCTTGTTTCGGGCGGGACTCGGGCTTGCGGTCAGGTTTCTTTTCCTGGCTCTCCGCCTCTCGATAGCCTCGATGTCTATATTTGCGATCTCGATCCACACTTACCTCCAAGCTACGCCATTCGGGTGAACGGGCGCATCCACTACGCATAATTGCGCGAGGGCTCGCGCTTTGCTTCGTGACCTTAGTCCGACCGGATTGCTACACTCGGCTCGCGCGCTTGTCCTTTTTAATTACGGCGGGGATGGCGAACGTCCGAGAGCAGGAGATGGGACATCTATGTTTGTAATCCTTTGGGAATTCGAAGTCAAGCCGGACTGCAAAGAGCGCTTTGAAACAGTCTATAGCCCCGAAGGCAACTGGGCAGTTTTCTTTCGCCGGGACCCCGAATACCGCGGGACGCGGCTTCTCCGCGACACGGCGGCGGAGCGCTCCTACGTGACGCTCGACTTCTGGTCCAGCCGTGAAGCCTATGAGGCGTTTCGGCGGCGGCATCGCGCCGAATACGAAGCCCTTGACGCCGAGTGCGCATTGCTGACCACGGCCGAGACTCGGCTGGGTATGTTCGAGAGCGCTGTTCAGCTTCATTAGACCACAATCGCCTCGACCTCCCCGTGTGCGGGTCGAGCAAGAATGAGCGTGACTAGCGGCGAAATGCCAGCCTTCTAACATCCATATCTTTCGCTGCGCATCGCTTCGAAAAATAAATGCTCCCTTTCGCGCGCCTGCGAGAACCAAGACGGCACCTTTCGGCGGCTTGGACATTTTTTCTCGAGCTTCTTCAGCGTCGGACGCCTTTCCCGAATAAATTCCCGCCCCAAATTTCCACCGGCAAGTCCGGCCGCAAGAATGTCTGCGGAGTTCCGGCTTCGCGTAGGATGGCCTCGGCGGCCAAATAGCCACTGCGGACCGCGCCTTCCATCGTCGCCGGCCAGCCAGTACTTGTCCAGTCGCC
>QHYP01000005.1 GCA_003224195.1 Acidobacteriota bacterium | reverse complement strand
AGACGGGCCGCATCATTCAAATCGGCTCGCAACGTGTCAGCTCGGTCATCTGCGCAAAGGCGAAAGAGCTTCTCGCAAAGCGGATCATCGGCGATGTCACGCTGGTGGAAGGCTCCCTGGGCCGCAATGATCCCACAGGCGCGTGGGAATATCCTCCGCCGCCGGACGCTTCTCCGCAGACGCTCGATTGGGACACCTGGCAGGGCGATGTGCCCAAGCGCGCCTTCGATGCGAAAATCTTCGCGCGCTGGCGCTGTTGGAAAGAATACGGCACCGGCGTCGCCGGCGATCTTCTCGTGCACCTGGTCAGCGGCATGGTGCACATGCTCGGCTGGAACGAGCCGCCCAAGCGCGCCATGGCCTTGGGTGGAATCCTGCGCTTCCCCGACGGCCGCAACATGCCGGACGTGCATGCCACTCTCTTTGATTACGGAAAAGCGCCGGTCTATCTGCGGCTGAATCTTGGGTGCGAGACGCCGGAGGTCTACCGCTTCCAGGGATCAAAAGGAATTTTGGAAGTGACCGAGACCACCATCACGTACTCGCCGCAGACCGGCCAGGATGAATATCCGAGCTACTACACGCACAGCTTCCCGCGCGCGCTCCACGAAGCGTATTTGAAGCAATGGCATGCGGAGCACGATCCCGCTCCGGGCAAGGAGCCTGCTTTGGAGGGCTTTACGTATCGCGGCGCGTCCTGGGACGAGCTGAAGCCTCACCTGTGGACTTTCTTCCAGGCCGTGCGCAGCCGCCAGCCCGTCACCGAAGACGTTGTTTTCGGCCATCACGCTGCGCTGGCCTGCCACATGGCCAACGAATCCTATTTCCGCGGCGGCGGCGTGACCTGGGACGCCGCAGCAGGAACAATCAAGACCTGATGGAATGTGACTGCGGGCGACTACGCCTCTGGCACTGGCGGGCAGCCGGGAAATTCGCGCAGCGTGGTGTTGCCGATGTACTGCAAATCGGCGATGCCGATCTTGCTGGTATAAAACCCGTCGCACGTCATCCTTCGCAGCAGGGCGAAAAACGCAACACCCTGGCCTAATGCCGGATCTTTTTCGCCATTCTTCCGGTAAGCAAT
The DNA here is from genome assembly GCA_003224195.1 of Acidobacteriota bacterium. Classification (GTDB taxonomy): domain Bacteria; phylum Acidobacteriota; class Terriglobia; order Acidiferrales; family UBA7541; genus Acidiferrum. The sequence goes on along the minus strand of QHYP01000005.1, from coordinate 3,916 downwards.
CAACTCCAGCACCTCTTTCTGCTGTTCCGCGGAGCATTCAAGAAACGTCTTTTCATACCGGTCCACGCAAAATCCATCGAGCCAGAGCAACCCGCCGCCCAGCTTGCGCTGAAATTCCGCATTCTCGCTGGTCAGCAAGTCGATGAACTCCGGCGCGCCTGCTTCCACAGCGCCGCCCGAATGCTCATCCTTTGGGATAATCGCATCGCATAATGTATTGAGCGTCCGGTATTGCTGCTCGGAAAAATATTTCGGGCTGTATTTCCCGGCCGGCGAAGCGGCTTTTTCTTTGTGCACCATCTGGTGCGCATATTCCGCCGCTTCCGCCGGAATCACCTGCAGTACCGAACCGCCCACCGCCCCCAACGCCAGTGTTTTCAGGATGTCGCGCCGCGTCACCGCTCTCGTCGTCATCATTTTCCCCTTTCCTCGAACCCGCCTCTACAAGCCGCCTTTCTTCGCCTGATCCAGCAGGTACTCTGACGCTCGCCAGGTAAGCGCCATGATGGTGAGCGTCGGATTCTTGTCGGGATTCGTCACAAGGCACGCGCCGTCGGTAACGAACAGATTCTTTACGTCATGCGCCTGGCAGAAGCCGTTCAGCACCGACGCTTTCGGGTTGCCTCCCATTCGCGCCACGCCCACTTCGTGAATGATCCTCCCGCCTTCTCGAATTCCGTAGGGATACTTCCCGTCAGGGCCGGACCGGGAGAGGTACTCGCCCCCCGCCGCCTCGACAATCGCCCGGAAGGTTTCCTGCATGTCCTTCGCCTGTTTGATTTCGGCCTCGCCCCAGCGGAAGTGAAACCTCAGCACCGGAATCCCCCATTCATCGACGGTAGTTGGATCGATCTCGCAGTAGGTGTCGTCGTTCGGGAGCATCTCCCCGCGTCCAGACAAGCCGATGAACGTCCCGTACATTGACCGGCAGAGTTTCTTCAAACCCGCACCGTATCCTTCGTATTCGTTGCAAACCCCATCGAACATCCCGACATGAGGCATGCCCCGCCCGCCGCCGAGCTCGATGTGATACCCGCGCGGAAAATCATTCTTGCGGTCATACTTCCACCACGGGACGTACATGTGCAGAGTGCCCACGCCATCGTGGTTGTGAGGCGGAATCTGCTGCATCTGCGGGAAGTAGCCGTAGCCGTCGCTGCCGACCGAGTCCATCAGGCACTTTCCGACATATCCCGAGGAGTTCGCCAACCCGTCCGGAAAAACCGAAGATTTGGAATTGAGCAGAAGCCGCGCCGATTCGCACGCGCTCGCGCCGACAACGAATGCCCGCGCGTGGATTTGCTTCTCGCTTCGCGTTGTCTTGTCAACGTACGAGACGGCCTTTACCTTCCCGTCCTTGCCCAACAAGAGTTCCCGCGCCATCGCATTCGTGATGAGCGTCAGCCGCCCCGTGTCCATCGCCGGTGGAATCAGCACCTGACTCGAGCTGAAGTTGGATGCGGTGGTGCAGCCGCGGCCGCATTGCCCGCAGTAATGGCACGGCAGCCGGCCGTTCAGAGATTTGGTCAGCACCGCGATCCGCGCCGGCACGCACGGAATACCAAGCCTGTCGCAGGAGCGCTTGATTACCAGATCGCTGCATCGCGGCTTCGGCGGCGGCAGGAAAACCCCATCCGGCGCGCTGGAAATGTTTTCCTTTGTGCCGAACACGCCGATGTACGCTTCCACCCTGTCGTAATAGGGCGCCAGGTCTTCGTACGTGATGGGCCAGTCATCGCCCAGGCCGTCTCGCGAACGAGACCGGAAATCGATGGGCGCAAATCGCAGCGCGATCCTTCCCCAGTGATTCGTCCGCCCGCCTACGATCCGCGAGCGAAACCACCAGAATTCCGACCCTGGCGCGGAAGTGTACGGCTCGCCCTCGATCGTCCAGGCCCCGTTCGGCGCCAGAAACTCGCTGATCACCTCTCCGCGTAGCTTTCCGCCAACGCCGATGCCACGATGCGGCAAATCGTACGGCCACATCAGCATCTTGTAATCTTTCTCGGGATTCAGCGGCGGCCCGGCCTCCAGCATGACCACACTCAGCCCGCCTTCTGTGAGAACCTTCGCGGCCATCCCGCCGGCCGCACCCGACCCAATGATGCAAACGTCGTATTCCTTCGGCGACTTCGCGACTTGCGCCATGAATTGACCTCCGCGCCACACGCGCACAAATATCGTATGCACGCGCAAAACTACCCACTCGCGAGCCTTCTGTCAAACGCTGAGTTTTTGGAGGTGAGGGTGGGAGTGTTCCGGGAAGAATCCAATGCGCGAACCGATTTCCAAGTGTTGCGTTGCGGATGGAGTATTGTCCGTGCGGATTGCGCGTGCCGGCAATCACGCGCGGATCAGTCCGGGGAATTTTCGTGGATTGTTGTCGAAGCCCGGAAAAACCGCCTTGAGCTCCTTCACGCCGATGTGGTTCTCCAGGATTTCTCCCAGCACCGACCGAAAATCCGTCGTCAACGCAAGGTCGCGGCCCTCATTGAGCTGGTGCGATTCCAGCCCGGGCCACTTGCCGTACACGTGTCCGCCCTTCACCGGTCCTCCCATCACGAACATGCAGTTCGCGTGCCCGTGATCGGTGCCGCGGTTCCCATTCTCGTGCGCCGTGCGCCCGAACTCCGACATCGTGACCACTACGAGGTTCTCCATCCGGTCGCCCATGTCCTGATGGAACGCTGCAAGCGTTTGTCCCAGGTCGCGCAACAGATTCGAGAGCTGTCCCTGCACTCCGCCTTCATTCACGTGGTTGTCCCAGCCGCCACAATCGATAAACAGCACTTCCACTCCAATGTCGGCCTTGATGAGCTGCCCAACTTGTTGGAGGTTTCGCCCAAGAGGGCCGTTTGGATACTGCGCGCCGTTTTCCGGCTGATATTTCCCCGGATCGGCCTTGCGCAGCATGTCGATGGCTTCGAACGTCTCCGTCCCCGTGCCCCGCAGCGCCCGGTCCACCGTCTGCGCGTACATGGCCTCAAATCCGCCCTCGACAATGGGCGACTGCGCCATAACCTTGAACTGGCGCACGTCCGGCAAAGCGATTGCCGGCGCCGCTCCTCGCAGCATTCGCGGCAGATTCGGTCCCATCGCCACCGCGCGGAAAGGCGAAGCGTTTTCTTCGGGTGTTGTTTCGATCGCCCGGTTCAGCCAGCCGTCTTCGGTGGACTTCACGCCCGGCGTCCCCGACTCCATGAAATCCTGGGCGTCGAAGTGCGAGCGTGTCGGATCGGGCGAGCCCGCCGCGTGCACGATCGCGAGCTGATTCTTTTGGAAGAGCGGCCCGACGGGCGCCAGGCTCGGATGAATGCCAAAGAATCCGTCCAGATCGACCGCCGCATCGCCCCCGCCGCGCCGCGGCTCGGGAATGGCGATGCTCGGGCGCATGCGGTAGTAGCTCGGCTCGCCGAACGGCACTACGATGTTCAAACCGTCGGCCGCGCCGCGCTGGAAAAGCACCACGAGCTGCTTCTTGTTCGGCATGGGCGTCGCCGCGACGGCTCGCTGCAGAAACGCCGGCATGGCGCTCAGGCCGACCATAGCGATCCCGCCCTGCTTCAAGAAATATCTGCGCGAAAATCTCAGGCCGCGCACGCCTTCACGACATTCGTGCTTCATATCCGGCTCTTCCCTTCTGCGCCTTTCGAACCCCAAATACCAACTTTCAACTGTCTTATCTTCGCTGAAACTCGGGCGCGCCCAGCACGAGCCCCGCAATCACTCCGAGATCCACGCGTTTCACCGGATCGTCCAGCCGCGCCTGCAAAACCTGCGGATTATCGAGCTGTTTCTCCAGCGTCTCGACAGTCTGCGGCGACGCCTGTCCGCCCAGGAACACCTGCACTGCGCGTTCCAGCGCCGTCTTTGGCTCGCTCGCTGCCTCAACGCCGAGTAGCGCGGCCACATCGCT
>QHYP01000043.1:25853-31733 GCA_003224195.1 Acidobacteriota bacterium | reverse complement strand
GCCAGGAAACTTGATGACCGCCGCGGACGTGAAGCTGGTCATGCACCATGTACGCGCCGGGCGTGAAATTGGCGATGAAATCGAGGCTGTTGGCGCGGGTCGCGCCGGGAGTTGCCTCGATAGTTTCACGCGTCAGAGTAGTCTGAGAAGTCGAGGAACTTGTATCCACCAGATCCGTGCCGTCGTTTACTTCGATTCTCTGCGTAAGCGTGGCCAGTTCCAGCGGGAAATGAAGGAGCGGCGCGGAATCAGCAGAGACAGCGAGCGATCCGTCAAAATTGCGGAAGCCTTCGTGGGTGATATGGATCGTATATTCTCCGGCGGAAACGGCATCGATCTGGAAGCGGCCCTCGTCATCGGTGGTGGCTTCCTTCTGCCAGTCGGACGCCCGGGCGCGCAGCACGACGTGGGCGCTGGCGATCGGGTGATGCTGGGAGTCATGGACGATGCCGCGCACCGTGCCGAAAATGCTCGCGAGGACCGCGGAAGCGAGCCAGGAGAAACACAGGAAAGAGAGAATGCAGAGAAGCATTCGAGTTCGCCCGATAGAGTTCGTCAACATGGACATTCATCTCCCCGGAAAAGTGTGGGCGAGGCGCGCCAGCAGATCCCCCGTGTCGCGGCTAGGGTTGAGAAAGTTGCGATGGATGTGGCGCTAGCCGAGCGAAGTGCTCAACCGAGGAGGGGGAGAAGGAGGTTCAATCGTTCGAGGAAGCTCGGAAATCTCGCCTGCCTGGGATGCGCGCACAGCGTTGGCGGGGGTGGCAAGCGGCGTCACTCGAGGGAGGAGGAACGCGACCGGAAAAAGGAACGCCCGCTCGGGAGTATGACAGCATGACAGGGAGCACTCGGCGGCGGAGCTCATATTGTGCCCGCAATCCATGGTAGAAGCCGGGACGACAAGAGAGGAATGGCGATGGTGCAACGGAATCGGACAATGGCCGGAGGTGCAGCAGGCCGCTGCGCGTGCAGAAATCACAGCCGCAGCGAACGGGGCATACAGCAAAGCTACGGCGAGCGTGCAAAAGGCTGCCCGAATGAGGATAGCGCGACGCGTCCTCTGGATACGCAAGACCTTGGACCTCTTCCGCAGCATGATACAACAAGAATGGGCGGGCGGATGCGCAAACTCAGCGCGGCCTACATCGCGCACTCCGCTTGACGCTTTGACGCTTGCCGTCGCACACTTTGTTCATGCCCGCGACCTATCTTTCTTTCGATTTCGGCACAAACGAAGAGTCGGCTCAGAAAGCGCGTCACAAACTCGAGGGCTGGAAGCAGGCCTTCCGCCTGGATAAGAGACTCCTCTACAAGTTCGACCGCGGAGATGCCGCAGGCGTCGAGACTCCTGCCAAGGCTCCGGAGGAGAAACCCGCGGGCAAGGGGAAGAGCGGAAGTAAGGACAAGGCAAAAGCTAAAGGGAAGGCTGCGGAAAGGGCCGATTCGAGGGCCGAAACCAAATCGGAATCGCAGCCCGAAAGCTCCCCAGCGGGTCCGGTAAAGCTGCTCGTGCGGCTCTACTTTTCGGATCATGAAAAACTCTCCGAGCAGCGCTGGATCGAGCGCATTCCGAACGACGAGCATTTTCGGGCGGCTGCGCCAAAGGTCATCCGCCTGAGCGATACTGACCATGCATCCGCGTCCGAGCGTTTCGATGCGCTCGATTGAGATGTTTGGTGTTTTCCGGACCGCATCGGGAGGGTACACACACCCATAGAACCGCCGGTACTGCGCGGCTAGGAGGAGAGGATTACTTCCTCTGCGGAAGATTCGATATAATCGGACTGCGGACGGGGACTGGGACTCCAAACCAGCGAGGTCAACTGAATGGCGGTACAGACGCGCGTCAAGACGGTCAAGCTTGACAGCCAGAATTACCACGGACTCGACCGAGACTCTCTCATCCGGCTCTACCGCGCGATGTATCTTTCGCGCCGGTTGGACGACCGGGAGATTCAGCTCAAACGCCAGAACAAAATCTTTTTCCAAATTAGCGGCGCCGGCCATGAGGCCGTTACGGCCGCGATGGGGTTGCTTCTTCGCCCCGGCGTGGACTGGATCTTCCCGCACTACCGCGACCGCGCACTTTGTCTGCTGCTGGGCGTCACGCCGCTCGACATGCTTTTGCAGGCAGTAGGCGCAAAGGACGACCCCGCGTCCGGCGGCCGGCAGATGCCGTCGCATTGGAGCCAGCCGCGTCTGCACATTGTTTCCAAATCTTCACCAACCGGTACGCAATATCTTCAGGCGGTCGGCGCAGCAGAGGCAACGCTTTATTACGAGCGACATCCCAAGGCCCTCGCGCAAGCCAAGGAGGCGCCGCACGGGCAATTCATGACTTTTCAGCCGGAGGAGATCGTCTGCGTGTCCTCCGGAGACGGGGCGACGAGCGAAGGCGAATTCTGGGAGTCGCTGAACACGGCGTGTTTGAGGGCGTTGCCGCTGCTCTATCTCATCGAAGACAACGGTTACGCCATTTCCGTGCCCGTCGAGGTGCAGACTGCCGGGGCCAGCATCTCGAGACTCGTGCGCGATTTCCCTGGCCTGCATGTGGCGGAATGCGACGGCACCGACCCGCTTGAGAGTTACGCGGTTTGCAAAACGGCTGTCGAGTATTGCCGAGAGAGGCGCGGACCGGCTCTTGTCCACGCGCACGTCACACGCCCATATTCCCACTCACTCTCGGACGACGAGAAGCTCTATAAAACGCCCGAGGAGCGCGAAAAGGAAGCGCATCGCGATCCAATCCCCCGATTCGGGTTGTTCCTCGTGCGCGAACACATTCTCGAGGCGAAAGAGCTCGAGGCGATCGAAGCGGAGTTAGACCGCGAAGTGCGCGAAGCCGCGGACAAGGCCCTGGCCGCCGAGCCGCCATCGCCCGATTCCATCCGGTTGCATGTTTATTCCCAGGACGTGGACCCGACGTCGAAGGCGTTCGAGACAGAACCAAAGTTCAATTGGCCAACGAAGACGATGGTCGAGATGGTCGGCGTCACGCTGACCGACGAGATGGCGCGCGACGAACGCATTCTCGTTTTTGGGGAAGACGTGGCCGATTGCAGCCGCGAGGAAAACCTCAAGGAAGTAAAAGGCAAGGGGGGCGTTTTCAAGGCTACGGCCGGGCTCCAGCGAAAGTTCGGCAGCGATCGCGTGTTCAATTCGCCCTTGGCGGAAGCCAACATCGTGGGCCGCGCCATTGGCATGGCCATACGCGGGCTAAAGCCGGTGCCAGAAATTCAGTTCTTCGATTACATCTGGCCGGCGATGATGCAGCTCCGCGACGAGCTGAGCGTGCTGCGGTGGCGGTCCAACGGTGGTTTCAAGTGTCCCGCCGTAATCCGGGTCGCCATCGGCGGTTACCTGACCGGCGGAGCCATCTATCACAGCCAGTGCGGAGAAGTGATATTCACGCACACACCCGGAATGCGCGTGGTCATGCCTTCCACCGCGCTCGACGTCTGCGGCTTGCTGCGCACCGCGATTCGCTGCGACGATCCCGTGATGTTTCTCGAGCACAAGCACCTCTACCGGCAGCCTTACAATCGCTCGGAATATCCTGGACCGGACTTTACGATTCCGTTTGGCAAAGCTCGGCTGGTCAGGGCGGGGACGGACGTCAGCATCATTACGTACGGAGCGGTGGTGCACCGCGCGGAAGTGGCCGCGGCACAACTGGAGCGCGAAGGCGTGTCGGTGGAGATCATTGACCTGCGCACGCTCTCACCCTACGATTGGGAGGCGATTGCAGCGACCGTGGGGAAGACGAACCGGGTGATTGTTGCTTACGAGGACATGCTGTCCTGGGGCTACGGGGCAGAGATTGCCGCGCGGATCGCCGATGATCTCTTCGAGGAATTGGATGCGCCGGTGCGCCGTGTGGCCGCAACGGATACGTTCTGCGCGTACCACCCGAAATTGGAAGATGTGATCCTACCGCAGACCGAAAATATTATTGCCGCGGTGCACGACATTGTGAAGTACTAGTGCCGTTCCAACTATCTGGAACGAATCTTTACTTGGCATTCAGTCCGGGCCGAGCAGGAAGTCTGTGACGCCGCCATAGCCTGCCCCGTACGAAGTCCAGGGGAAGTCATAGGAAACGGCGCAACAAAACCTTCGTACGGGGCCTGAAAGAGTTGGAACGGCACTAGAGCTGGAGCCAAGATGGAACTATTTCTGGGCCTCCTGCGTACCTGTAGGTAGAGCTCGTCCACTGTGGGGGTGACGCGATGGTCTGTGCCAACTGCCAAAAGGAAATCGCCCAAAATTCGAAATTCTGTTATTACTGCGGAGCCCGCCAGGCCGATGCGAATCCTTCGGCGGCGGCCGCTGCTGCGCCGCGCCGGCGCTTGACGCGTTCGAGCACAGACAAGAAAATCGCCGGCATTTGCGCTGGAATTGCGGAATACTTTGATCTCGATCCGACTATAGTGCGCATCGTCTGGCTGCTTTTATTCCTGCTGGGAGGAACGGGCGGGCTTGCCTACCTGATCTGCTGGATTGTTCTGCCGCTTTCGCCGCCCGCCGCCTCGGTAACGTCCACCGCCGCAACTACCTGACTGAGAACGCCGGAAGCAGGAAACGGGGCTCGCCTGCCCTAGTACGAGTCTGCCCCAGACCCGGGTGGGCCGAAAGCGCGGTTTGTCTGCGCGCGCTTATTTATTGTGATTCCGCGGCTGGCGGGACTTGCCGCCGCCAAAGAGCGGGTAGTCCATCGAGATGAACCCCGGCCCAATTGAGACCAGAGCCAGGCAGGCTGCCGCAAGCACCAGCGGGTAGGCGTATTCATGTACTGCGAGGTAGCCACTGGCCAGATGCACCTTCCAAATTACGACGCCCATGTCGAGCGTCAACAGGAGAGCCGCCCAGCGCGTGAAGAGTCCCAAAACTAGAAGAGCGCCGCCAAAGACTTCGAGCACACCGGCCACGTAGACAAACTCGCCGGGCAAGCCGTGCTGCACAAAAAACTGCTGTCCGATGGGGCCCGTTCCCGTCAGTTTTGGATATCCCGAAGTAATGAAAATGAGCGCGAGCACCGCGCGCAAGAAGAGCAGCGTCAGGGGCTGGAGCGAATCGAAGCTCTTCACTCTAAATTTCTCCTCGCCTCCGGCAGAAGCCGGCGCAGGAATGCGGGGGATTCTACCAGAAAACGATTTAACGCGAGGTCGCACGGAATCGTTCGAGGAATCGTGTAAAATCTTTTGGAGTACAAGGTCACGAGCAGACAAGTGGGAAAAATTCAGTCGGTCGGCATAGCCAACGGCGATGGTGACGCTCCGGACTTGAACGCTGTAATCCGAGGCGTGGTCCGCCCGGCCATCAACGAATTCGGCTGGCGGGTCGCGGGAATACGCAACGGGTTCGATGGCCTGATCCGGCCCGAAGACTGCGTTGGGGACGCACCATGAGCCGCCGCCTGATCGTAGCCATTCCCCTTCTTTCATTGGTAGCGCTGCTCGCGTGGATTTTTCGTCCCCGGCATGAGTCGCTCGGGGAAGCTTTCGTGAGCGATCAGAGCGTCATGTTGTGGAGCAGCGTGGCGCAGGTGCGGCAGTCTCTGGCAACCCTACACTACGGGGAAAAGGTGGAAGTCCTCAGCCGGCGAAACGACAATTACAGAGTGCGCACGGCCGCGGGCACTGTCGGATGGGTGGATGGGCGTTTGCTGATGGAGCCGTCGCTCTGGCAGCGCAGCGCGCAGCTTCTGGCGAAGACTCGGAGCATGCCGGTGCAGGCCCGAGGCCGCACCAAAGTGTCTACAAATCTTCGCGTCGAGCCCGGCCGGACCCAGCCGCGGCTCTATCAATTCGCGCGCGGAGCGTCCGTCGACATCATCGGCCGGGCGGTAGCGGACTGGGTCCAGGCCACGGACGAGAGAGA
>QHYP01000043.1:19087-25728 GCA_003224195.1 Acidobacteriota bacterium | reverse complement strand
CGTGCGTCAGCGGAGGCAACGACGCGGAACAATGAAAACCCCGCAGTGGGCGAGGTTACCGATCAACCCCTGCCGGTGGCAGGCTGGGTGGTGGCGCGCTTCGTGGAGCTTGACCTGCCGGATGCGGTGCGCGAAGGAACAGCAGTCGCGAATATCCGTCCGCTGGCCTGGTTCGTGCTGAATCGGGTTCCCAATCCATCCGGGGATAAGGCGCAATACCTCGTCGCCGGTATTCGCGGCCCGGAAGGGCAGAGCTGCGATTTCACGATGCTGCGCGTCTATACGTGGAATCTCAAACGCAGCCGCTATGAGACCGCTTTTATCGAGAATGGTCTTTGCGGACGGCTTCCCGTCACGCTGGACAAGGGCCCCAAGGATGAACCGGAGTTTCGCTTTCAGACGGAGACGAACGAAGAGCGCACGTACCGACTCATCCAGACGGTCGTCCGGCGCGTTCGCAAAGGTGAACCCACGGGCAGTCGGCACGGCAGGCCGGCGAACCCTGCAACGAGGTAGCCGGCCCGGAAAGTGGAATCTTGAAGAAAACTGTCCGGCCGTATAGGCGTGAGATTGAGTTTTAGCTTTCAGGTGAACGCCCATTACCCACGTTGGTTGCTGTTGATCCTTGTCATCTCTCTGTGTGACCGCCCCGATTTTATCCCGAGCGGGCTTGCCTGCGCAGGCCCGCCGCGGCGGGCAGGCAGGCCGGGACAGGTCGCGGTAAACTCCGCGGTCAACTCGCTTTTCGGGGTAGCCTACTCGGAACCAGGACAAACTGCGCAAAACGCTCCTCCGCCGCCACTCGAATTCGTCGGCTCGTGGGGCATGCGCGGCGACGGGCCGGGACAATTATCGAGTCCTGTCGCTCTCGTGGCGGACGCGGCGGGAAACGCGTACACGGCCGAGCCGGTCAGCGGTTTTGTGAACAAATTTTCGCCCGCGGGGCAGCCGCGCCTCTCGTTTCAGGACGAGCGCATCAATCTCCGCCCAACGAGCATTGCGGTGGATGAGGGCGGAGGGATTTACGTGGCGGACGGTGAACGCGGCAGCGTGTTTATCTATTATCCCGAAGGGAAGCGCTACCGGGAACTGAACACCGGCGCTGCGGAAGCGTTGCGGGCTTCTCTCCGCATCGCCGTGGACAGAGCAGGCGTCATTTACGTGACAGGGCCGAGCCCTTTCGGCGTGCGCAAGTATAACCATCGAGGGCAGCTTCTCGGCGCGTGGAGGATGCCGGCTTCCAAAGACGCGGCCGCCGACGAGCCCGGAGGGATTGCCTGCGGCGCCGACGGTCTTCTGTATGTCAGCGAGGCGCGGCTGGGAATCGTTCGCGCCTATCGCGGGGCCGGTGAGCTGGTCCGCACATTCAAACCCCTTGACGCAGGGGCAGTGTTCGGGGGGATTGCGGTGTACGGCAAGTTTGTCATAGGGGCGGATTCCCGGAATCACTTGCTCTACATCTGGGGAATCGATAGCGGATATATCTTGCGCGGGGAGCTGGGTAAGTGGATCGCTGGAGCCGCACCGTCACCACAAGGGGTCGCGGTCACCCCGGCGGGCGAGCTGCTCGTGCTGGATGCGCCGCGGGCGCGCGTGCTGCGCTTCCGCTTGCATTTGTGAAATTGAAGAGAGAAGCGCCGGAGGATAGCGATGACCCTGCACATCAGTGAGCGGGAAGTCCGCGAACTGTTGACGATGCCCATGGCCATCGAGGCGGTTGAGGTGATCTCCAGGCGGCAAGCGAACGGCGAAGCCACGCTTCATCCACGGAAGAGGATTGAACTACACGGCGGCGGTTTCTTTCACTACATGGCGGCGGCGGATTTTACAGCCGGCTATCTGGCGATGAAACTGTACACGTTTGTCCGAGGGCAATTGTGCTTTGTTGTGCCGCTCTACGAAATCGCCACGGGCAAGATGGTGGCTCTGATCGAGGCGGATGTGTTGGGTCAGTTGCGGACCGGCGCGGCCTCCGGCATTGCGACAAAATACCTTGCGCGGCGGGACGCGCGCGTTGTTGCCGTGATTGGCACCGGGGGCCAAGCCAAGACGCAGCTCGAAGCCGTGGCTGCGGCGCGAAAATTAGATTCGGCGCGCGTCTTCGGCCGGAATCCCGAAAAGCGCGAGAGTTTTGCTAAAGAGATGGTCCGCCGGATCGGAATTTCCGTTCACCCAACGGCGACTGCGGAAGCGGCGGTTCAGGGAGCCGATATCGTTTGCACGGCCACAACGTCGAGTCACCCGGTCTTTGACGGAAAGGCACTCGCCCCAGGCGCGCACATCAACGCTATCGGAGCGAACTTCCCGCAGAAGCGGGAACTTGACGACGCCGCGATCTCCCGCATTTCCGTAATTGTCGTGGATTCGATCGAACAATCTCGCGAAGAAGCGGGCGACCTGATCGTGCCGTTTGGCCGCGATGAGGCGCGCTGGAACCAGGTCAGCGAACTGGCTCAGCTTGTGGCTGGGAAAGCGCGCGGGCGTTCGAAGGAGAGTGAAATCACGCTCTTTAAGTCCAACGGGATCGCCGTATGGGATTTGGCGGTAGCCGCGCGCGTGTTCCGGCTGGCCATCGAGAAAGGGAAGGGAAGACCATTGCCCCTGTGGGCTGAAGCATCCGGGAACTGATGCGCCGATTTAGATCGGCCGCGCCCCGGCCTTTCTGCGCAGGGCCTCGTGCAAGCGGGAACGGACGTCCGCCGGAAGCTCCAGCGGTTCGGAGCCGCAGAAGATTTCCACGGTCTTCCTGGTCTGATCCACGACGAGCCTGCAGTCTTCGCAGTCCGCCAGATGGCGCTCGAGTTCCTGCTTGACGGCCAGTTCCAAGTCGCTGTCCAGATAATCCGAAAGCTCGCGAATGACGCTGTTGCAATTCAATTTGAATCACCCTTACGAAAGTAGCGCTGCAATTGCTCCCGCATCTTGAGCCGCGCGCGCAGCAAACGGGATTTCACCGCGGGAACGGAAATGCCGAGCAGCGCCGCCGTCTCTTCCGTGGAAAGCTCTTCCACATCCCTCAAAACAAACACGGTCCGATATGGCGGATCAAGATTTTCGATGGCGTTGTTGAGGATCTGTTGCAACTCGGTCTGCGCGTAGCGTTGTTCGGGGCTCGGACCCCAATCTTCGACTTCTCGTGGCATGATGTCATCGTCGGTGCCAACCGGTTCGTCCAGGGAAATCTGATTCGGCTTGCGTTTGCGCAAACGCATCAGGGATTCATTGACGGCGATGCGCACCAGCCAGGTATAGAAGCGCGAGTCGCCCTGGAATTCCTTCAAATGGGCATAGGACTTGAGGAAGGCATCCTGCATGGCGTCCTCGGCGTCTTCGCGATTCCCCGTAATGTTTTGCGCCAACCGGAAGATTTTCCGCTCGTAACGGTTCACGAGCTCCTCAAAGGCGGCCACATCGCCGGCCTTGGCGGCCAGGACGAGCGCGTGTTCGTCCTCGCGGACGATCGTTGACGGCATTCGTTTTGGTTCCGCCGTGCTCACAGTCCTCCCTACGGTCCAGTCTGGATTCGGCGCGAAGTTTCCGATTCTTAAGGTAGCACATTCCACGGTGGCCTCAAGTTCACCCAGGCTTTCGATGAGCCGGGAGCATCCTGCGACTCAAAAATCCGGCGCCGAACTAAGGGCCTACCTTGGCACCGAGCGGGGGGAAGTTCTTGACAGGCGTCGAGGCGAGCGGTAAAGTTTCCGAACGAACGTTCGACTAAGCACTATGGCTCCCCGCACACCGAATGGCCGGGACACGGAAGGAAAGCTTCAACTCATCCTTCGGCACGCCGCGCAAATTTTTGCGGCGCAAGGCTACGCAAGCACGTCCATCCGGGATATCAGCCGGGCTACGGGTCTCCCTCTTTCGAGCCTGTACTACTATTTTGAGAGCAAGCAAAAGCTGCTATATCTCATTCAGATTCATGCTTTTACAAGTATTTTGGAGGAGCTGGAAAGGCGTTTGAACGTCACGACTGAGCCGTTGGAACGCCTGTCCGTCTTTATTCGCAACCACATCCTCTATTTCCTGACCCATCCCGCCGAAATGAAAGTTCTCGCCCATGAAGAAGACGCCCTTGAAGAGCCGTTCAAGAGGCAGGTGGCGGCCATCAAGCGGCGCTATTACGGCTTAGCGCGGGGGATCTTCGAAGAATTAAGCCGGCAGGGTAGAACCAACGGGCTGAACGCGCGCATTGCGGTCTTGAGCCTCTACGGCATGATGAACTGGGTCTATAAATGGCATAACCCGAAGGTTGATCCGAGAGCCGAGGAGCTGGCGGAAACGATGGCGCGGATTTTCCTGCACGGCGTATTAAATGAGCGCGACAGACAGTCCGAGCGGTGGGAGGCCGAGCGTCCTGCGCTCGAAAAGGCGGGATCCTCCGATTAAGCAGATTCCAGGAATTGCGAAGAATTCAACAAGGAGAAAACAGGAGATGGCAACAACGCAAACGGTGCAGGAAAAAGAGCTTGTCCATTACCGCGTGGAAGGCGGCATCGCCGTGCTGGAGATGAACGATCCGCCGGCGAACACCTATACCTACGAGATGATGCAACAGCTCGACACTTGTATCCTCAAGGCGCGCATGGACGAGTCCGCCCATGTTCTGATGCTGACCGGCCGCGGCGAAAAATTCTTTTCGGCGGGCGCAAGCATCCCGATGTTGACGACGGCCGATCCCCAGTTCAAGTATTACTTCTGTCTGCATGCCAATGAGACGCTTTGCCGTCTGGAGCAGACTCCCAAGCTTGTGATCGCGGCCTTGAACGGGCACACGGTCGGCGGCGGGCTGGAAATCGCGCTCGCGTGCGACATTCGCATCGCGCGCCAGGAAGGCGGGAAAATCGGCCTACCGGAAGTCAACTTGGGGGTTCTCCCGGGCACTGGGGGGACGCAACGGCTGGCCCGAATCATCGGGCGCGCCCGCGCGATCGAGTTGATGGCAACAGGCCGGACTTTCAGTTTCGAGGAGGCGCTCGAATTCGGCTTGGTTCACTACATTTACGACCGCGACACGTTTTGGCAGGACGTGATGGAGTACGCTAAGCAATTTGTTCCGCCGAACAAGGCGTCGCGCGCCGTCGGTCGGATCAAGCGCGCGGTGGTGACAGGCTCCGAAGTGGGTTTCGGCGAAGCCCTAGGGATCGAACGCGAGTTGCAGCAATTGCTTTTTACCAGTGAAGACGCGAAGGAAGGGCTTTCGGCATACGTCGAGAAGCGCCAGCCTCAGTTCAAAGGAAAATAGAGATGAGAGTGAGCGAAGTGACGGCGCATGTCATCGTGAGAATGGTCGCGGCGGAGTTGCAGAACCTCAGCGTCCAGACTGCTCAAAATCGGTTGGAGTAACGACGGTTCATGGCCACGGCGACAACCATACCGATCAAACCAGGCCGGCTCTTCATCGGCGGAAAATGGGCCGACGCGGCGTCCGGTAAAACGTTCTCGACGATCAATCCTGCGACTGGCGAGGCGCTGACCACGCTCGCTGAAGCGGATGAGCGTGACGCGGATGCCGCAGTCACTGCTGCGCGAAAAGCGTTTGAATCAGGCCCGTGGCCGGAAATGAGCGCCTCGGACCGCGGGCGACTGCTGTGGAGGATCGGCGACCTCATCGATAAATACAACGAAGAGCTCGGCACGCTTGAAACGCTGGACAACGGCAAGCCCATTTTCGAATCCCGGCAGGTGGACATGCCCATGGTGGCGGAAGTTTTTCGCTACTACGCGGGCTGGGCCACCAAAATTCATGGGGAAACCGCGCCCGTTAAAGGGCAGTATCTGAATTACACGCTGCGCGAGCCCATCGGTGTAGTCGCGGCAATCGTGCCGTGGAATTTCCCCTTGCTGCTGGCGTCCTGGAAAGTCGCGCCGGCGCTTGCCGCCGGCAACACAGTGGTGCTCAAACCGGCGCCGTGGACTTCGCTAACCGCCCTGCGGCTCGCGGAAATCTGCCAGGAGGCGGGACTTCCCGAGGGCGTGTTGAATGTCGTCACGGGATCGACGCGGGAGCTCGGCCGGGCGCTCGTTCGTCATGCCGGAGTGGACAAGATCGCATTCACCGGTTCGACGGCGACCGGCCAGGAGATCATGCGCGAGTCGGCCGCCACGGTGAAGCGCGTTACGCTCGAGCTGGGCGGCAAGTCAGCGAACATCGTGTTCGCAGATGCCGATCTCGATGCTGCGGCACGCGGCGCGACGATCGGCATCTTCTATGGAAAGGGCGAAGTTTGCGCGGCCGGTTCACGCCTGCTGGTCGAGAAAAAGATCAAAGACGAATTCATGCAGAAGCTCGTCGAGCGCGCGAAAAAGATGAATCCAGGCGACCCTCTGGACCCCAAAACGCGTTTCGGCGCGTTGGTGAGCTCCGAGCAGATGAGCAAAGTGCTCGGCTACATCGAAAAGGGCAAAGCGGAAGGCGCACAACTCGTTGCCGGGGGCGAGCGGGCGCATTTAGGCAACGGGAAAGGCCTTTTCTTGCAGCCAACAGTTTTCGACGGCGTGAGCAACGAAATGACCATCGCGCGGGAGGAGATTTTTGGGCCCGTTCTTGCCGTGATTGAGTTTACCGACGTCGAAGAAGCACTCCGCGCGGCAAACAACAATCCTTACGGTCTTGCGGCCGCCGTTTGGACGCGGGA
>QHYP01000043.1:0-18914 GCA_003224195.1 Acidobacteriota bacterium | reverse complement strand
CTGCCCGACTATCTGCGCAAGGGGATGCGGCTCGTCATTGTGGGCTGCAATCCGGCCGAATCGTCGGTCCGCGTGGGGCATTATTACGCGGGGCGAGGAAATCAGTTCTGGCCGCTCCTTTATGAGTCCGGCGTGCTGCCGGAGCCGCTCGAGTACCGCGATGACAAGCGCATGATCGAGTTTGGGATCGGCATGACGGACCTGGTGAAGCGGCCGACAAAAGGCGTTGAAGATTTGACGCGGCAGGATTTCGCGGAGGGGCGCGTCGTGCTTTCGCAAAAGCTGGAAGAGTGCGCGCCGCGCGTCGTCGCGTTTCACGGAAAAACGACGTACGAACAATTTGCGCAACGCCGCTGCCATCTCGGGCTTCAGAAAGAATTGCTCTATGGCGCGCGCGTGTACGTTCTGCCCTCGACGAGCGGGAAAAATGCCATCGGACGCGCCGAAAAGCTAAGACAGTTTCGCGGACTCGCCATGGGAGAAGGGACGCGATGAGCAACGCGGCACAATCCGTGACAGCGAGTCCTGTCGTGCTGGAGACGCGTCACGAAGCGATCGCTACCATTGTACTGAACCGGCCGGACCGGCTGAACGCGCTGAACGCGGAGATCACCATCGCGCTGAATGAGGCGCTCGGGCGCGCCGCGGCGGACGACTCGGTGCGCGTGGTCGTGCTTGCCGGAGCGGGCCGCGGATTCTGCGCTGGGGGCGATCTGTCCGTTATCGGCGCCGGACGGAAAAGCGGCGCGATCAAGGAGCTGGAGCCGATCCTGCGCGCGGGAATGCAGATCGTCCTGCGGATGCGCACGATGCCGCAGCCAGTGATCGCGGCGATTCAGGGACCGGCCGCTGGGGCGGGGATGAACATTGCGCTTGCGGCGGACATGCGCATCGCGGCGGAAGAGGCCAGCTTCGGGCAAAACTTCGCAAAAGCCGGATTGTTTCCAGATTACGGCGGCACGTTCTTCCTCCCGCAACTCGTCGGGCCATCCCGGGCGGCGGAGATGTTTTACACCGGCGACATGATTGACGCGCAGACTGCGCTGCGGATGGGCCTGGTGAACCGCGTGGTGCCAGCAGCGCAACTCGAAGCGGAAGTAAGAGCACTGGCACAGAAGATTGCGCAAGGTCCGCCAATCGCGATCCGCGCGATAAAGCAGACGCTATTTGCCGGCGAACGGGAAGCGCTTGAGCGGGCGCTGGAACGGGAAGGCAAAAACCAAATGAAGTGTTTTTCGTCGGAGGATTGTTTGGAAGGTATCGCAGCCTTCTTTGAGAAACGGCCGCCGCGGTTTCGAGGTCGCTGAGCGCTGAACAGGAAGTTACGCGTCTGATGCTCGAACACGAAGCGCTCATCGGGCGAAGAAATTTGAGGAGGAAGGGGAATCATGCCGGCAACTCGCCTTGCAACGTTTGACGACTGGGTGGATCTGTTCCGCGTGTGGCAGCGAGACATCGGGGTGGCCTACCCGGAGATCGTGAATTATCAGTTCGAGGCCAAGTTTGGCCCGACGCGGTCGAATGAAATCGAGTTTGGCGCGTACAAGGGCCGGCCCAAGTGGGAGAAGATCATCCAACTTCCCGACCAGCGCATGCGCGATGCTCTGCTCAATCTCATCGTCTACCAGGGCGACACGGAGTTTGCGTCGGTCGAGCAGCAGCGGAGCCTCTTCGAGAACGCGCCGAGCGAGCACGACCGCCAGTCGCTTTGCCGCGTGGTGACGGAAGAAATGCGCCATGGCTGGCAGATGTGCCACCTGCTCGTGAATCATTTTGGCTACAGCGGGCGGGTCGAGGCGCAGAAGATGCTCGAGCGCCGCGCGTTCGATCAGAAGCGCTTGCTTGGCGCATTCAACCAGGAGGTCAAGAATTGGCTCGACTTTTTCACCTACACGGACTTCGTCGATCGCGACGGCAAATACCAGCTCACGATGCTGAGCTATTCCGGTTTTGCGCCGCTGGCGCAGTCTATGATTCCGATGCTCAAGGAAGAATCATTCCACCTCGGCACCGGGCAGGATGGCGTCAAGCGCATCGTCAAAGCCGGCGTCGTGCCGCTTCCGATCGTTCAGAAATACATCAACAAGTGGATTCCGGTGAGCCTTGACCTTTTCGGCGTGGACCACTCCAGCTCCGCACACTGGTTCTACGTGTGGGGACTGAAGGGCCGCTTCGACGAGCCGACCGCCAACCAGGAAGCCGACCTCGCGCGGATGAACGAGCACAATCGCGAGCTCTACCGACAGGAATGCGTGAAGCTGATCGAGATGATCAACAGGAATATTCCCGAGGGCCAGCCGAAGCTCTATGTGCCGGACATCAAGTTCAGCCGTCATATCGGTGAGTACGCTGACCAGTCCTACAGCGTAACGGGCGAGTTGCTCTCTGAGCGCGAACATGCCGAACATTTGCGCGGGATGCTGCCCCAGGAAGAAGACGTCAAGCTCGTCAACGAGATTCAAGCTAGCGAGCCGATGTGGATCGCGAGCAAGGGCTCGATCCAGTAGCGAATTGTTTCACTGGGACGCGCAGCCCGCTGATCCGGCACGGCCCTCGGGCGGCAAGACAGTTTGATGACCACAATCAGCAATGTTCGCGTGGATGTCCAGAAACGCGTGGCCCGGATTACGATCGACCGGCCGCCGCTGAACGTACTCGACATCGCAACCATGCGCGAGCTGGATGCAACGCTTGCTCGGGTGCTGCCGCAGTGCGAATTCCTGGTGTTCTCCGGTTCCGGGCCGAAGGGTTTTTCGGCGGGAGCTGAGGTTCGCGACCACGCGCCGGAGCGAATCGGCGAGATGCTTGGCGCGTTCCACGCGATTTTTCGCCGGCTTGCCCGCGCAGAATGCGTGACGATCGCCGCCGTGCACGGGTACTGCTTTGGCGGCGGCATGGAGCTGGCTACGTTCTGCGATTTTGTTATGGCGGCAGAGTCGGCAAAATTCGCGCAGCCGGAAATCAAGCTGGGCTGCTTTCCGCCGGTGGCGATGGTGACGCTGCCGCGACTTGTCGGCGTGCGGGCGGCGATGGATTTGATTCTCACAGGACGAACGATATCGGCCCGCGAGGCGCACGGGCTTGGCCTGGTAACGCGATTGATTGCTGACGGGGAACTCGCGGCAGGCGTGGAAAAACTCCTCGACGAGTTGCGCGGGATTAGTCCGGAGGTCCTTCGCCTGACGCGAAGCACATTGTGGCGGCTGCACGCCGACGACTTCGAGCACCAGCTCGATGAGGTTGAGCACGTATATCTCAACGACCTCATGCGGATGAAGGACGCGCAGGAAGGGGTCCGCGCATTTCTCGAAAAGCGCGAACCAGCCTGGCAAGAGCGTTAGATGGCGCCGAGCGCAAAAATCCGGTTCCTGCATAAGCCGACGTGAACATCGTGCCGCAAAGCGAGAGGTCTCTTGCAAAGGCACGGAGTCGAATTGGAGTTTCGCGATTTGGGAAAGGAACGGCTGACGAAAGCGGAGTTGGATCAATTGATCGGCAAGCGCGACTATAAGAAGTTTTTGAATCCGCGGAATGAGCTTTACCGTCTGCGAAAGATGAAGGACAAGCCGCCTTCTCGCGCGGAAGCAATCAATTTGATGGCGCAAGAGCCGAACCTGATTCGGCGTCCAGTCGTGATTCGCGGAGGCCAATTGGTCCTCGGCTACGACGAGGGAGCGCTCAAGAAACTTGTGAAGTGAACTCCTTGAGCGGCGGGTTCCCCGGCGCAGGCATTCATAGGAAGGCGATGCATCGAGAACTCATCCAACTGGACATAAACGGCGAGCGGCGCGAACTAGCCGTCCCGCCGCAAAAGGTTTTGCTGGACGTCCTGCGTGAAGACCTTGGCCTCACCGGATCGAAGCGCGGATGTGACGATTCGAGCTGCGGCGCTTGCGCCGTTCTTGCCGACGGAGTCCCCATCCTCGCCTGCGTAGCCATCGCCTCTTGTTATCAAGAAACAAGAATCATCACGGTGGAAGGTCTGGCCGTCGCAGGGGAGCCGACTCCAATCCAGACGGCTTACGGCGAAGCGGGCGGCTCACAGTGCGGTTTCTGCACGCCAGGCTTCATGATCGCGATTCATGCGCTCCTCCAGCACAATCCCAATCCGAGCGATGAGGAAATTCGCGAAACACTTTCATCGAATCTATGCCGGTGCACGGGCTACATGCAAATCTACGAATCGGTTCGTCTGGCCATGCGCCGGATGGAAGCCCGCTCCGCGCAGCCAGCCGCGGTGCGATGACGCATGTCCGCTTACTCCATCATCGGCAGACCACTCCCCATGACCGATTCGCCGGCCAAGGTAAGCGGTCTCGGCCGCTATGCGGACGATATTTCTGTCCCGGGCATGCTCGTCGGCAAGATTCTTCATTCGCCCGTACCCCACGCACGGATCAAGAAAATCGATAGCTCCAAGGCCGAAGGGCTGCCGGAAGTGAAGGCCGTGGCCACCGGCCGGGACGCGCAGCGCCCGTACGGAATCCTTCCCATCGGCCATGATGAAAATGCGTTGGCTACCGACAAAGTGCGGTACATCGGCGACAACGTCGCCGCCGTCGCGGCCACTACCGAAGAAGCGGCTGAGCGCGCGCTCGAACTGATTGAAGTGGAGTACGAACCTCTTACCGCGTGGTTCGACCCGCTCGAGGCCATGAAAGCCGAAGAGGACTGGATTCACGAAGGGCGGCCGCACAACATCGAGAAGGAATACCACCACGAATTTGGGAATCTGGAAGAGGGATTCTCGCAGGCTGCGTTCGTGCAGGAAGAGCGCTTCTACGCCGCGGAAGTCAACCACGCCGCGATGGAGCCGCACTCCACACTGGCGATCTGGCAACCCGACGCGCGCCTGACCGTATATTCCTCCACGCAGGTGCCCTACTACCTGCATCGCACCATCTCGGACGTGCTCGAGATGCCCATGAGCGAAGTCCGCGTGATCAAGCCGATGGTCGGAGGCGGCTTCGGCGGCAAAAGCGAAGTGATTCCGCTGGAAATCATCGCGCCGATCTTAGCCAAGAAGGCGAAGCGACCGGTGAAGATCACGTACACCCGCGAAGAAGTTTTCTATGCCCACCGCGGCAGGCCCATCACGCTTGTCGATCTCAAAGTCGGACTGACCCGAGAAGGCAAGATTTCGGCGGTGGCTGCGCGGGTCGTACAGGACGGCGGCGCGTACTGCGGCTATGGTCCCGTCACCGTTCTGTATTCCGGAGCGCTTCTCGGCGCGATCTACGACATTCGCAATCTGAAGTTTGACGGCTACCGCGTGCTGACGAACAAGCCCGCCTGCGGCGCCATGCGCGGCCACGGCACGGTCAACGTGCGTTTCGCCTTCGAGTCCATGCTGGACATGCTCGCGGCCGCTGCCGCCCTCGACCCGGCCGAGGTCCGGCGGCGAAACTTGTTGCAGGCTCCGTGCGTCACCGTAAACGGTCTGCGCGTGACGAGCTACGGCCTTCCCGAATGCATTGAGAAAGTTGTGGAGCGCTCCGGTTGGCTCGAGAAAAAGGGCAAGCTTCCCTATGGCCGCGGCATCGGCATCGCGTGCAGCCACTACGTAAGCGGCGCCGCCAATCCCATCATCCGCTCCAACATGCCGCACACGACCGTGAACATGAAAATCGATCGCGACGCGGGTGTCACGATTTTTACGGGGGCTTCGGAAATCGGCCAGGGTTCGGACACGATGCAGGTGCAGATCGCCGCGGAGGTGCTGGGTGTGCGTCCGGAGCGCATCAAGCTTGTTGCCGCCGACACCGACCTAACACCCGTCGATCTCGGGAGCTACTCGAGCCGCGTGACGTTTATGGCAGGCAATGCGTGTCTCGAAGCGGCGAAAAACATGCGCGCGCAAATCTTCGAGGCGGTGGCCAAGAAGTTCGGCTGTATCCCGGACGAGCTCGAATCGCGCGACGACGCCGTTTTTTACCGGTACAAACCCGCGCAGCGCATCGCGTTTGACGAGGCTGTGCGCTGCGCGATCGATTTCCACGGCACCCTCGTTGCGCGCGGCACCTACGCGCCACCGGATGAATCACGCGGAGGCCAACACAAAGGCGCAGGCGTCGGGCCGTCACCTTCTTACAGTTATGCCGCGCAGACCGCTGAGGTGTCCGTTGATCCGGAGACGGGCGAAGTGACGATTCATCGCGTGGTTGCGGCGCATGACTGCGGCAAGGCGCTCAATCCCGTGACGGTTGACGGCCAAGTGATCGGCTCGGTCTACATGGGCCTGGGCCAGGCCATGCAGGAAGAGATGCTGTGGCATGAGGGCCGCTTGATGAATCCCTCGCTGCTAGAATATCGCATCCCGACGACGCTCGAAACGCCCCAGATCGATTCCATCATCGTCGAAAGCGAGGACCCGGAAGGGCCGTTTGGCGCGAAGGAAGCGGGCGAAGGTTCGCTCGCGGCGGCCATTCCTGCGGTGGCAAATGCCATCAGCGATGCCGTCGGCGTCCGAATCACAAGCTTGCCGCTCACGCCGGAGAAAATCCTGGAGGCGATTCGGGAGAAGCAAAAGCAGGACCGCGAGAAAAACGCAGCAACGCGCTCAGAGAAACGCGGTGCGCGATGAGCCTCCCCGCTATGCGCGTCGTTCGCCCGCGAACGGTCGAAGATGCCGTGCGTGTTCTTGCTGCTCATGGGCCGGAAGCGATGATTCTCGCTGGCGGCACGGACGTCGTGCCCAATCTGCAGATGCGGCTGTTCGCACCACGCGTGCTTCTCGATATCAAAGGCATCGGCTCACTCCGGGGCGTGGTCCGGCAGCCGGATGAAACGATTCGCGTTGGTGCACTCACCACACTCACGCAACTGCTGGCGACAGAATCATTGCGCTTGCGCTATCCGGTCATTTCCAGCGCTGTCCGCAGCATCGCGGGGCCCCTCCAACGCAACATGGGTACGCTCGGTGGAAATTTGTGTCTCGAGACGCGGTGTCGCTGGTACAACCAGTCCGACTTCTGGCGCAAATCGCTTGGTGGCTGTCTTAAGAAGGAAGGCACGATCTGCCATGTCGCGCCCGGGGGCGATCGTTGTTGGGCCGTCTGGTCGGGCGATTGCGCGCCCGCGTTGCTGACGCTTGATGCCGAGATCGAGATTGCCGGGCCGAACGGAAACCGTCGTCTAGCGCTCAGCTCTTTCTACCGCAACGACGGCATAAACCGAATTGCGCTGGGTGGCGACGAGCTACTGGCCGCGGTCGTGCTCCCGCCGAGAACCGCCGGATGGCGCGGCGTGTATCACAAGCTGCGCATCCGTAATTCAATCGACTATCCGCTTGCCGGCGTAGCCGTGGTCATGAATGTGGACGAGCAAGGCGTCTGCCGCGATGCGCGCGTCGCCCTCGGCGCCGTGAATCCGGCGCCGGTGCTCGTGAAGCAGGCTGCAGACTGGCTTATCGGCAAGAAATACTCCCCTGAACTCGTCGAGCGTCTGGTTCACGCTGCGATCCAAACCGGCAAACCGCTCACCACTTCCGCATCGAGTCCGGTGTATCGCCGGGAGATGCTGCGCGTCTTCACGCGCCGCGCGCTCGAGGAGATGTGGGGAATGCGTCCGCGTACTCCCAATGGGAATGACTAGCTCCGTGCAGCCCGTCATCGACATCCACATTCACATCCAGCCGCTTCACATGCTTCGGCCACCTGCTTTGGAGGCGTTCCGGCATGGCCGCGAAGACTGGGCCGACATCGAACGTTATTCCGCCGATCCGAAAACGTTTCTGGGCCTGATGGATGAGCTAAGCATCGAGCGGGCCGGCCTGATCAACTACGTCAGCCCGGACATTATGGGCTTCACGCCCGAAGTCAACGACTGGATCGCGAAGTACTGTTCTGCTTCCCCGAGCCGCTTGCTCGCATTCGGCTCCGTTCATCCCAAAACCGTCGCGGATGTCGGCAGGGAAGTGGACCGCATCGCGAAACTTGGGGTTCGCGCACTGAAGCTCCATCCCTGCCATCAGGCCATTTCGCCGAACGCCTATCGAAACGGCTTTGGTCCCCTTGCGGTGATGTATGAGCGCGCGCAAGCAATGCGACTGCCCGTCATGATTCATACGGGCACGTCCATCTTTCCGGGCGCGCGCAATGTTTATGCACAACCTATCCTTTGCGATGATGTGGCGATTGATTTTCCGGAACTGGTCCTTATACTCGCGCACGGTGGCCGCCCGCTGTGGATGCAGGAAGCCTTTTTCCTGGTCCGTCGCCACAAAAATGTGTACATGGATATCTCCGGCATCCCACCGCACAAGCTGCTTGAGTATTTCCCCCGGATCGAAGAAATCGCCGAGAAAGTGTTGTGGGGGACCGACTGGCCGGGGCCCGGCGTGCCAGATATCAAGGGCAACATGGAAAGATTCCGCGCGCTGCCGATTCATGAAGAGACAAAGCGAAAAATTCTCTATGACAACGCAGCGCGCCTCTTCCCAAAACGCTAGAAGGTGCCAATGCTGGACATGAAGACCTTCGCAGTAATCGGGGCGGGCACGATGGGCCGCGGGATCGCCTATGCCGCGGCCCTGGGCGGTTACCGCACCATTCTGGAAGACGTGATGCCGGAAAAGCTCGAGCAAGGCTTGGCATGGATCCGCCAATCGTTCGACGAGGGCGTGCAGCGCGGCAAGGTCGAGCCTGCCGCTTGCGATGCGGCTTTGAAACGCATCGAAACGGCGCGCTCGGTCCAAGACGCCTCTCGCGAAGCGGATTTTCTGATCGAAGCTGTCCCGGAAGAAATGGAGCTGAAGCTCGAAATATTTACGCTCTTTGACAAGTTCGCCAAACCGAACGCGATCCTTGCGAGCAACACTTCTTCGCTTTCGATTGCCGAGATGGCCGCGATGACCTATCGGCCCGAACTCTGCGTGGGCATGCACTTTTTCAATCCCGTTCCGAAGATGCGGCTGATTGAAATGGTCCGCGCTCCTAAAACATCCGATGAAACGGTCGCCACGTGCCGCGAGGTGGGCCGGCGGATGGGCAAGGAAGTCGTCGTTGTCAAAGAGTCGCCGGGCTTCGTCACCAGCCGTGTCAACGCACTGATCGGCAACGAAGCATTTGCGATGCTCGAAGCAGGAATTGCGTCCGCCGAAGACATTGACAAGGCGCTGAAGCTCGGCCTGAACCATCCGATGGGACCATTTGAACTCGTCGACCTGGTCGGCTTGGATGTGCGCCTGAGTATTCTGGAGTATCTGCAACAGACGCTCGGAGAAAAATACCGGCCCAGCCCGCTTCTGCGGAAGTATGTTGCCGAAGGGCGGCTCGGCCGCAAATCCGGCCGCGGCGTGTATGATTACACGCAGCCGAATGCGGCCGAAGCTAAGAGCTGACGAAATGCGCCGGTCCGGTTCCCAGACGGCCTATGAATGAACTTTCCTCACGCGTCGTGATTATGAAGGGCGATCTGACGGAAATGGACACGGACGCCATCGTGAACGCCGCCAACAACGACCTCCTGCTCGGCGGAGGCGTGGCCGGCGCGATTCGGCGCAAGGGCGGAGATGAAATCCAGCGCGAGTGCAACGAAATCGGGAGTATACCGGTAGGCGGCGCTGCCATCACCACTGGCGGCAAGTTGAAGGCGGGTCATGTCATCCACGCGGCGAGCATGCAGCTTGGCGGGCGCACAACGGCGGCGGCGTTGCGGAGTTCCACGGCGCACTCGCTGCGTATCGCCGCTGAACGTGACTTGAAAACAATCGCTTTCCCAGCCGTCGGCACCGGAATCGCCGGCTTTCCGCTGGAAGAGTGCGCGGAAATCATGTTGCGCGAGGCCGCGCAACACTTGAGCGGAGAAACATCGCTGCAAACCGTCTATTTCGTGCTCTTCGATGAAGAAGCGCGCACAGTCTTCGAGCGCGCTTGGCAGCGGATCTGCGTAGGGTCAGCCCCGGGAGCCTCCGGCGCGTGATCGAGGCCCTGGAAAAAGTTCGGGCGGAGCTGGCTCGGTACGAGCACCTGCTGTTTTCGTTTGCGGCCGTTGACTCTGCCGAAGGGGTCGTTGTCGAAATCCATTACCTTCCGGAAGCGCCTCCCTTGGAACCATACCGCTTTCTTCTCCGGCCGCGCGAGATCGAGCATCCACAGTTTGCATGGTCGTTCCAGAAACAGCTCTACGACTGCCTCCACGACTACGTCATCGAGATGTTCACGCGGAATCCGCAACGCAAGGACTAATCTGCCGTGCCCGCCGCGCGTCACGATACGCCGCTTGCCGCTCTCCTGGCCGATCGCATTCGGCGCCGCGGGCCCGTGACCTTTGCTGAGTACATGCGCGAGTGTCTCTATCATCCTCTTCATGGCTATTACAGCCGGGCCGAATCGCGCCGCTTTGCCGATTACTACACGAGCGTGGACGTCCATCCGGTGTTCGGGAGGCTGCTGGCGCGCCAGTTCGCGGAAATGTGGGAGTGCCTGGAAAAGCCGAGTCCTTTCTTGCTGGTTGAGGCCGGAGCGGGCGTCGGGCGACTCGCGGAACACATTATGGCGTGGACGGAGACGCGTCGTCCTGACTTTCATAGTTCGCTCCGCTACGTCGCTGTCGAACGGTCGAATGCGCGGCGAAAACAGTTGTGCGATCGTTTGGCAAAACAGATTGCTGCCGGCAGTTGCGAATCGGCAAGCGAGATCCCCGCCCGAATCCCGGCCGGCTGTCTCTTCTGGAATGAATTGCTGGACGCCTTTCCGGTGCATCGCGTGGTGATGCAAGCCGGCGCAATGTCGGAAGTATACGTCAACCTCCGCGACGAAGCCTTCGCCGAAGAGCTTCTTCCGCTCTCTACGTGCGCCATCACGGAGTATTTCGCCGCGCAAGGGATCGCACTCGTCGAAGGCCAGAGCGCTGAAGCGGGCCTGGAAGTGTGTGACTGGATCAGGGAAGTGGGTCGCAGGCTAGAGCGCGGCTTTGTCCTGACGATTGACTACGGTCACGAGGCCTCCGAGCTGTACAACGAACTGCACATGCGCGGCACCCTCCTTGTCTACGACAACCACTGCGCCGGTGAAGATTTTTACGCCGCTCCGGGCGAGCAGGATCTGACCGCACACGTCAATTTCACGGCCATCGAGCAGTGGGGACGGCGCTCCGGCCTCGAGCGCGTCGGCAATGTTTCGCAGGCGGAATTTCTGATGGCGCTGGGGAAGGGAAACGACTTTGCCGATTTGTATGAAGCTGGACAGAGTGAAACCGAGCGGCTGCGCGCCCGTCTGCTCCTGAAAACTCTAATTTTTCCGGAAGGAATGGGCGAACGGTTCCGCGTTCTTATTCAGCAAAAGGGCGTCAGCAGAACTGGACTTACAGGCCTTGCCGGAATTTGAAGCAACGGCAGGTCGTTGCCGGTTCTGGGCGGCCGACGCCTCTCTTCGTTTGCGCGCAAGCGTCAAGGCTTCTTCAATTTGGGCAGATCATCGGAGGCCGTCGCTTTGGCCGGCGCCGGCGCAGGGGAGCCAGAAGCGGGAATCCCTGGTGAAGTGCTCGGTTCTGAATACGGCTTCTTCAAAAGCCGCTCGGCCTCCTGCTGCGCTCCACCCGTATCGTCGTTGGTTTGTTTTGCCTTACTGTACTCGTTCACTGCGCGCTCGCGCTGTCCGGTGAGGTCGAAGATCTTTCCGAGATAAATGTGCGACCAGACCTCGGTCCACTTCTCGGAGGGCTCTGGCACTCCCTGCAACGCCTCCCGAAAGGCGCCGGCCGCGGCCTGATAGTTCTTCTGATAGTAAAATGCTTCCCCCATACGGAAATTCGCCAGCGGCCGGTTCGGCTGAATGGAGAGCGCCTTCTGGTACTCAGCCACGGCATCGTAATACTTGCCCTGTTCGGCCAGCTCTTCACCGCGGGCGATGGCCGCGCGCGCGCGCAGCGACGTGCTGCCTTTCAAAATCACGTTGTTCGGATCGATTTTGATGCCACCGGCCTTCGGCCGGCCAAAGGTCTCTACCGTGAAATCAGACTCCGTGCCTACGACCTGAATCGTTTTCAACTCGGGATTGCCTTCCGTCTCGATGCGAAGCTCCACCGGCATGCTGAATGTCTCGAGCGGCTGCTTGATCTTTCCCACCACACGAAACCCTTTGGGAGTTCGATAGACGACATATTCCATCGTGAATTCCGGCACGCCGGTGGAGTTGAGCCACTGCGCGAAAAACGGCTTCAAGTTCGGAGCGGGTTGCTTAGGCGTCGCAGCTGCCTGCGCATGGGTGACGGCCATCTCCTCAAAGTCGTCAATTCGCGCGTGCTTCCCTGCATAGTTCGTGTAGAAGTCGTGCAGCAGCGACTTGAACGCCACGTCGCCCATCTGCGCCCGGACCATGTGGAAGATCATCGCGCCCTTGTTCATCACCACGGAGCGATAGTCGGCCGAATATGGCGCCAGCCGATGCGCCTGGGCTACGGGCGCAGCGTCTTCATACATCAGCGCGCCGACGGCGAATTCGTCCACAACCCTTAGCCCCGCTTCGTGACCTGCTTCCTGCTCGGCGTAAAGCGCCTCGCAATACCGCGCCAGGCCGTCCGTGATCCACACGTCCGCGGTGGTAGCCGGGAGGACGCTCGAGCCCCACCACTGCGACGCAACCAGCCGCGCAATAGCATGATCGGCCGTGCGCGGATCCCACGCCCGCTGGCTCAACAGCAGCGCGCCCGGAGCGGCAAAATCGCGCAGCGAGCCGTCCGGCAATTGAATGAGGGTCATCAAGGGATCAGCCTGCGCCCCGAAGAGGTCGGAGAACGTCGTCATGGCCCGCGCCACGTCCGCGGCAAAGGCCGCCGCACTTCCCGAGGCCGCCCGCGGCGCGTACACCGCAACGCGAACTCCTTCGGCTTGCTGCGGGCTTAGCTGGAGATTGCCGGCAACGAACGTGCCCACGGGGGCGGGCTTATCGCATTGAAAAACGTAAAGCAACCGGCCTCTGCCAGCCAGTGGCGTCGGTGCCTCGGCTCTGCCGGTGCCCGCCACGGCGAACGTGTCCGGCACTTCGAGCCGGAATATTCCCGTGTAGCGGTTCGTTGGATAAGCCGTCAGCGGAAACCATCGCGCGGGAAGAAGCAGGTAGGCATTGTCCTTGGAGATCGAAGCCACTCGCACGCCGGGCACGGGACTGTTCTCCTGATTGGAGAGAACTCCACCGTAGGTAAATGTGAGCCTCGTGCGGCTTCCAATGGGCGCCGGCGCAGGCAACGTCACGCGCAGCAGCAGAGGATTCTGCTCATCGCGTTCGAAGGGAACTGCCTTGCCGTCAGCCGATTTAACTGAGCTCACCTGCAGATTCGGGTGCAGCTCCACCTGTATCGTGCGCGAACCTTCGAGTGATTCGAATTCCACTTTGGCGGTCGCGGAGATGGATGCTCCAGCCGCGTCGAGCGATGCGGAAACGTCATAGTTTGCTGCACGAAATGGGCTTGGGTGTTGCTGCTGCGCCTGGAGAGCCGTGGACGCACTTATGAGACTGACCGCGAGAATTGACGGCAAGAGGGAGGCGATTCGTCGGGGCAAGGCCATGCCATCCTTTCAGCGTAGGATTGAATCCACCCTATAGGATAGCAAACCCTTCATGAAGCGTTGCCAGCAGTCCTGGGTAAAAGATGCGCGATAGCATCGGCTGCTCGTTGCACGGCGCCTGGCGGCCCGAGGCGTTCGCGCACCACCGCGAGACCTTTGCGCAAGTCGCAACGGGCCTGCGCATCGCGCAGTTGGTGCAGAACCTCCTGCGCCACGCGTTTCGCCGTAAATTTCTTCTGAATCAGCTCCGGCACGACGCGCCGCCCAGCGATGAGATTCACCATTCCGAAAAATTCTGTCCTCACCAAGGGCTTAGCAAGTGCAGCCGTCAACGGCGTCACTCGGTAGATTACCACCATCGGCGTATCGAGCAGCGCCGCCTCAACCGTGGCTGTGCCGCTGGAGATGATCGCCGAGTCCGCCGCTGCGAGTGCATCGTACGTCTGCCCTTCAACGACTTGCGGTTGCATTCCCGTCGGCCAGCCGCGACGAAGTGATTCTGCCCGTGCGTCCTGCGACGCCGCCAATACGAATTGAGCGGGGCATTCTGTTTGAATGAGCGCGCAAGCCTCCTGGAGCACGGGCAGATGCTGCGCCAGCTCCGCCGGGCGGCTTCCCGGTAGGAGCGCAATGATGGGTTTCCCGGTATCGAAGCCCAGCGCCCGGCAGAACTCTTCGCGGCCCCGCGCGGCACGCACTTCACCGACAAGCGGGTGTCCAATGAACGTCACCGGCACGCCCGCGTCGGCGTAGAACTTCTCCTCGAAGGGAAAGATGCACAAGGCGCGGGCAAACCGCCTCCGGACCAGATTCACTCGCCAGGGACGCCAAGCCCAGAATTGCGGGCAGATGTAATACACGTTGCGCACGGCGAATCGCCGGAGCTTGCGAGCGAGCCGCAGGTGAAATCCCGGGAAATCGGTCAGTACGGCGAGCGGAGGGCGTCGGCGTTCGGCTTCAGTCACCAGCCGCCGCATTGCGCGCCGCAATGACGGCAACCGCTTGAGTACTTCCGTTATGCCGACCACGGAAACTTCCGAGTAGTCGGCAATAATCTCCACGCCGGCTTCGCGCATTTTCGGGCCTCCCATGCCGAAGAGAGCGAAATCCCCCCGCTGGTGCAGCGCTGTCGCAAGGCGCGCCGCGTACATGTCGCCGGAGGCTTCGCCGGCGGAAAGCAGGATGGGGATCGAGGTCATGCGGAGCGCGCCAAGGCGGCGTCAGTCATTGGCGGGTAGCTGCGTAGGCTCCGCGGAGCTAGGGCCCATCGGCAGCCGCAACTCCTGCTCCTTGTACTGGAGCTGGTAGAGGCGATAGTAGATGCCGCGCTGGGCGAGCAATTCCTGGTGCGCGCCTTGTTCGCGCAGGCGCCCTTTGTGGAAGACGAGGATGCGGTCGGCGTGCTGAATGGTGCTGAGCCGGTGCGCGATCACCAGGGCCGTGCGTCCTTCGAGCAGCCGGTCGAGCGCCTCGCGGATCTGCAGCTCGGTCTTCGTGTCCACACTGGATGTCGCTTCGTCGAGAATCAGGAACCGCGGGTTGTGGGCCAGAGCGCGCGCGAAGCTGATGAGTTGCCGCTGGCCGACCGACAGCGTCGAGCCACGCTCGTTCACGGGCGTTGCCACACCTTCGGGCAGCGAGCGTACAAAGGCGCCGAGACCGATTTCGTCCACTGCGCGCTCCACGGCGTAGCGGTCGATCCCGGCCGTGCCCAGGCGAACGTTGGATTCGATCGTTCCGGTGAAGAGGAAGGGGTCCTGAAGCACAATGCCGAAGTTGCGGCGTAATTCGGCGAGGTCGAGCCGGCGGATGTCCACTCCGTCCAGAAGAATTTGCCCGCGCTGCACGTCGTAAAACCGCAGCAGCAGGGAAATTAGAGTGGTCTTGCCCGCTCCCGTGTGGCCTACAATCGCGATGGATTGCCCCGGAGCCACGCGGAATGACACGTCGCGCAGCACCCAGTCCTCGTCAGAAGGATCGGCCGCATTCCGATAAGAAAACCACACGTTCCGAAATTCGATTTCGCCGCGAGGATCGAGCAGTGTTTCCGGATGCGCCGGCGCAGTAATTGTCACCGGCTCGTCCAGCAGCTTGAAAATGCGCTCCGAGGCGGCCATCGCCGATTGCAAGATGTTGAATTTTTCGCTCAAGTCCTGGATCGGCCGGAAGAAGCGCTGGGCGTATTGCATGAAGGTGATCAACACTCCGACTTTCACGAAGCCCGCGAAGGACTGCAAGCCGCCGTACCAAAACACAACGCCGATGGCTGCCATGCTCAATAACTCCACGGCGGGATAAAACAGCGCGAAGGCAAGAATTGCGTCCTTGTAGGCTTCCATATGGAGCCGGTTGAAGACGGCGAACTGGTCGCGCGCTTTTCGCTCGCGATTGAACAGCTGCACGACGCTCATGCCGCTGATGTGCTCCTGTAGAAATGCGTTGATGCGGGCAATCGCTGTGCGGATGCGGCGATTGGCCTCGCGAACGCGGCCGCGGAAGAGCCAGGTGGCGACACCGATCAGGGGCAGCACGCCGAAGGTCGCCAGCGCCAGGCGCCAGTTCATCTTCAGCATCACCGCGCCGATCCACGCCAGCACAACGGCATCGTTGGCCATCGCGGCGATTCCGGCGGCGAAAAGGTCGTTCAGGGCATCGACGTCGGTAGTTGCTCGCGTTACCAGCCGCCCCACCGGACTCCGGTCATAGAAGCTCACCGGCAGGCGTTGGAGGTGTTCGAAAATATCCTTCCGGAGGTCGTACAGCGTTCGCTGGCCCACGTATTGCATGATGCGAGCCTGGAGGTACTGCACGGCGAAGCTCAGCACAAGCGCGGCCAGAAATCCGAGCACGACGAACTGCAGTCCCCTCAGGGCCGTGGGCAAAGGGATGAAGCCGCCCGAAGCGGGCACGATGTACTGGTCAACTCCGTAGCCGAACAGGTAGGGTCCGACGATCTCGAGCGGACCTACCAGGATGGTCAGCACAAGCGCCAGGACGACGCTCCCACGGTACGGCCGCAGATAGGCCAGCAGTCGCCGTGCCAGCCGCGCATCGTAGGCCTTGCCCAGTGCTTCTTCTTCGCGAAAATCGCTCATTCGCGTTCCAACTCTTCCTCGAGCAACTGCTTCTGATACAAATCCGCATAGTAGCCGCCGCGCACCAGCAGTTCGTCGTGCGTCCCGCGTTCCACGATTCGGCCGTTCCGGAGGACGACGATCTGGTCGGCGTCGCGCACCGTCGAGCAGCGATGCGAGATCAACAGCGTCGTGCGGTCCCGCATAATGTCCCGTAGCCGGCCCAGGATGTGCTCCTCGGTTTGCGTATCCACGCTGGAAAGCGAATCGTCGAGGATGAGGATGCGCGGATTGCGAATCACGGCTCGAGCCAGCGCCGTGCGTTGCTTCTGCCCGCCGGAGAGCGTGATCCCGCGTTCGCCGACGAGAGTGTCGTAGCGCCCGGGAAAATCCTGAACGTCTCCATCGAAGCTGGCAATTTCCGCTGCCTTGAGAATTTCATCGACGTTGTTCGATTCCATTCCGAATGCGATATTCCCAGCCACGGTCTCGCTGAACAGATAGGTGTCCTGCGGCACGAAGCCGATCGATCGGCGCAGCGTCGCAAGAGGCCACTCTTGGATCGGTCTCCCGTCGATCAGGATCCTGCCCGGCTCAGCTTCCCACAGCCGCGCCACCAGCGCAGCCAGCGTGGACTTGCCGCTCCCGGTTGGTCCGACGATGGCGACCGTGGAACCGGCGGGGACGCGCAGATTGATGTCGCACAAGACGGGCTGCGGCCCCGCGCCGTCTCCTCCGGCAGCGCCATTGCCGCGGGCGGCGCCCACTACCGTTGTGGGATAGGTAAAGGTCAAATTGCGGAACTCGATTTCCCCGCGCGGCTCCGCGTCCGGGGCGATGCGCGCGCCGGCGTCGCTAATTCCCGGCGTGGCGTTCAGGACGTAATTCAACCTGCCCATGGAAGCGGCTCCGCGCTGAAAGATGTTGGTCACGAATCCCAGGGCTACCATCGGGAACACCAGGCGGATCATGAAGCTGTAGAATGCGGTGAACTCGCCGAGGGAGATCTGCCTGAGCATCACTTGCTCGCCCCCCTGCCACAAGACCAGCACGAAGGTCAGGCCGATCAAAGTACTCAGCAGAGGCATGAACATGCTCCACAGATAGATCAGCCGGAGGTTGCGGTCGATGTAGTCGCGGTTCGGCCCGTCGAAGCCGCGGATTTCGGCTTCTTCCTGGGCGTACGCGCGAATGACGCGCACGCCGGCCAGGTTTTCCTGGGCCTTTGCTGAGAGCACGGCCAGAGCGGCTTGAATTTTTCCATAGAGGGTGTGGATCCTCTGGCCGAAGAGCCACACCGTGGCGGCCACAACCGGAACCGGCAGGAGGACGTAGGAGCTGAGTCGCGGCGAGATCCAGAACATCAGCACGACAGCCAGAACCATGGTCGCGAACGTATTGGCGCTGTACATAACGCCCGGGCCCAGCACCATGCGCACCGAGTTCAGGTCGTTCGTGCAGCGCGACATCAGATCGCCGGTGCGGTTGCGCACAAAGAACTCAGGCTCCAACGTCACCAGCTTGGCCAGCAGGTCGTTGCGCAAGTCATATTCGATGTCCCGCGAAAGCCCAATCAGGATCCAGCGCGTCCAGAAGGAGAAGAGTCCCTGCAGCGCACAGACGAGAATCAGCGCGGTGCAGAAAATCGCGAGAGTCTGTTTGGAGAGCGGATGGTAGTAGGGCAACAGGAAGCCCAGAGCAAGGTGGGAGACCCGCCCAAGTTGCGCCAGCGGCTCTCTCGCGCCATTTACGCAGTCAACGATGGCGCCGATGATGAGCGGCAGCAGTGTCCCCGTCAGGCCCATCGCCGCCTGGGTCAGCATTCCCAGGGCGATTCCGCCGGTGTGCCGCCTCAAGTAGGGCACCAGTCCCAGCAGGCTCTTCCATGCGGATTGGCGCGGCTGTGCCTCCTGCATCGGTGTCTGTCGGGGAGTAGTGCTCATCGCAACCTGGACCGTGCCGTATCGAGAGCCGGCAGTTCGCTCAGGAAATGCTCGTAATTGCGGTCCAGCGACTGGTATCGTTTGCTCGCCGGATTCCAGCGCACGCCGATCGGCATAATGGGGGAGGCTCCTGCCGGTTGCAGCGGCATGAAGTAAAGTTCCAGACCTCTCTCGGCATTCTCTTCATACTGCAGGCGCCAGCCGGTTACCGGATCGAGGGGAGTCAGCCCGAGGTAGCCCTTCGAGTTCTTCAGGTGCTCATCACAACGGAACACTTCGTTCCATTTGCCTCCGTCGTCCTCTGCGATCACCGCGCGCGTGATCAGACCTCCCGCCGACATGCCCTTCGGCGGCTTGGGCGGCCGGTTTACCGCCAAGAATTCCTGCTTG
>QHYP01000004.1:6246-10532 GCA_003224195.1 Acidobacteriota bacterium | reverse complement strand
CATCGCGATGGTGAGCATGGCGCTGAAAGGCATGTCTGTGGCGGCGGCGCGGGAAAAGCCGATCATGCCAACCGTGGTGGGCAGAAGAAGGAGAAGCCAGCGCGCGGTCTCGGCGCCGTAGACGCGCCAGGCAAGCCATGCGAGAGCGAGCGTCGCGAGGAGAGCCGAGACGGCCGAGGGCAAGCGAGCCGCAGCTTCGCTTGCGCCGAAGAGCTTGAAGCTCAACGCCGCACCCCAATAATAGAGTGGGGGCTTTTCGAACCAGGGTTGGCCGTAAAGCCGCGGCGTGACCCAATCGCGGGACTCTACCATCTCCCGCGCGACCCAGGCGTAGCGCGGCTCGTCGGGGCCGACAAAGCCGATAGCTCCGAGATGGCGAAAATAGCAGACATAGAGGGTGGCCAATATCAACAGCGCCCAGCCGAGACGAGCCGCCAACTGCGTCCCGTTCCCGCCCTCAGCTTGCATTTCGTTTTCGGTCACGGCCGAATGAGTCTAGCATCGAACCTCTATCTTCAAGCCATCAAGCTCTAGCATACTGTCGCGCGTCGGCCGCGGGGCGGCGACCCGAGAAGATGAGGGAAAAACTCGAATACGCTGCGGCGTGGTGCGTGCTGAAGCTTTTGGGTGTTCTGCCGCGGCCTTTTGCGCGCTGGCTGGCCGCGCAGATTGCACGCGCGCTGCTCTTTTGCGTGCCGAAGCTGCGGTGGACCGCGGTGTTCAACTTGCGGCTGGCGTTTCCGGCGTGGAGTGATGCGCAGAGACGCGCCATCCTCCGAAAGATGACTCGCAACCTCGGGTGGATGGCGGCAGAATTCGCACAATTCCATCGATGGAGGAAAGAGAATATAGAACATTTCGTGATTCTGGATGCACACGAGAACTTCCTCGAAGCACGGAACCGCGGCCGTGGGGTGATCTTCCTGACCGGTCACATCGGGGCGTGGGAGATTTCTTCGTTTGCGCATGCGCTCTATGGATTTCCGCTGCATTATATGGCGCGGCCGCTCGACAATCCGAGCATAGACGCCTTGGTGAATCGCGTGCGCGGGCTTGCGGGGAATCGGCCGATTTTCAAGAATGAATCCGCGCGCGTGCTACTGAAAATCCTGCGCGATTCGGGCACGCTCGGGATTCTGGCGGACCAGAACACTATGCCGGAAGAAGGCGTCTTCGTGGATTTTTTCACCAAGCTGGCGTGCACGACGACGGGGATCGCGCGTTTGGCGCTGCATACAGGTGCGGCGGTCGTGCCCGGCTATGCAATTTGGGACGAAGACTTACGGAAATACCGCTTGCGGTTCGAGCCGGAAGTCCCGCTGGCGCGAACCGGCGATGAAGAGCGCGACGTTCTTGAGAATACCCAGCGCTTTACAAAAGTGATCGAGGAGATCGTCCGGCGGCATCCGGACCAGTGGGTGTGGGTCCACGCGCGCTGGAAGACACGGCCCAAAGGGGAGCCGCCGCTGTATCCGTTTCTTCATTAAGCGAGGATTGCCATGACACGTACTGCACGCGAATTGGCCGAGGCGCTCAAACTCCAATTGGAGGGCGACGGCTCAGTGGAGGTACACGGGGTGGCATCACCGGAGCGCGCCGGGCCGCACGATCTGATCTATGCTGAATCGGAGAAGCAGGCCGGGCGCGTGGCGGCATCGGCGGCGTTGTGCGTAGTGGCGTCGAACGAGGTGCGACTGGCAGGGAGGACGATCTTGCGCTGTGCCAATCCCCGCACCGCCTTCGCGCGAGCGGCCGCGATCCTGGTGGAGCGCGCACTGATTGCTGCTGGCATTCACCCCACGGCAATTATCGCGGCAACAGCGCAGGTCGGGCGCGGCGTGGCCGTGGGGCCCCATGCAGCATAGGCCAAAACACGCAGATTGGAGCGCACTGCGTGATCGGTGCGGGAAGCTGGATCGGCGAAGAGTGCCGGTTGCATCCGCGGGTCACGCTGTACGAGCGAGTGCGGCTCGGCAATCGTGTGGAGATTCATGCGGGAACCGTGATCGGGGCCGATGGCTTCGGCTATGCCTATGACGGCGAGCGATACTGGAAATTCCCGCAGATCGGTCTAGTGGAAATCGGCGACGACGTGGAGATCGGGGCCAATGCCACGATCGACCGCGGAGCGTTGGACGACACGCGAATCGCCGACGGGGTGAAGCTCGACAATCTCGTGCACGTCGGTCATTCCGTGCAGATCGGTGCCCACAGCGTAATCGCTGCGCAAACAGGCATCTCCGGCTCGAGCGTTTTGGGGCATCATGTGGTTGTTGGCGGGCAAGTGGGGATTGGCGACCACTGTACGCTTGAGGACGGAGCGATCGCGGGCGGGGGGGCCGGCATCCTGACGGGCAAGACGATACGAAGCGGACAAACGGTTTGGGGGACGCCGGCGCGACCGCTGGAGAAATTCAAGGAACAGTATGCGTGGTTTGCGCGCCTGCCCGAGCTGGGCGAGCGCGTGAGAGCTTTGGAGGCGAAACTTGGCGGGAAGTGATAGCCGCGTTTCACAAAACTGGCTGGTGATCGTCGTCGGCGGACACACACGCAGCGTCGGGAAGACGCAGCTCGTTTGCGACTTGATCCGCACCCTGCCGGAGGCGAACTGGATCGCTGGAAAAATTACGCAGTATGGGCACGGCGTGTGCGCGCGCAACGGCGAGAACTGCGATTGCGCGCCGAGTGAGCATGCGGCGGCGCTCGATTGGGAGACTCGTAATGACACGGGAACCGACACAGCGCGCTTCCTTGCCGCCGGAGCGAAGCGCTCGCTCTGGCTGCGCACAAAACAAGGCTACCTGGCGGAAGGTCTGCCGCTATTGCGCGGCGCCCTGGAAGGAGTGAAGGGGATGGGGGGACAAGGAGCCGACAATCTTATTTTGGAAAGCAACTCGCTGTTGCAGTTCCTCCGGCCGGCGTTGTACCTGGTGGCGCTTGATCCGGTACGAGAGGACTTCAAGGATTCGGCCCGCCTGTACTTGGATCGCGCGGATGCCCTGATTTTCCGCAGCCCGCTGAAGGCAGGTCTGGATGGGTCTCCCGGGGAACAACCGGCCTGGGGCGGCATGCCTCTCCGGTTGCTGCAGGGGAAGGAAAGCTTTGTGCAGCGGGAAGGAGAGCCGCTCCCGCAAAGCTTGATCGAATTGGTCCGGGGCGTTCTGCGCACGGGAGTAAGCGGGGCGATTTGATGCAAGGCAGTAACGCACAGCGTGATTCGCGGTTGACCACCAGCCAGAACACGGCGATAATTTGTTAGTACACGAAGAGAAGAAAAGTTGTCAGCGATTCGGGGCATCTTGAGGAATTCTTTGGCAGCTTGGTAGAGAGGTGATCGTAGCTGGCGCCGGGTGGCGGCAGCGAGCCAAGCTGCATCCAATCACTCTGGGGGAATTTTACTTGGTCACCGGCACCAGAATCGGGTTTGATACATCCCTACCTGCTTCGTTCCCCCCGGCGGAGGACTGGAGCGGCCGCCTCGAACAAGCCATCGAGCGCGGGGCGAGTCATCTGCTCTCGCTACAGTACGAGGAAGGGTACTGGCTCGGCGAGCTCGAAGCCGACACGACGCTCGAATCCGACTACATCTACTACTTGCACGTTCTCGGGAAGGCCGAGCCGGGGCGCATCGCGAAACTTGCGAATTACGTACGCCGGCGTCAACTCGAGGACGGCGGATGGAATATCTATCCGGGCGGGCCGTCGGACCTGAATGCCACAGCGAAAGCGTATTTCGCGCTGAAACTGGCCGGTGACTCAGCCGATTCGCCGCACATGGCTTGCGCACGAGAGACTGTGCGCCGGTTGGGCGGGCTCGAACGCACGAATTCCTACGTGCGGTTTTATCTGGCGCTGATCGGCGCACTTGGATGGGAGCTGGTGCCCTCGATTCCGCCGGAGATCATGCTCCTGCCTAGCTGGTTTTACATCAACATCTACGAGATGTCGTCTTGGACGCGCGGGATTGTCATCCCGATGGCGATTCTATGGGCGATCCGGCCGGATTGGCGCTTGCCGGAACGCGCGGGCGTGGACGAATTGTTCAGAGATCCATCGCGCAGAACTGCCGCATTTGACTGGAGCAAGCAGCTTCTTTCCTGGAGGAACTTCTTCCTCGCGCTGGACCGGGGATTAAAGCTCTACGAAAAATTGCCGTGGAAACCGTTACGGCAGCGTGCACTGCGCGAAGCCAAGGCGTGGATGCTTAACCATATTGAGCGCACCGAGGGATTGGCCGCCATCTATCCGGCGATGATGAATTCGATCCTTGCCCTGGTCGCGCTCGA
>QHYP01000004.1:5664-6229 GCA_003224195.1 Acidobacteriota bacterium | reverse complement strand
AGATTCGAGAATTTGCGCGGTTCGAGATCGAAGAGGGCGACACGATTCGTCTGCAACCATGCGTTTCGCCGGTGTGGGACGCGTGTATTGCGATGGTCGCTCTCGAAGAAGCAGGGCTGCCGCCGGACCATCAGGCGCTGGTGAAGGCGGCGGATTGGATGCTTTCGAAGCAGGTGCTAGGGCCGGGCGACTGGCAGGTGAAGAACAAAGAGGCCGAGCCCGGCGGCTGGGCGTTTGAGTTCCGCAATGATTGGTTTCCCGACGTGGACGACACGGCATTCGTGCTGATGGCGCTGCAGGGTGTGAAATATCCCGACCCGAAGCGCATGGAAGTGGCGATGCGGCGCGGCATCCAATGGCTGTTGAGCATGCAGAATCGTGACGGTGGTTGGGGCGCGTTCGACCGCGACAACGACCGGAAGTTCCTCTGCAACATTCCGTTCGCCGATCACAACGCGATGATCGATCCTTCAACCGCAGACGTGACGGCGCGTGTTGTGGAATGTCTCGGGCGTTTCGGCTGGTCCACCGACCATCCGGCGATTCGGCGCGCGGTAGAGTTCCT
>QHYP01000004.1:0-5624 GCA_003224195.1 Acidobacteriota bacterium | reverse complement strand
CGGAGTACTGCGCGCACTCGAGACGGTTTCGTTGACGGCGCAGGACTACAGCCAGCGGGCTGTGGCGTGGCTGCGCGCCGTGCAGAAGCCCGACGGAGGATTCGGCGAGTCGCTGCGATCTTATGAATTGCCCACGACGAAGGGGAATGGGAACAGCACCGCTTCGCAGACGGCTTGGGGTTTGATCGGTCTTCTTGCCGCTGCCGACCGGAGCGATCCTGCGATTGCCAAAGCAGTGGCATATCTGGTGGACCGACAGAATGAAGATGGATCGTGGTCGGAGAGCGAATTTACGGGCACGGGATTTCCCAGTGTTTTCTACCTGAAATACCACCTGTACCGGAACTCCTTCCCCTTGTATGCGCTGGCAAGATTCCGCAACAGGTCGCAGAACGTGGAAGAGGACCGCGCGCTGACTTTCAAACCCAGCGAATTTCGCCTGCGCAGCGGGTTCTGAGACTGTCCGGCGAAGTCTTGCGATTCCCATGACCACACTGGTGACAGGAGCGGCGGGCTTTTTGGGAAGCCACGTCGCCCGGCAACTGCTCGCGCGCAAGGAGAGTGAGCGCGTGTTGCCCCGGCGGACCTTCCGCTCGAGTATGCCACTGGAGATTTGCGCGACCCAGCGTCACTCGACCGAGCCATGAACGGCGTCCGCCGTGTCTTTCATGTAGCGGCGGATTACCGGCTATGGGCGCGCAGGCCGAAGGAAATATATGAATCGAACGTCACCGGCACAAAAAATGTGTTGGAGGCTGCAAAACGTGCCGGCGTCGAGCAATTTATCTATACGAGTACGGTAGCGACCGTGGCCGTGGATCGTCCACAGCTTCCAAACGAGGCTACGGAATCGCAGCTCGGCGAAATGGTAGGGCACTACAAGCGGTCGAAATGGCTCGCCGAAAAGGAAGCCTTGAACGCGGCGAAGAGGGGGCTGCCCTTGATTGTGGTCATGCCGACGACGCCGGTCGGCCCCTGGGATTGGAAACCGACTCCGACGGGAAAGATTATTCTGGATTTTCTGAACGGGAAGATGCCCGGATACGTCGAGACGGGGCTGAACTTTGTCGGCGTGGAAGATTGCGCGGCGGGGCATTTGCTTGCGGCGGAAAAGGGCAAAATTGGCGAGCGGTATCTCCTTGGGGCGGAGAATCTGACGCTGAAACAGGTACTCGATGAGCTCGAGAAGATTACGGGACTTCCGGCGCCCCGCCTCAAGATTCCGCATGGTTTGGCGCTCGGCGCGGCCTATGTAGAGACGGCATTTTCGCGATTGGTCGGGCGCGAGCCGCAGATTCCGGTCGAGGGAGTCAAGATCGCGCGGCACTTGATGTTTGTGGATTGCTCGCGGGGGCAGCGCGAGCTGGGCTTTCGGCCGGGGCCGGTGGCGGCGGCACTTGAACGCGCGGTACGATGGTATGAAGCCAATGGCTATGTCACGGCGCGGCGCGCGAGGATGTTGGCCCGGGCGCACGCGGCATAGGGACTTGCGCAGCCGGTTTGACACGCGGTTGTCTTTCTGTAGGGTCTCGTGAGAATTCTCGTGACGTTCGCGGTAGAAGACGAGTTCGCCCCATGGCGAAAACTGCGGGAGTTCGGCACGCGGGATTACCCCAAAGTCGCATGCTACGAGACAAGAATCGCGGATATGCACCTTGATGTTCTTCTGACGGGTATCGGCGGCAAGAAGGCGTGGGTTGAAGCGACCAAGATCATTTGGAATGGGGATGTGGATTTCTGCATCTCGAGTGGTCTGGCGGGTGCTCTGCGTCCCGACCATCGCCCTGGCGAGACCCTGGTGGCGCGGAAAGTGCGCTCGGTGGATTGGAATCGAACAATTCATTGCGATTCTTGGCTTGTGAACCTGGCATCCGAGTGTGGGGCCAAAGTCGTAGATGCCTTTCATAGCGAAGACCGAGTCGTCGTTGATTCCGCCGAAAAGCGGGCACTTGGATCTGAGGCTGATGCGGTCGAGATGGAAAGCGGCGAAGTTCTTTTTGAGGCTGCTGCTTTTGGCGCAAGGGGCGTTGCAATCCGCGGAATTAGCGACACAGTAGAAGAGGATCTTCCTTTGGACTTTAACCGCGTGACGAATGCGTCGGGAGACGTGAGCATTCCCCGGGTAATGCGGGAAGTGTTCCGCAATCCTGGGGCGATTCCCGCCCTGATTCGATTCGGTCATCAGAGCCAGGAGGCAGCAGAAAGACTCGCGGCGTTTTTGGATGAATATGTCCAGCGGCTGAGCAGGACGGCTGTGGATGCGCGGCCTCGGGGGGCCTCGGCCACATGAACGGAGCAAGGCCAATTCTCGATTTGCCGGCAGCGCTGGGACCAATCCCGAAGACGATGCGCGCGGGCGTGTATCGCGGAAAGGGAATCGTCTGTGTGGAAGAAGTGCCGGTGCCGGAAGTCGGCGACGAGGAAGTGTTGATCAAAGTGGCCTGCTGCGGAGTTTGCGGAACGGACATCAAGAAAATATTCCACGCCTACGTCGAACCGCCGCAGATCCTCGGCCACGAAGTGGCGGGCACGGTGGCGGCGGTCGGCAAGGACGTGACCAAGTGGAAGCCTGGCGACCGCGTGCAGAGTTTTCATCATGTTCCTTGCGGCGCGTGCTTTTACTGCGAGAGGCGGCTCTTCTCGCAGTGCCCGCGCTATAAGACGACGGGCCTCACGGGCGGGTTCACGCCGAACGGCGGCGGCTTTGCGGAATACGTGAAGGCCATGCCGTGGGTTGCCGAGCGCGGCATTGTGGCGCTCCCTGATGACGTGAGCTTCGAAGAGGGCACATTCATCGAGCCGGTGAACACGATCGCAAAGGCGGTACAGAAGGCACGTGTGACGTCGGGCGAGACGGTGCTCGTAATCGGCTGCGGGCCTGTAGGGCTCCTTCTGTTGATGGTCAGCAAACTTGCCGGCGCGCGGGTCTTCACGAGCGATCCCATGGCGGAGCGACGCGCAAAAAGTCTTCAGTTGGGAGCAAGCGAGGCTTTTGACCCAAGCAGTGGTAAGCTTGTGGAGGAAATTCGGGCACGGACGGAAGGCCGCGGGGCAGACGCCGTGCTGGTGGCGGTGGCGTTGCCCGAAGTTGTGACCGAGGCGCTGACGGCGCTGCGGCCCGGCGGGCGTGTTTTGCTCTTTGCGGCAAACGATCCGGTGACGAAGATCGACTTCCCAGCCGCCGCCGTGGGGATCGAAGAAAAGGAAATCCTGGGCAGCTACAGCGCGGCTGCAGACATCCAAGAGTCAGCGGCGGACCTGGTGTTGTCGAAAAGGCTGCCTGTGATGGAGCTGGTAACACACCGCTTTCGGCTGGATCGCATTCAAGAAGCCTTGGAGCTTGCAGCCAGGCCGACGGCCGAATCACTGAAGATTCTAGTTATGCATTCATGAAGGCCACGACGCACAAGAAAGCTGCGGTCGAGATGGAAGAAGGGCATACCACGGTTGCACCGCCGGCGTTGCCGGCGAAGATGATGGCTGCGGTGCTTTA
Organism: Acidobacteriota bacterium; assembly: GCA_003224195.1. Lineage (GTDB taxonomy): Bacteria > Acidobacteriota > Terriglobia > Acidiferrales > UBA7541 > Acidiferrum. The sequence continues at coordinate 2,131 of QHYP01000004.1, read as the reverse complement.
CGGAAGCGAAGACCTGCGCATCGAGCGGATCGCGGTGCCCGGAATCGCACCCGATGAAGTGTTGCTGCGGGTGCGCATTGCTCTGACCGACGGCACGGACCTGAAGGTCTGGAAACGCGGCTACCACGCGCGGATGATTCAGCCGCCCGCGGTATTCGGCCACGAAGTGGTGGGCGAGATTGTGAAGATCGGCCGCGAAGTCTCTCCGCGTTGGCACGCCGGAATGCGCGTGGTGGCGGCGAACTCGGCGCCCTGCCTGCGGTGCTACCACTGCCGCCGGGGACAGGAGAATCTCTGCGAGGATTTGCTCTTCAACAACGGCGCTTACGCCGAATACATGCGCATTCCGGGCCGGATCGTACGGGAGAACATGCTGGAGGTGGCCAATTCCGTCGATGACCGCGACGCGGCGCTCGCCGAACCGCTGGCGTGTGTTCTGCGCGGGATTCACGAGATGGATGTTCGCTCGGACGATGCCGTGGCGGTGATCGGTTGCGGCCCCATCGGACTGACGTTTGTTCGCATGCTTTCGCGGCGGGGCGCGCGCGTAATTGCCCTGGCGCGGCGAGCAGCGCCGCTGGAAGTGGCCCGGCGGCTGGGGGCGGCGGCGGTCGTCAACGTGAAGGAAGTGGCCGATCCGGTGGCTGCGGTGCGGGCGCTCACTGTGGACGGCCGCGGACCGGACGGCGTCATCGAAGCGGCGGGCAACCCTGCAACGTGGGAGTTGGCGCTGGCGATGGCGCGGCGAGGCGGCGTCGTGAATCTGTTCAGCGGCCTGCCGGCAGGCACGAAAGTGGAAGTCGAACCGGCGTCGATCCATTACGCGGAAATTCGGCTGATCTCACCCTTTCACCATACGCCGCGATTCTTCCGTGAAGCGCTCGAAGCCATCCGCCGCGGCGAAATTTCGGCGCGCGACTTCGTGACCGAAGAGATCCCGCTCCAGGAGCTGCCCCAGGCCTTTGAGCGCATGAAGACGCGCAGCGGCGAAATCAAGCTGGCCGTCCGGCCGTGATTCGGCTTCCGGGGGTCTTGAACCTTCAAACCGATTGAGGCGAGGAATTTCTTTATCCCCTGATGCTACATCCGCGTGAACTCGAAATCGCCCAGCATGCGCCGGCGGCGGGTTGCTCGCCCGCTGAGGCACAAGTCTATACGCGCTGGCTGGCGACACACCACTACGAAAACTTCAATGTCGTATCCTGGCTGCTGCCGCGCGAGCTGCACCAACACTTTTATAATGTGTACGCGTACTGCCGGTGGGCGGACGATTTGGGCGATGAAGTGCCCGATAGCGCGCGCGCGCTCGAACTGCTCGACTGGTGGGAGCACGAACTCGATGCCTGCTATGACGGGCGGCCTTCACACCCGGTATTCGTGGCGCTGCGGGGAACAATCTTGGCACGCGATATTCCGAAACAGCCCTTCGCTGATTTGCTGCGGGCTTTTCGGCAAGATCAAACCATCAAGCGCTATGCGGACTGGGAAGGCGTTCTTGACTATTGCCGGTATTCGGCGAATCCGGTGGGGCGGCTCGTCTTGTATGTGTGCGGCTATCGAGATGCTGAGAGGCAACGGCTATCGGACGCTACCTGCACCGCGTTGCAACTGGCGAATTTCTGGCAGGACGTTTCGCGCGATTTGGACAAGGGGCGGATTTACATTCCGCTCGGCGTGGCGGCAAAGCACGGGGTCGCGGAGCGCGACATCGTCGAGAGGCGATTCGACGAACGCTACGCCAACCTGATGAAGGAGCTGATTGCCTATACGCGCGGGCTTTTCGCGGAGGGACTGCCTCTGGCGCAGAAGGTGAATGCCCATCTGCGGGTAGACATCGAGATGTTCAGCCGCGGAGGAATGGCCGTGCTCGGCGCAATTGAAACAATGGGATATGACACACTGCGTCATCGTCCGGCGATGAGCCGCGGGAAGCAGATACAGCTGCTCGGGCGAGCGTTGATGAAGCGTTTGGTCGCGCGGGATGGCGCAGGATCTCCCTCCGCGAATGACGAGGGAGCTTCCACCGTGGCCGCGTCGTATGCGGAATGCCACCGCGTTGCTCGCGCGGCCCGCAGCAATTTCTACTATGCGTTTTATCTGCTACCGAAGCCGAAGCGGGATGCGCTCACTG
>QHYP01000003.1 GCA_003224195.1 Acidobacteriota bacterium | reverse complement strand
GAAGATTACGAACCCCAATGTTTACCCCTCACTCTGGCAGGCCGCTGCAACGGGGATTCAACGCCTTTCTCGCCATCAATAGATATTCTTGGCCCGCGACGCAGGCCGACCGGACATTTGCCCCTGGTCTGCCCCCCGAATCCGCAGGTTGGATCGTACGACATTTGCGTCTTGTGCGAGCCTCCCACGCGCCTTCTTACTCCTTCCCGCTACTGAGTATCCGAAGAGGATAGTCATCCTGAGCGAGCGGAGCGCATCGAAGGGCTTGCCCCCCGCTTCCAGCCCACAGAGGAGGTAACAGTTCCACCCTGAGTTTGTGTACTTTTATGTTAATAAAACTAATGGTTAGCCTCCCTCCCCTCTTTTCTTGCTCGCCACTCACGTGCCCCGCTCCTCGCAGACTCACAAGACCGATGCCGAAGAGTTCTACGGAGGAAGGATGTTCCACAATAGGAAGGATCTTGCTCGCAAACTGAAACGTTGGGAGAAGGAATACAACGAAGACCGGTCGCATCTGGCGCATAAAGGAAAAACGCCTGCTTGGCCAGTTCGCGAACTCGCTCCGCCATCAGAACCTGTACCGAATCTCCTTTGACTACTACACCCGTTCATTTTTGGGCACACCCTAATCTCTGGTAGCGGAACTACATGATACTCTGACAGTGTAAGTTGGCAATCTCTCCAGCCTTTCCCCAGCCTCGCTCAGCTACCCAGCCTTAATTCAATTGAGACCTAGTTCCAGTTAGGTCGGGAGAAGACCTTTTGATCATATCCCACGAGGATTTCTCGTTCCTTCGCTCGCGCGCTATCGCACTCGTGATCGCTGCTACCCTCGCCGTCACGGGCGTTCTAGCTCTGCTTCCCTGTTCTGTCCGGGCTGCGGCCACCTTCGTCCAAACTGCCTCTGTAAACATAGACTCAGGCGCTCCTTCTATCGCCAAGTCTTTCCCTCGAGCTACTACTGCAGGCAACACAATCGTTGCGGCCATAAGTTGGGGTGATGTCCAGAACGTTGCCGTCACGCTAACAGATTCCCAGAAAAATACCTACCAGCGTGCGGGCACTGGTGCCTGGGATACCAGTAACCGCCAGGGTTTGGTCATCTATTACGCGACCAACATCAAGGGTGGCGCTGATACCATCACCGCCAGATTTGGAACCAGCATCTGCTGTCGTTACCTCGCTATCCATGAATATGCAGGGGTAAGTGCCTTCGACGGTGCAAGCTATCACGTAGACCCGGTCGGTACCACTCAAGTGGACGGTATTACCAGCGGTCAAATCGTCACCACCGCCGCTGGCGATCTCATCTTCGGCGCCATGGTGGACGATAGTCCTTGGCATTCGAGTGCCTCGCTTGCTCCTGGTACAAACTTCGCGAAGCGTGATCTCTTTGCAGGCTTCATGAGCGAAGACGGCGCCCAGTCGGTTGCAGGAGGAATTTCTACAACTTTCACCTCAAATAGTGCCGACAGCTATCTTGCCGGCGTGGCCGCTTTCAAGACCACCACTTATACGACGCCCCCGCCGCCATCCTCCTCGCCACCGCCTTCTGATACGACGCCTCCGAGCGTGCCTACAAATCTTTCTGCTTCAGTTGTCTCTTCGTCGCAGATCAACCTTTCCTGGACCGCATCCACGGACAACGTCGGTGTCGCTGGATACCAGGTTTTCAGGAATGGGTCGCAAATTGCCGCGACATCAGCCACCTCATACGCGGATACCGGCCTTTCACCTTCTACAGCATACTCGTATACAGTTGCTGCCTATGATGCGGCCGGTAATGTTTCGGGGCACTCAAACGTCGCCAGCGCAACGACCGCTGGTACGCAGAGCAGCACTCCGATTTCGTGTACAGTCCAGGGGAATTTTGCTTATGACGGGGGCTCACCTATCACCCTGACCGCTCCTACAGTCGGGAACCTCATCATCCTTGGTATGAACAACAATTCCGGAGATACAGTGAAAAGCGTTTCCGATAATAAGGGTAATGCGTACCAGTGGGTGGGAATCAGGGGGTCGGATCCTGCGAGCGTCGAGGAGATTTGGTACGCTGCAAATGCTTCCCCGGGCGTTACAACGGTTACGATCAATCTTGCCCAATCGAGCTATGATGATGTTAATCTCTACGACTGCAGTGGTGCCTCGGCCGCGCCGTTCGATTCCGCCGCCGCGCTCAACGGCCAAAGCAATTTTTCCACGAATAATGGATACTCCGGCCCGTCCGTTTCCGCAAGTACTGGCGGTGGCGTGATTATCGCTCTGAGCGCCGTAGAGCTGGGAAATGTGTCAGGAGTTAGTTCTCCTTTCACCTTTGATCCCCAGCTCCAAAACAATGGCTGGGCGCACTTCTTCAATGTGTCGCCTGGAACCTACACGCCAACCTGGGGACCGATTACTCAGAACTCTTATCCAGGCACCTACAGTGGTCTTACGGCAGCGTTCAAAGGTGCCCAAAGCTCCACGACGGCTGCCGCCATCTCACCGGGCGGATTTCTCTCTGTTCCAGAAAATGCCATAACCGTCTCCACCATCATCCCCGTAAACAAGCGGCAACGGGTAACCCTGGTAGCAGCCGCGCGCAGCTTCTTCTTGACGGGACAAGCCTCGGCGCGGGGTATACCACCTCCCGCTTTTCTGTCTCGTGGGACAGGAGATCCGCTCCGAATGGCACTCATACGCTGAGTTCCATTGCGTCACAGGCATCAGCAGTGGAGGTCCGGAAGGGCCCCGCGCCAGAACAACTGCTTCACCCGTCCGCGCCGTTCCAGCCCCCGTCCTCGTACCTCCAGCCTCGGATCTCGAGCTTCCAGAACCCATTGTTCGCCGCGCATCCCACGCGCTACAGTGGGAACCCTCCCACGGAGCGAAAGGTTGACCGCTTCGCGGGCACGCATAAAGATGAGCACCACCGCCAACCAGGTGCGGACCATCATTCCCACGGTCGACCTGCGCGCGCAGTACGACGCAATCCGCGAGGAAATCCAGGCGGCGCTTCGCGAAGTCTTCGATTCGCAGCAATTCATCCTCGGCCCGCAGGTGCAGGCTCTCGAAGAAGAACTGGCGCGCTATTGCGGCGCGAAGTTTGCCGTCGGCGCGGCCTCCGGCACCGACGCATTGATTCTCGCCCTGCGCGCGGCGGGAATCAGTCCCGGCGACGAAGTCCTCGTGCCCTCTTTCACGTATATCGCGACGGCGGAGTCCGTCAGCCTTCTCGGCGCGCGTCCTGTCTTTGTGGACATCCAGCCCGATACGTTCACGCTCGACCCCGCGAAGCTTGAATCCAAAATTACTTCGCGTACGCGGGCGATCGTGCCCGTTCATCTTTATGGTCAACCCGCCGACCTGGATCCGATCCTCCAAATCGCGGGGAAACACGAGCTAAAAGTGATCGAAGACAATGCCCAGGCCATCGGCGCCACCTACAAAGGAAAAAGGACGGGAAGCCTCGGCGATTTGGGCTGTCTCAGCTTCTACCCGACCAAGAATCTGGGCGCATACGGCGACGGCGGAATGGTTCTCACGGACTCCGAGGAACTCTCGAAGCGCCTGCGTTCGCTTCGCAGTCACGGTGAAAGCAGGAAATACTTCAGTGAAGAGCAAGGCTGGAACAGCCGGCTCGACGAAATGCAGGCCGCGATTCTCCGCGTGAAGCTGCGCCATCTGGACGCCTGGAACGCCGCGCGGCGCGCCAACGCTGCGCGCTATGATGTTTTGCTCGCGAGCGTGCCCGGCGTCGCCACGCCCCGAGTGGCTCCCGGGGCCGATCACGTCTTTCACCAATACACGATTCGCGTTCCCCGGCGCGATTCCGTGCAGAAAGCTCTGGCCGGGCAGGGCATCGCCACCACCGTGTATTACCCCACGCCCGTCCACCTGCAGCCCATCTACTCATCATTGGGTTACCATGAGGGGGACTTGCCTGCCAGCGAAAGGGCATGCCGGGAAGTTTTGTCATTACCGATGTATGCCGAATTGTCTCGGGCGCAAATCGAGCGCGTCGCGGCCGCGATCAAGTGCGCTCTGCAATGAAGAACGAATTAGGTATCAAACACTCATGATCCCCTGAGTGCGCGTCGTCGACGCGCTTTGGACATTTCGCAGGATCGATGCGTGTTCACACAGCGAAATACAAGATGCAAGATTCCTCGCTTGTCGGGTCTTATCTTTGGTATTCAACTCCGGCGCTGTAAGATTGAGATGACTGATGGCGCAGCTTGACTCATCATCGGCCCACTCGAGCAGTCAAGAATTTGTAGAGTACTACGCTGAAAAGAGCGTACGCTCTGAGACGATTGAGAATTTCCGCGCCATACGAGCTGCAATCTTGCGCGTATTAGAATCAACCCAGGAAGCCGGCCACAAGTACGACGTTCTCGATATCGGCTGCAATGCAGGAACACAGTGCGCCCTTTGGGCGGAACAGGGACACCGCATACACGGTTTGGACATCAATGAGCCCTTGCTGAAACTGGCAAAAGAGAGGGCGAGAGCTAGTGGACATGCAATCGACTTCCGGCTCGGGACTGCCGCCGAGATGCCATGGCCAGATGAATCGATGGACGTGTGTATCGCACTCGAGCTTCTTGAGCATGTTGCAGATTGGCACAAATGTCTCAAGGAGTTTGCCAGGGTTGTCCGTCCGGGCGGAGTGATGTTCCTAACCACGACAAACGTGCTTTGTCCCATCCAGGACGAATTCAATCTCCTAGCGTATTCTTGGTATCCGGCTGCCCTGAAGCGGCACTTCGTGCGTCTAGCTCTGACGACGCGCCCCGATTTGGCGAACTACGCCAGGTTTCCAGCGGTGCACTGGTTCAGTCCGTATGTTCTGAAGGCAGAGTTATCCCGAAGCGGCTTTTCCTGTCGCGATCGGTTTGATCTCATCAATACTTCGACGAAGGGGTTGTTAGCGAAACTCGTCGTTCAATCCATTCGAGCTGTTCCATTGCTTCGTTTGTTGGGATTCATTTGTACAAATGGAACCATGCTTTTGGCCGTTAAGCCCCGGGGAAGCAATCGGTAAGTCCAAGGCAATGAACTAATTGGCGGCTATGGTCGCCAAGTGCAATTTCCTGAGCGTTGTGAGTCTCCTCCCCCGACGCGTCTCTATTTTCAGAGCTATAGCTTTGATGCGCCGATGTTCCACGTCCCGCATTTGGTTATTACCGAACAACGTGCTTGAAATCCACAGGCCGGGTGTGTTTGGCTTCCGCGCCTGCCCTCTAGTCCAGGAGAAGGTCCTATGGGCACACTTGTCCTCTTTTCCGTCTTGTGTCCAGTTACTTCCATAGCGGACCCCGGTTAGGTTGGTAACGCTTAGCGGCACGTGTACACGCGCTTATCCCAAGGGCTTTGGGAAAGCGCTCTTACTGGGGGAAAAATGAGCACGCAGGCCGATTGCCCAAGGCCGCAACGCACCACCCACAGCCTCAGTTTGCTTGTCGGGGCATTGCTTGCGGCCAGCAGTTTTTGGTTGGCCGGCTGCGCCGGATTAGTCAAGAGCTCTTCGACCTCTCCTCCCCCAACTCTGACAATCTCCTATCCCGGCTCCACGAATGTGACTACAACCGGCGCTGCTGTGAACTGGCAGACGAACGTGCCGGCGACGTCTCAGGTGGAGTTCGGAACCACCACAGCCTATGGTTCCACCACGACTTCGGATTCGGCGATGGTGACCAGCCACCAGCAGGGCCTGTCAAACCTGAAGCCCGCGACTATTTATCACTACCGGGTCCACTCCACAGATGCGAGCAACTATTCTGTCGCAAGCAATGACCTGACATTAACCACCGCAGCCGATACGACGCCGCCAACGGTGTCGATTTCCTCGCCGGCGAACGGCGCGACCGTCAGCGGCACGATCACGGTAACCGCGAATGCTTCAGACAATGTAGGCGTTGCGAGTGTTCAGTTCCTGCTGGACGGGGCAAACCTGGGAAGTTTGGACACCACTTCGCCCTACTCGGTATCGTGGAACACGACGGCGGCCAGCAACGCTTCGCACACGCTGAAGGCGATTGCCAAGGATGCGGCGGGAAACAGCACGACGAGCGCGGGCGTGACGGTGACAGTCAACAACCTTGCGGACACGACGCCCCCGTCTGTGCCCACAAGTTTAACTGCCACGGCGATTTCTTCCTCGCAGATCAATCTGTCGTGGACGGCTTCGACAGAC
>QHYP01000002.1 GCA_003224195.1 Acidobacteriota bacterium | reverse complement strand
GCGTCTTCGGCACCGCCAGGCTCAGCAGAAAGCACCGCGGCTCGCCGCCCATTGCCGCAATGTCACTTGCTGCCCGCGCCAGACATTTCCAGCCCACCGCATCCGCCGGATGCAACTCCCGCAGGAAATGCGTCCCTTCCAAGAACCAATCGCAAGTCAGGATCGTCTCGTATCCCTTCCGCGCCGCAAACAGGGCCGCGTCATCGCCCATTCCCAGCCGCAGCCGCCTCTCGCTCCTTCCCCCTCCGCGCGCCAAAGCCCGCGCAATCCTCCGCAGCAGATCATCCTCCCCGCGCGCATCGGCCCCGCGCTCCCGTTGTGTTCTGCGACCCATACCGTGCGCACAAGTATAGCCCGCGGCCCGCTTCTCGCCTTGTCAGGGGTTCCTTCCCCCTCCAACTTCCAGCACCCTGCTCCGCAACGTTAGCAACCTGTCCTTCCGGACAGGGTCGCCGGCGTACCCCCCTGTCCCAAATTCCACCAAATAGAGGATTGACACGTCGAAACCCTAGAAAATATGATAGTAGTAGTCTCGAACCAAGGCTCTCGGTTCAGGCAGGGTGCCCGTGCGGCACGGTCGGGGTTGCGCCCAGGGAAGCAGCCCTCAGTAAACAAAGCGGTTTTCTCGTTCGTGGCCTGAGGGACAACGTAGCGTCATGAAGGGCACGTACACATTCTTCATTGCCTCCTCACCGGGGAAGCTCCGGAAGTTGACGATCCCTGTCTACGTCCTACACGGCGTCGTCGTGCTGGCCATCATCGGCTCCATCACCGTAGCCGTGGCCATCGGCTCTTACTCCCGCATGCTCTGGAAAGTCACCAATTACAACGCCCTTCGCCACGAGCAGGACACTCTCAAAAAGCAGTACCAGCAGCTTCAAAACACGGTCACCAACACCAACCAGCGCCTCGATTCCCTCCAGTCCCTCGCCACCGAAGTGGCCATGACCTACGGCGTGCTCCGCTACCATCCCGGCGCGTTTAGCCTGACCGACACGCCCTCGACTCCCGAAGACGCTTTCGACCGCTCCATCCAGCAGTTCACTTTCCTCCAGAAAAACGCTTCTGCCATCGCCATTTCCTCCGGCGGCTTGCGCCTGATGCCCACCATGAGCTTTGCCGACTCCAGCTACACGCCTTCCATCTGGCCGGTCATGGGACACATCACGGACGCTTTCGGCGCGCGGCTCGATCCCTTCAGCGGTGAAGGCGCGTTCCACACCGGCGTCGACATCGCTTCCGATTACGGAGCCCCGGTACACGTCGCCGCCGACGGCGTCGTCACCATCGTCGGCAATCGCAGCGGTTACGGCCGCATCGTCATCGTGGACCACGGCTTCGGCATCGCCACCTGGTACGCGCACCTCTCCGCCTTCGCCACCGTCGCCGGCGCCCGCGTCAAGCGCGGCCAAGTCGTCGGCTATACAGGCATCAGCGGCCGTTCCACCGGCCCGCACGTCCACTACGAAGTCCGCATGAACAACGCCCCTGTCAACCCCTGGCGCTACCTCCGCTCCACCCCCGCCGCCGACTGACGACCCAGCGAGGGGTCGGCATCCCGAGGAGTGCAACGACGAGGGATCTGTTTTAGCCCCTCCTCTTTCTCATCCCCACTACACGTGCTTGGTCACCCTCTTCCCTGTAGCGGCCGCCTTCAGGTGGCCATCTCGACCCCTTCCGCGGGGCGACGAGGGATCTCTCCTGATCATCTTCCCTGTAGCGGCGCCCTTTCACGGTTTTTGTGTCCCGGTCGAATTCTGACCGGGAAGGGCGGCAGACTTTTCTCGTCGGTACCGTCCGGCTGGCTTTTTTCGGCCTCCTCCCAGCCTCCAATCTCCAGCCTTCAACCTTCAACCTTCAACTTTTTGAACTCCCCCACCCGCCCTGTCTAGTACCTGTCTCCGGCATTCACCCGAATCGAAATCCGGTTTAGACCGGCTTCCGCCTCCAGGTTTCGTCTGATAAACGTCCGCTCATTACCCCGACCTGTACGTTATGCGCGAGTAACTAGGGGGTCCCCATGCGCTTTCCACGCCTTGTTTCCTTTAGCCTTGCTCTTCTCCTGAATTCCGCTCCCTTGCTCAGCCAGCAACCATCCCCAACCGCCCAGCGCGACCCCCAAGCGACCACGGTCATTAACTTAGCTCTGAATGCGGCTGGCGGGATCGCTGCCCTCTCTCAGATTCAGGACTATACGGGATCGGGAACCATCGTCTACAGCTGGGCCGATAGCCAAGTCCAGGGAAGTGTGACCGTTAAGGGCCGGGGGCTCGCTCAGTTCCGGCTGGACGCCACGCTTCCCGCTGGCGTTCGATCGTTTATCGTCAGCAACGGCACTGGTTCGCTGAGGGAACTCGACGGAACCACTACGCCCATTCCTTACTACCAAGCCGTGAACTTCGGCAGCAGCGTCGTTTTTCCCCTTGTGCATCTGTTGGCGGCCCTGCTGAACACCTCAACAAACATCACTTACCAAGGCTTGGTGACCCGTGCTGGTCATCAAGTGCACGACATCCGTGTTCAGGGACTGTCCGCCCCTGCCGCCACCACCGCTGGAGTTCAAGCTAACATTCCGGCTCAGGACTTCTTCATTGATTCCAGTACGTTTCAGGTCATCAGCACTCTCGGTAAGGCATACCCAAAGGACGGATCTTTGAGCGCCGCTCCCGCCGAAGTTCAGTTTTCTGACTATCGTCAGGTCAATGGGATTTTGCTGCCCTTTGCAGTTACAACCCTGATCGCCGGACAATCCGCTTCCGCGATTCAGCTAAACCAGGTCACGTTCAACAACAACCTGACTGATTCAGATTTCCGCCCGTAATTTTCCCGGATGAGGTGTGTTTCGTCGCGTCCCGCCCTAATCGGATTTTAGAGAGGCGCAGCCATGAAGCCAACCAGTTACTTTCTCACGGTCCAGATGAAAGACATTGAGACCCGGCGACTACTGCAACTGTTGTTTCGCGGGTTCTTCCCATTGTGTGCCGCGCTGGCTCTGCTCGGCGTTGGAACGGCCAGCGCCCAAAACTACCTCACCAACGGAGGCGAGCCCACTTTCAGTGCTCCTGAGCCGGTCGAGCTTGGGTTTACGGACGCCGCCAACGGTCAGCTCCATTTAGAGATTGGTTTGGGGGCATTTCCGCAGAGAGGCAGCAACAAGCCGCTTACGATTCGGCTGGTCTACAATAGCAACATTTGGAAGATTGGGGGCATCGCGGGGAGCTACTCCTGGCAAGTTATTTCCACAAGTGACCCACCATACGATGGCTGGCGGTTGGTCCCAAGCACCAGCCGCGCCTGGGCTTACGTGGGGACCGATTCCGGTTGTCAATCGCATGGATCGTGGACTGACGAGGCAGGGACCGAGCGCTGGTTTCCGCTCACAACTGTATCAGCCTGCGCGACCAGCACCAATGGCTACGCAGCGGATTCCTCAGGTTATCGATTTTATTATATATTGTCATCGGGAAACGTCGTCGCCTCAATTTACGCACCTGATGGATCGCTCGCTTGCGTGACTGCTCCTAACCAGTGGCCCTGTGTGCAAATGGAGGACAATAACGGCAATCAAATAAACTTTTCCGCAAGTCCTGCCAACACGGACACCATTGGTCGCGTTCTGCCCTTGACAGGTATCCCATCCGGGGGGCAAATCAATGTTCCAAACTCGCAAGGGGGGACATCGCTTTATCAAGTTGCGAACGCGCTCATTCCTGTCAGATCCGCTTTTGGACAATCGGGCGTGACGGAGTACTCCGGAAATATCTACGTGATCCAAAGCATCACTCTGCCGGACAACACTAGATACAATTTCAAGTACGACTGTGATTCGAGCACGGGAAACGCCGCCTGCGGCTCGCCGTCCGGTCAAAGCGGGTATTACGGTCTTCCGATCAGCGTTATGCTGCCTGCGGGCGGACAAATCAGCTACGGGTGGACGACCTTCACCGACTCCTACGGAAACAAAGCGCGATGGCTCAACTCCAGAACTTCAGCGGGTGGTCTCTGGACCTACTCTCCTCAGGCCATCTCGACTTGCAGTTCCACTCAGGTCGGCTGCCAGCAGAAGATGACCGTCACCAAACCATACGGCGCTAAGACAGTCTACACCTTCACTTTGAATAATGGCGCCTGGCCAGTCCAAATACAATCCCTGGACGGCGCCGGGAACGTCCTGTCTACGGTTAATAACACGTACGACTTCTCCATTGCCTGTCCCTTCTTCAACTGCCAGGGTGCCGGGTACATCCGTTTGCTCACTTCGCAGGCCACCGTGGCTGTGCCAGGAGGAGCGAGCATCACCAAGCAAACCACGTATGCCTACGACAGCCCGCAAACGGGCAACGTGACTGCGCTCAAAGAGTGGCGTTATTACTCAGGCTCTTCGCCGGTTTTCCCCTCTGTACCCGACAGAGCAACCTACGCGACGTATCTCACCACCGGAACAAACAACATCAACCGTCCCCTGAAAGTCACCGTTTGCAACAATTCCGGTTCGGATACAACAAATTGTCCCGGAGGCGGGAGCAGGGTTTCGCAGACCGTCTATACGTACGACTCGTACTCTTCGTGTGCATCAGGGTTAACGTCGGTGCCAGGAGTGGTCAATCATGACGACGCGAACTTTGGGTCCAGCTACACGCAGCGCGGAAACCCTACGCAAATTCAGCGTTGGGTTAGCGGCTCCACATATCTAACTACCAAGCTTTGCTACGACACCACCGGCCAGGTCCTTCAGGCGTTTGACCCGGCCGGGAACCCGACCACATACAATTATACGGACAACTTCTTTAATGATACGGGGGCGGCCTCGATGTCGGCATACACGCCTCCGGCTCCGACGAACGCCTACGCCAAGACCATCACTGCGGGCGGGCTCACCACGAAGTTCGGCTACTATTTTGGTAGCGGCAAGCGGGCGTCTTCCACAGACCCTAACAGCGTGACGACCTCCTATTTTTTCTTTGATTCTCTGGATCGCCCCACGCAAAGCGCCTTTCTCATCGGCTGGAGTTTGACGAATTACACTGGCGCGACGCAGGCGGATACCTACGTCCCGGTCGCGGACACCTCCGCCTCCGCCACTTGCACCAGTTGCCGGCACAAGCAAATCACTCTCGACACTTGGGGACGCAAAATAAATGAACAGCTCGTGAACGCTCCGGGCGGCGCAGTCAATCTCGACACTACATACGACGCCCAGGGCCGGATTCAAAGCCTCAGC
>QHYP01000001.1 GCA_003224195.1 Acidobacteriota bacterium | reverse complement strand
GAAATCGACCGCGAGTTATACCGTTTGTTTGTCGAAGCAAAGATTTATCAACGCGCCGCCGAGCCGGCATGATTTTTGAGCGAGAGAGACTTCCACCACGAACCGGTCCTGCTGCCCAATTTACGCGCGCCCTTCACTTTGCTTCCGCCATCCTTTCCCGGCGCGGTTCGTTCGTTTACAATTTGTCCGTGCGTTTCACGCGGTACGGTGTCTTCGCTCTGCTTTTCTGCGCCTCGGCGCCCGTGTTGGCATTGCTGTCGTCCGCGCAGCAGGCGCGGATTCCGCCAGCTCCCGCCGCGTCCGCGGCGCGCATTTTGCTTCTTCCGCGGCGAATTGTCGCAGGGGAGCGCAGTACGCTGGCAGTGCTGGACGTGGGCGGCCGGCTGACCCCCGGCGTCACCGTCAGTTTTTCGAACGGCGACCACGTCACCACCGATGCAACCGGGCGGGCGCTTTTTGTTGCGCCACTCAAGCCGGGTGTTCTTCTGGGTTCGCTAGCGGGCCGGCCGGGCCGCATCCCGACTACAATCCTCACGCCTGCCGAGGCTCCTCCCGATCAGCTTGCCGTCCGGTCTGCTCCCCGCATCGCCGCGCTGAGCGATCGCTTCGAGCTCTGGGGAAGCGGGTTTTGCGGCGACGCCGACGCGAACCGCGTAACAATCGGCAGTCAGCCCGCGCTCGTTCTGGCCGCCTCGCCCGCGTCGCTCGTCGTTCTTCCGCCGGATGAACTGTCTCCGGGGCCCACTAGCGTGATTGTGGCTTGCGGTCAGAGCGGCGGCGCGGCTTTCTCCATCACGTTCGTCGCGCTCGCGCTCGATGCCTCGCACACGCCGCTGGCGCCGGGCGAGCGGCGCACGCTTGCGATCCGGATTCGCGGCACAGAGGAGCGCTTGACGATCGAAGCGCGCAACTTTGCTCCGGAGATCGCCGAGCTTGCGACGGGCACGGCGGCGCGCGCCGCATCCACGGGCGGCCCGGAAAACCTGGCGAAATTTGAGCTGATGGGCATGAAACGCGGCAATTTTCTGGTCAGCTTCCGGCTGATTCCGGCGCTCGCTCCGCTCCAGCGCTGAGTTTTGGGGATCAGGAGGAAGCGCCGCGCTTGACGGAGGATTCTGCGGGGAGCGCAGGCGTCTCCGTCGCGGTCCCTTCGAGCATCTGACCGAGGGTAGTCTGAGTCCGCTCAAGGCGCTTATCGATTTCGCTGTAACTCTGCTGCGCGTTCTTCAGGTGAGTCCCGAGCTTTTCGTAAACTTCTGAAATCGTGCTGAGCTGCTTTTCGAGTCCTGCCAGGCTCGCGTGCAGGCGCTTGGCGTTTTCTTCAATCTGCATGCCGCGCAAACCCATCAGGATCACTTGAAGGTGCGCGTAGAGCGTATTCGGTGACACGGCGATGACATTCCTGTCGCGGCAGTAGGCGTCGAGCGCCTGGCCTTTGCTGTCTTCGCTCATCAAAAGCTCGTAATAGACACTCTCCGAGGGGACGAACATCATGGCGATGTCCAGAGTGTTCTCGCCGGGCACGATGTACTTTTTGGCGATGGCGTCCGCGTGGCCTTTCACGGCAACCGCAAATGCTTTCCGCGCTTCATCGCCCTCGGCGCCGAGCCGGCGATAGGAGTCGAGAGGAAACTTGGAATCGATGGGCAGAAGTTTGTCGCGGAGGAAGATCACGGCGTCCGCGGCTTCGCCGGTTGAGAAGCGGAACTGCATCTGGTAATGCGCCGAAGGCAGCGCATCGGCCAGGAGGCGCTCGAGTGTGATTTCGCCAAGCAGGCCGCGCGTCTTCGCTCCACCCAAGACGTTCTGCAAAGTCTGAGTGGCCAGCGCCATTTCCCGGCCGGCCTGTTGCACCTCACCGAGCTGTTTTTGGACCTGGCCGATCATTTCGCGAGAGTTCTTGAGTTCGCCGCTCATCGCCGATTGCGCCTGAGCGGCGATCTGCGCGGAATCCGTCACGCCCTTTTGCAGGGCCTGGGTCACGGATTCCAGGCGCTGGGCAACGGTTTGACCGAGCACGCCGAACTGCTGCGTGAAGCTCTGCGTATGACCGGCGAGAGTCTGCAGATCGCGCTGCAATTGTTCCATGCGCGCGCGGGCATCAACATCGTCGCGCCGCCGCTGCGCACTCTGCCAGAGAAGCCAAAGAAGCAGCGCGGCCGCGACAAGGACCAGTCCGATGATGAGTGCGCTCATGCGCTCCGGGAAGCTCGAATGGGAAACAACCCTTCTACTGTACTGGGAAGCACCGCGTTCTGAAAAGTGGCCAGAAACAAAAACGGGGAGCGGCGCGCCGCTCCCCTCCCCGCAGAACGGAGTTGACGCTCACCAGCTCACTTTGAGGGCGAGCTGGAACTGGCGTGGGTCGAGCGCGGCAGTGGGCTGGCCGGCGTTGCAGCCCGCCGGGTCCGTTGGGTTGCAGAGCGGGCTGACGTCGCCGACGTTGAAGCGGTTGAAGAGGTTGAACATGTCGGCGATGGCGTCCAGCTTGAGGCGTTCGCCGAGCGAGAAGCGGCGCGCGACGCGAAGGTCCCACTGGAAGAAGCCGGGGCGCGTGAAAGCGTTGCGGCCCAGGTTGCCGGCACAGCCAACCGGCGGTGTAAGCACAGGGATTGAGAAAGACGCGCCGCTGTTGTCCTGGCAAACGTTCGGCAGGGTAAATGTCTTGCCCGGGATGAAGGGCGAAGACACGCCAGGCGAGCCGACCGACGGCCGGCCGCCTTCGCCCGAAAAATCGAACAGGAAGTCCGTGCCCGTCAGGACCGTAAATGGCCGGCCCGAAGCCACTTCAATGATCGGGGAAACGGTGAAGTTGGCGAAGGACTTCCTGATGAAGCTGTCGCCCGAGCGCGACTCCGAACTCTGGAAGACGCCGCTGGTGACCCAGCGGTGCCGCTGGTCGAAGCTGGAGTTCGCCCGCTCGCGGTTCGGGAAACGGTTGTCTTGCGGCTCGAGCAACGTTTGCAAGTCGGTGGAATCGTCAATCGCGTGCGACCACGTGTAGCTTGACAGGAATTCCAGGTGGCTCGTGAAACGCTTCGAGAGATTCACTGTCAGGCCGTGGTAAACGGAGTTCCCAGACGACTCTTGCTGGTCCACGCTGGCCCAAGGCACCTGCACCCCAGGAAAGCCCGTGGGATAGCCCGCCAGTGCCGCCAGAAATACTTCACTTCCTGGCGTTGTGGGTGAACCGTAGCCTCCCGGCAGGAGTCTTGCGAACGAGGGGTTGGGGCCCGAAGGCTTGAAGAAGTTGAAGAAGGCGGCGGTACCGAGGAACTGGCCATCCAGCGGGGCGAGCGGCCCAGGACAGCCAGTGAGAGCTCCCAGGACTTGCGGCGCGATGACATTTACGCCGCAAGTGCTCGATGTCGCAGCGATGTTCGAGGCGGGAGCGGCCACGGCAAAAGGATTATTGACGGAAAGGCCGGCGGCCAGGGCGTTGCGCAGGTTTACCGCCAGGCGTTGCGGGTCCGTGGCGTCAATGTTTCGCGGCCGGTTCAGGTGCAGGCCGTGTGTATAGGAATAGCCGATGCTGAACTTATAGTCGTGGCCGAGTTGGCGCTCGACGGTGAGGTTGGCCTGTTGCGCGTAAGCGTATTGGAAGTCGCGGGCGATCGGCAGGGTAAATGGCAAAAGGGCTACCGGGAAGCCGGCACTGAGGAAGTTCTGATTGTTAAAGAACGGGCTGTTCTTGGGGTCGAAGCGCTGCTGGTTCGCCAGGTAAGTAATGCCGGAAATGCCCGTCGTGTCCAGGACTCCCTGGAAGATCGAAGCGCCGTTCGCAGCCGTCGGGTCGGTGCGCATCTGGGTCCGGGTCGGCGTGCCGCCGAAGATAAGGAGTTGTGAGGAGAGCGCGCCATCGGCGGTCGTGGATAGGAACGCAGAGGCAAACGATGGATGATCATAAAACAGTCCGTAACCGGCGCGGACGACCGTTTTGCCGTTGCCCATCGGGTCCCAAGCGAGCCCGAGCCTTGGGGCCACATTATTCCAATCACGGGGATAGCCCTCGGTCACATTGAACGCCTTTTCCGCCGCGGCATTGAGGGCCGTCGCGGGCCGGAACTGCGCCGTCAGCTCGAGGTCGTAGCGCACGCCATAGTTCAGTGCGAGTCGCGGGCGAATCTTCCAGCTGTCCTGGATGAAGAAGCCCTGCATTGTGTCGTTGAACAGACGGTTGGAGTTTCCGATGCCCTGGATGAAGGTGGTCGGCAGGCCCAAACCGTAGGCTTGCACGCCGGTGAAGCCGGGGACAGTCACGCCATTGAATGTACTGGGCAAAGATAAGTTCGAGGCCGTGAGACCGCCGAAGTTCATCACCCCGCCGAAATTGAGTTCAAACACTTGCGCTTTCTTGGAACGAAGCTGGATGTAATTGATGTCTGCACCGGTCTTCAAACTGTGGTGTCCCTTGACCCAGGAGAGGTTGTCCGTCCATTGGAAGCGGCGCTCGATACGGTCCTCCGTCGAGAAGGGCTCGCGGCCGAAGAAGGCAAAGCCGGTAATATTTACACCCAGGCCGCTGCCCCCGGGAAGCTGAGAGAAGCCATAGTGCAAGCCGCGGCGCGCAAACTGGAAGCGGGCGGTGTTGAAAAGCGATTGACTGAGAATCGTGTCGTGCTGGAAGACGCTGGAGACATCGCGGGTTTGTTGCAAGGAAGTCCGCGAGCCCGCATTCTGACCAAAATTCTGGTTCTGCGCGTTGACTTGAATGCCTGTCACCAAAGATGGCGTCACGCTGACGCGCAGGAACGAGCTGTTCTTTGTGTTCCAGTGATGGTCGAGGCGCCCCGACCACAGGCTCGTGCCTTCTTTCACCGGATAGTTACCGCGCAGCGAGTCCAAGCCCACGTAAGAGCTTGGTAGCGGGACGACGTTTGCGGCCGTGCAATTCCCCGGGATGGCGGGGTTGCAGTCGATGGGCAGCGGGAACACTGCCGGACCGGCCGGCGTGTTTCCGAGCAGAGCGGTTGCGGAAGCTCCGCCTGCGAGTGCAGCTATCTCGCCGGCAAACTGTGCTCCGGTCGGCTGGCCGGGGCCGGGGGATGGTGCGGCCAGGATTGCCGGGTTCGAGACGAAGCAAGCTTGGTTGCTCGTCATCAAGAAAGTGGCACCAGCAGGAACGACCGGCGAGCTTGCGCCCGAGGGTGAGCAAGATGGCGGGCCGTTTATGACCGGCACGAGGCCGAAATTATTTGCGCCAATGTTCGTGAACCCGGTCTCTTGCCGCCGCGTGGTTTCGTACGAAAAAAAGTAAAACGTCTTGTCCTTCTGGAACGCTCCCCCGAGCGTTGCCCCCCCTTGGGCGCGCGTATAGGCCTGCTTG
>QHYP01000229.1 GCA_003224195.1 Acidobacteriota bacterium | reverse complement strand
TTGGTGTTCCTTGGGAATCTGCGCTAATTCCCACCGTGCTGTGGAAGGGTTTCCTCCACTGATTGAGGCGGCCGATCCTGGCGTTGATTGAGCGCGCCCGCGGTTGCCGGAGTGATCGCATCGATCAACACGCAGATCTTTTTCAGGAGTTTCTCCTGGTCATGGAGAGAACTAAAGGTGTGGTCTGATCGCGGAATGATTTGCACTCTTATCTTTCCCAACGCGCATAATTGCTTGAGTTCGCGGCCAACTGCCTCGCGTAGATCATTTAGTTGTGGATCGCTTTCCGCATATAGGAAAGTCACACGAGTACCCCGCTCGGCCAACATTCGCAAATTAGCGGCGAGCTGAATCGATTCGGCAGACATTTTTCGTCGGGAAGCGAATTGCGTCCTTGCCTGAAATCCGAGCGCCCTTAGGATATTTCGGTAATCGGCCTTTCCGGTGAGCAACTTGAACCAGCTTTTAAGATCAAAGAGGGCGAAATTCCAATAATAAAAGGCCGCACTGCGGGTAATCTGATCTGAATTTTGGCCCTCATCTTCGGTCATCTGTAGGTTGATCAGGAATGTGCCTACCACTCGCGGGTCACAACAGGCTGTCTGGAGCGAAATGCGCGCTCCAGAGCATCCGCCCAGCAAGATGAAACGGCTGACGCCCCTTGTTGCCTCCAAAAAACGCATAGCATCTTGCGTTTCCCTTATAGCGCTCTTGTCGAAGGGAAGATTGTCATAACGGACCGCGCTATCTCCGATTCCAGAGAAGTCAAACCGAAGAACCACGAAGCCCATGGCAGCCAATGCTCGTGCCATTCTTACGTAAATGCGTCCTGGTGCAACGCGGTGCACGATACCCGGGTTTAACAAGATTACGGCAGGCTTGGGGTGATTCCCGTTCCTCATTGGAGGATCGGTCAGAACCCCTATCAAGGATTTCACTTCTCCGAAAAGGACGGCCTCTTCTCTCATGGGTGCACCCTGTAGGTCCAGGAAACAATTGAGTGGAGTATCTGGCTGGGTACGAGCAAGCTGCCATCGGAGGTTGGGCGCCAAATCTGAGGCGCATCGAAGCGCTGATACTCGAGGCGAGCCTCCGTTTGGCTCAAATGTTCTTTCAACTTAGCTTCGCCGGCCGTTTGGTCGCTTTGAATGACCAGAACATTCTTGGCCGGACTCCCCGCAATGGGCAGAAGGTCTATCTTTTCGATTTCGGCACGGAGGAAACGCGACAGAGGAAAGCCGAGCACGTCCCAGTAGCCCAGGGGTTCTTGTGCACTGCTTGGTTTCGGGCGAAAGCGGAGCATTTCTTTTTGCAAACGAAGTAAGCCGTCGAGATAACTCTTTCCGCTCACCACTGGATCCCAAAGAACCATGCTTTCGGGATCGGCTCGTTGAGCGGCGGCAATCATCGCCAGGGTTCCGCCCAGTCGGAGTCCTATAAGGCAGACTTGAACCACGGCCGTCCTACGCCTCACCTCGGAAATGGCAGTCGAGACGTCCTCCAGCCATTGAAGAATTGTGCCCTCTTCCCTGCTGCCGGACGAGTCGCCGCAGCCGTAGTAGTCAAACCGCAGAACCGGGAACCCGGCGTCACACAGGCGCGCGGCAAGCTGACGAAGGGCCCGGTGAGAATTGATGTATTCGTGCCCCACCGGTTGACAGACAACGACTGCGCACTTCCGGCGCCTCCCGAGGGTCGGCTCATGGTAGCATCCGAAGAGCAGTTTATCGGGCGAGCCGAAATAGAAGGGCGCAACTTTTTCCGCTTGCCTCATTGGCAATACAAACGTTCTTTGCAACTTGCTGCGAGTTGCCCGAGAGTTTGAAATGCGAGTTCATTGGGCTTGATACGCAAACCTAGCTCCTTCTCCAGCCTGGCAACCACTTGTGTAGCCAACAGTGAGTGACCTCCCAAATCAAAAAAGTTGTCGTAGATGCTCACCCGCTCCACTTTGAGCACGTGCGTCCAGATGCCCGCCAACAGCTCTTCGATGGGTTCACGAAATCCTTCGAAAGATTGGTCGTCGCTCAATTCCACGTGATCCGGTACCGGAAGTGCGCGCCGATCCAACTTTCCATTCGCTGTTAATGGGAGCCTTTCCAGTGCGACAACGATGGGGACCATGTAGCTGGGCAATTTCTCTTTCAGGAAGTTGCGCAGGTCTTTGAGCGAGGAGGACTCTTCCTTTGCCAGTACGACGTAAGCCACTAGGCGCGGATCACCTGGACGATCCTCGCGAACGATGACGCAGGCATCACGGACGGCCTGATGCTCACGCAGCACGGACTCGATCTCGCCCAACTCGATCCGGAATCCACGAATCTTCACTTGATTGTCTATCCGCCACAGGCATTCAATATTTCCATCCATTCGATAGCGCGCAAGGTCACCCGTTTTGTAGAGGCGCGAACCCGGTTCGCAATCGAACGGGTTCGGGATGAATTTCTCGGCGTTCAATTCGGAACGATTTCGGTAGCCCCGCGCCAAACCATCGCCGCCTATGTAGAGCTCCCCAATCACGCCCACGGGCACCGGCTGCATGTTGTGGTCAAGCACGTACATTTGGGTGTTCCCGATCGGGCGGCCAATCGGGATAAGGCCTGCGGATGATGTGACGTGGTGGAAGCTGGACCACACGGTAGTTTCCGTGGGGCCGTACATGTTCCAGACCGAGCATGCCCTAGGGATCAACTGCTCGGTTAGTTCTCGGGGCATCGCCTCACCGCCACAGAGAATCTTCAAGTCCGCTTTTCCCGGCCATCCCGATTCAAGCAATAGCTTCCAAGTGGACGGCGTTGCTTGCATCACCGTAATCTCATAATGGTCCAGCATGCCCCACAATCGCTGCCCGTCCTGCGACGCTTCGCGACTGGCGAGCACACAGCAAGCGCCCACCATTAGAGGCAGGTAAAGCTCGAGAGCAGCGATATCGAACGATATCGTGGTGACGGCCAGCAGAGAATCTTTCTCGGTGAGCCCTGGCCGAGCTCGCATGGACGTCAGCAAATTGACCAGCGAACGATGACAAATCTGAACCCCTTTGGGCCGACCTGTTGATCCCGACGTGTAGATCACATACGCCAGGTTTTCCGGTTCAATCTCGGTCGCCGGATTTTCTCGGCTCTCCTCAGAAATTACGGGCCAATCTTTGTCGATGCGGACGAGCTTCTCCACTTGCTCGCCCAACGTGCTGGGGAATGGCTCGTGGGTAATCAAGACTTGCAATCCGGAATCCTTGATCATGAATGCGAGTCGCTCTTCTGGGTACGCTGGATCCAGCGGCACGTAAGCTCCGCCAGCTTTCAGGATGCCCAACAGGGCCACCATCATCTCGACGGACCGTTCCATGCAAATGCCGACCAAGACTTCAGCACCCACTCCTAACTTGCGAAGATGATGCGCAAGCTGATTGGCACGAGCATTTAGCTCTCGATAGCTGAGTCGTTCCTCTTCGCACACGACCGCCGTGGCATCTGGCGTCCGCTCCACCTGGGCCTCAATGAGTGCATGTAGGCAGCGGTCCCTGGGGTAATTCACCCGCCTATCATTCCATTCGACGACAATCTGGTTTCGCTCTGCGTCGGTCAAGACAGGCAATTCCGCGATGTGCTTTCCTGGCTCTGCGGCCGCGCCCGTAAGCAGGGTCTTCCAATTGCCGACCATTTGCGTGATGGCTGAGTCGTCGAACAGATCGGGGTTGTACGTGATGGGCCCAAAGATACGGTCTCTGCGGTCGTCGAGCACGACCATCAAGTCGAGCTTGGAACCTCCATTGGAGATTTCCCCAGTCACTAGATCCCACCCTGAGGCGATACTGGGCATCTGGGGCTGCTGCGAAAGGATCACCTGAAACAGAGGATTTCGACTGGGATCAGGCCTATGTCGGAGCTCTCTTACGACGTAGGGGAAAGGAGCGTCTTCGTGAGCCAACGCGTCCAGAACCACTCCCCTTACACGCGACAGTAACTCCCGGAACGTGGGGTTGCCTGAGAGGTCGATCCGCAGCGCGAGCGGATTTATAAAACAACCTAGCAGGGGCTCAACTTCAGCCTGCTTACGGCCCGCAGTCGTGCTGCCCACGGTTATATCCTCTTGACCCGTATAACGATGGAGCAGCGCGACAAACCCAGCCAGCAAAGTCATGTAAAGCGATGCTCTTTCCTGCTGGCTGAGGTGCCTGAGCGTCCTGACTAAATCTGCGGGCAGTGTGAATCTTTGAATCGCACCGCGATGCGTTTCGATCGGCGGTCGTGGACGATCGCTGGGCCACTGGAGCGGAGAAAGCTCGCCCGCTAGCTGCCTGCGCCAGTAGGCCATGTGTTCGGACCCGGTATGGTCGGACGACCTTTTCCGCTGCCAGTACGCAAAGTCTGCATACTGAATGGGAAGGTCCGGCAGTGGCGAGGGCTTGCCCGCCGCAAAGGCTTCGTAAAGTGTCGCCAGTTCGGGGAGGAAAACCCGGTAAGCGGATGCCGCGTCGGAGATGATTTGATGAACAGTCATGTAAAGGCGATGCCGCTCATCGTCCATGCGTACCAGCAAGGCACGCATCAATGGACCCGTTTTCAAGTCGAATGGACGCTGTGCATCCTCCGTTGCCAAACCCACCGCTTCCGCCTCGCGCTCTGCTTCCGGAAGCTTGCGTAAATCCGTCGTCGGCAGCGGAAACACGCGAGGAGCCGGGTGAACAATCTGGATGGGCTCGCCGGCCGCGGCTTCAAGCGTCGTGCGCCAGATCTCGTGGCGTCGAATAATTTCAAGCAAGCATCGCTCTAACACAGCCACGTCGAGCGGGCCTTGCCGGTCAACGGCGATACTTTCGTTATAGAAAGGGACATCGCCCGCAATTTGCCCATGGAGCCATATCTGTTGCTGAGCGAAAGATAGAGGTACAGGTTCCCCGGGTGGACGAGGGCAGATCAGAGCCCGTTCGCCCTTCTCTTTTTCAGGCTTGCCGCGTAGATATTTTTGAAGGAGCCTGCGCTTGGCTTCAGAAAGTCGGGCAAGGTCAGACTTTGCGTCGCTTTCCTGTTGATGTATCACTGTCTCTCTCACGGTCAAGTGGTCGGGAACGTAGGTTGCTGCCCTCCCGCAAAACGCTCATGCTGGTCTGCGTCAGTTCGGCACAACCCATTCAAGTTGTGCCGTCGAACGGTTCTTTTAATCTTCCTATGCCGCAGTCATTGTACTCGGTGGCTTGCCGAAGCGGAGCGGCAACCTCGTCAAACCGCGCAATCCGAGATTCGAGCGCCAGACGAGTGGTCCGGACTCAAGTGCCCAATTGGGCAGCCGGCGCAGCATCAACTCAAAGGCAACCTGACCTTCGATCCGCGCCAGCGCCGCACCGAAGCAGAAGTGCGCCGCCCACCCGAACGCAAGATGCCGGTTGTCGGCGCGAGTGATGTCCAAGCGGTCGGGATCAGGAAATCTCTCCGGGTCTCGATTCCCGGCGGCCATTACCGCAATTACAGCCTGGCGCTTTCGAATCCGCCTTCCACCCAGAATCGTATCTTCCGGAGCCAAGCGGGCAGTATGCTGGCTGGGGCTTTCGTAGCGCAGCAACTCCTCTACGGCCGATGGGATCAGCGAGAGATCGGAGCGGAGTTTTTCGAGTTGGTCGGGATTCCGCAGCAGGGCAAGCACACCGTTTCCGATCAGGTTGGTGGTGGTCTCTTGCCCCCCCACCATGGTCACAATGCAGTTCGCGACCACTTCCTCCTCGCTTAACCGGTCGCCCTGAATTTCCGCATTCATCAACGAACTTACAAGGCCGTCATGAGGGTGGAGACGCTGCTCGCGCATGGCGGAACGGAAGTAATCAGCCATCTCCAGAACGCTCTTAAGAATTCGTGGCGCGCGTTCCGGATTGTGCTGGAAGTTGCCGAGCATCTCAGCGAAATCTTGGGACCACGCTTTCAACTGCTGGAAAT
>QHYP01000228.1 GCA_003224195.1 Acidobacteriota bacterium | reverse complement strand
GAATCACGAATCACAAGTCACGAATCACGAATAACTCCTTTAGAATGCGCAGTGAGCACCCGGCAAAGGGTGCGAATCCCGAGCGACCAAAGGGAGCCGAGGGATCTCTCTTCGCATCCGGCAAGCAATGGTTTTGGGATTTGGGCAGACTCGACTTACCGGAAACGCGGGGGTTCCTGTCCTGTGGTTGGCTAATCCGCGGCGAAGTGGGAATCCTCTACTCCTCTGCCACTACCAAATTCAAGAGCCGCACAATTTGCCTCTGTTCGCGCTCCCGGGCCGCGTTCGGGTCCGCATTCTGCGTCAATTCAGCCAGCCGCGCTGCCAGCACTCGCAGCGCCGCATCCCGCGGCACGTACACATTTTCATTTGCCGCCGCTACCACCCAGCCCTTTTTGGTGCGCTGAAGCTCCGGCCGAAGCACTTCCCAGCCGCGTTGCGCGTCCATCCGCTCACCCGAAAGTACCGCGAGCGATTCGATCTCCACCTGCGCAGCGCCGCGCTTGGCTTTGATCTCCACGTTTGTCACCCGCAACTCCCGGTAGACGATCACCGTCCGCCCGAGCAGTTCCAAATTCCCCGCGCGCAGGATCTCTCCCGCCGCCTGATTCCTATCCGCGAGGGCTCCGGCCACGTCCACCGCCTGCGGGTGCTTCCCCGGTATGCGCAGCACCTTCCCCGGCGCAAGTTCCGCGCGGCTCGCGCTGGCCGGATCAGCCGCACTCCGCGCTGTGGCTCCCGCCGCGGGGGCTGTCTTTACCGGCTGGATTGCCGGCCGGTATTTCGCGCGTCGGCCGCCCCCCGCGGGAGCCGTTGGCTGCTGCGCGGCGCTCGCGATTTTTGCCGCCGCGCCGCTTCTCGCCGGCTTGTCCGTCAGATAACGATAGAAGCGCGCGCTTCCCCGTGCCCGCCAGTACGGGGAGTTGTAGTAGGCGGTCCGTGCGCCGGAATTGGTCGAACTGAAGAAGGAATGCTCCTTGGGGTCCACCACGATGCCAACGTGCCCGGGCCAGACGATCAAATCACCGGGCTGCGGCGTACGCACGCGCACAAAGCTTTCCGATCCGTTGTTGTACAGATCGAGCGAATTCGCATAGGGATACGGATAGCCTGCCTTCTCGTATCGATCGTGCACGAGGTGCGAACAGTCCTCCGTGCGCCGCGCTGCGCTCTCGCGCCAGGTCGTTGCGCGCGCAATCTCCCACCCTTCGCGCGCGGCGAGCGGGCGCAGCCCCGTCGAAGCCGGCCCCACCGGGCGCGCGTTTTGCGCGAACGCCGGCGAAGCCGCCGCCAGCAAAACCATGACGAAACACAATCGTTGCCGCATTCTCCGAGTGTGGCAGAGCGCATCCTGCCGCGCGCCGTCCTTGTCGCAAAGGCGTCACCGTCCTTCCGTACAGGCGCGTCTCCGCGGTGTTACCCATGGCATAGTGCCGCCCATGCCTCATTCCGTGCTCTGCCTCCCCGCTCCTCGCAAGCCGAGCGGATTAGCTGGCTATCCAAAATGCCGAGGGAAATGCCGGAAGTGCGCAAAACTTCTGCAAAAGGTCGGAAATCGACTGAATTCCGAAATGGAGCAGTCCAAGGTGCTCGCTGTAAGCCTATGAGCAATAAGAAGATATTGTGGTGCGAGCGCGGAAGCTCATTCTAGAAGATATGGTACCCCAAATGCTCGTTCCCATGGTGCAGTGCACTGAGGGTGTGCTGTCCGCAGAGGGAGAAATGTTCGATGATCACACGGTTCGGGTGGCTTGTCGTGGCAGTGCTTTGCGGCGTATTCTTCCTCAGTGCTGGGCCCGCGTACGCGGACACGATGGGGAGCCTATCCCTGTCTGACTGCGGTAGCGGCCAGTCCGGCTGCCCCGC
Source organism: Acidobacteriota bacterium (assembly GCA_003224195.1). GTDB lineage: Bacteria > Acidobacteriota > Terriglobia > Acidiferrales > UBA7541 > Acidiferrum. The sequence continues at coordinate 7,438 of QHYP01000228.1, read as the reverse complement.
AGCCACATACAGCTTCGATATTACAGGCACCTCGGCGAGTCTTACGATCCACATTACCGGAGCTGTCACTGCCGGAGTGAATGACCACATAGGTGGCGTGGATCTCGGCTTCACACCAAGCAACAACCTTGTCGGGCTAACCGTGACGGGCCCAGACGCTGAAACCTGGACTCCATCGGTATCGAGCTTGAACAACAGCGGTTGTGGAAGCAATAGTGGCGCCTTCGCTTGCACATTTGCCACACCCGGCGTACTGATCCAACAGGGTGGGACTTACACGTGGACTTGGAACTACACCTTGACGGATGCCTCGTGGATTTCCGGTGTCTCCGACGTTCACATTGGCGCCAATTACGACCCACACAACGGCCTCATTGTTTCAGAAACAGGTGCAACAGGTGCGGTGCCCGAGCCCGGCTCGCTGGGCCTGGCGCTCGTGGGCCTGGCTGGCATTTGTCTCTCGCGTTTGGGGCGCCGTTTTCTGACGTAGCCATTCCCCCAGCTATTTGATGTTCGGCAAAACTTCCCTCCGCGGGCGCCCTTGACAGGGCGCCCGTTGTTTTTTGGATTCGCGCCTAGCTCGCCGCTCCCACCCCCGCCGGGAATCAGTTCATAATCTCCGTGGTCTCGGATTGGTATGGGCATCATGCGTCTACGATCCAGCTAGGATAATTAGTTCTGTTGCCTCTGCCGCGCTCGGCGACTTGAAGGAAGGGAATGAGGAACTCCGGCAAACTGAGCCTGTGCTTAATGATCGCAGGCGTCCTCTTGTCGAGTGGTGGCTGTAGCGGCGACAGCAATGCTCGAAAACAGAAATACTTCGAGAGCGGACAGCAGTACTTTCAAGCGGGAAAGTATCAGGAAGCGACGATTCAATTCCTGAACGCCATTCAAGTCGACACCTCCTTTGCGGCGGCTCATTATCAATTGGCGCGATGCTACCTCCGACAGAAGCTCCTCTCCAGCGCATATCGCGAGCTTGCGGTGACCGTCCAGCTCGATCCCAAGAACTGGCAAGCACAACTCGATTTCGCTGGTCTATTGTTTCGGTCGGGGCAATTTTCCGACGCCCGGGCCCGCGCCGCATCGATACTTGAGGACAACCCGACGGAGCCCGGTGCGCAGCTTTTGCTAGCCACGAGCGACGGAGAACTGGGCAACCTGCGACTGGCCATCGACGAGGCCCAGCGGGGCGTGGAGCTGGCGCCGGATAAGCCGGCTCCCTATGTGACGCTGGGCTTGCTCCAGGAGAAGGCTCAGCAATTGAATCTGGCCGAGCAGAATCTGGAAAAGGCGGTCTCGCTGGATGCAAAATTCTTGCCGGCGCGGATGGGCCTCGGAACTTTCTACCAGAGGCGGGGCCGCTGGCAGGATGCCGAAGCACAATTCCGGGCCGGCATCGAGGCAGACAACAGCGATCCCCTCCCACGCTCGGCTCTCTCCGCTCTCTATTTCGGCTGGGGCAAGAAGGACCTTGCAGAAAAAACTCTGCAGGAAGCCAAGAAGGCCATACCGAATGATCCGGCCGCGTACCGGCTGCTCGGCGACTTCTACGTCGCAAGCGGGGAGACGGGAAAAGCGCTGAACGAATTCGCTCTCCTCTCTCAGGAGCACCCCGATGATCTCGCCGTGAAGAAGCGCCACATCGGGCTCCTGATCGGCAACAAACAATACGATAAGGCCACGGCGCTAGACGATGAGATTCTGAAGCAAAACTCCAAAGACGCCGAGGCTCTGCTCCTCAAGGGGGAGACGCTGAATCTGGAGCAGAGGTTCGCCGAAGCTGTGCCGGTTCTCGAAGCGTCCGGTAGGAGCAACCCGGACGACCCGGCAGCGCACTTCCAGTTAGGTCTTGCTTATTTCAGGAACGGGAATCTCGACGGCGCGGAAAGAGAATGGCGCGAATCCGTGAGATTAAAACCCTCCCTGCTCGAAGCGCAGCAGAACCTGGCAATGCTGGAGCTGCGCAAGGGGGACATGCGCCAGCTCGAGCAAAGCGCGAGCGATTTGCTGAAGTACGCGCCCTCCGCACCCCAGGGATACCTCGCGCGCGGTCTGGTCAGGATGAAAAGAGGAGAGTTCGCGGGAGCGGAAAGCGATCTGCGCCGGACAATCGAACTCGATCCGCGAAATGCCATGGCTTATACGCGGCTCGGCGACATTTCTTTAACACAGCAGCGTTTTGCGGAAGCCGAAAATTTCTACGAGCAGGCGCTCGCGCAGGATCCCAGGTCGCCCGAAGCATTGCAGGGACTCGTGACTCAGTTCTTGCTGCAGAAGCAGCCGGTGAAGGCGCGGCAGCGCGTGGAAGCGCAGGTAGCCAGAGTGCCGGATCAGAGCAGCTTCCAGTATCTTCTGGGGAAAACCTTGCTGGCCGATCATAAGACTGCGGAAGCCGCGGCGGCACTCACGAAAGCACTGGAGCTCGACCCGAAGAACTTGAGCGCGTCTCTGCTTCTGGGTCAAGCGCAAGAGGCATCCGGGCAGCTTGACCAGGCCGCGTCCGCCTATGAACACGCGATGCAAGCCAATGCGGGCGACGCACAGCCGTATGTTTTTCTTGGAGCGAGGAACACCGCGGCAATTGGCAGAAAGCGCAGGACCTCTACCGCAAGGCGCTCAAGCTCCAGCCAGACCAGTCCGCCGCCGCCAACAACCTGAGTTACCTGCTACTCGAGCACGGCGGCGATATCAACGACGCACTCTCGCTCGCGCAGATTGCGCACGACGGTATGCCGCAATCGCCGAACGCCGCCGACACTCTCGCGTGGGCTTACTACAAAATGGGCAGCTACAACTCCGCTCTTCCCTTGCTGCAAGAAGCCGTGAAAAAGGCGCCGCAAAACGCCACGTACTACTACCATCTGGGGCTGGTCTACCAGAAGACAAAGAAAGTAGCGCAGGCCAAAAACAGTTTTCAGCGCGCGCTGCAACTCGATCCGAAGTCTCCACGGGCGGAGGAAATCCGCCGAGCATTGGCTGAGCTAAACACCCCTCCATCGTGAGCTACGCGACCGAATTCCGCGAAAAGCGGCGCGGGATTCCCGGAGGAAAGGAGACCGAGTGACCAGCCCAGCTTCCTCCACGTGGCGAAGCGCCGGCGCGATCCTGTTCTGCTCGAGCGCTCTTCTCTTCCTCCTGTACTGGCCGACGGTGGTCTCGCTGGTGGCCATGTGGCGCACAAGCACCTACTCGTACGGGGCCGTAATAATCCCTTGCGCTGCCTATCTTGTCTGGTCGCGCCGGAAGCGCTTGGCGGAACTGCACCCGGCGCCCGAGTTTTGGGCGCTTCCCGTATTGGCCGCGCTTGGCTTCGGCTGGCTGCTCGGACAGTTGACCGCGACGGATGCCCTCCAGCAGTTCTGTCTTGTGACGATGCTCATCGTTCTAATCTGGTCGCAGGTGGGCACCGGAGCGGCCAAAGCTCTTCTGATGCCGCTGGCGTTCCTGCTGTTTGCCATTCCGATGGGCGACGGGCTGATTCCAGCGCTGCAGGATTTCACTGCGCAGTTTGCCGTGAAGCTGCTGGATTTTTCTCGGATTCCCGTTTTGCTGGAAGGACGATACATCTCCGTCCCTCAAGGCAGATGGGAAGTGGCGGAAGCCTGCAGCGGCGTGCGGTACCTTTACGCGTCGCTTGTTGTGGGGTTTCTCTTTGCGGGATTGGCGTACCGGAGTTGGGTGCGCCGCGTGAGCTTCCTCCTAGCTTCCGCCGTGGTGCCGATCCTCGCCAATGGGGTACGCGTCTACGGAATCATTCTCCTCGGCTATCTTGGCGGGAGCCGGGTTGCCGTCGGAGTCGACCATGTGCTTGCCGGGTTTCTCTTCTTCTCGATAGTCACTGCCGTGTTGCTGGCCTTGGGGCTGCGCTGGCGTGAGAAACCAAAGCTGGACTCAGCAGAAGTTGCGGTCCACCCGCCGGGGGCGAGCGCTCCTGTTTCGCAGGGGCCGGCAAGCTCCTATGGGCTTTCTTCCTTGCCGCGAAGCGGTATGAGCGCGGTCCTTGCAATTGCAATATTGGGAGTCCCACCGATATCCGCGCATTTGATTTGGAACCAGCTTGCCGGATCAGCGGCCGGCGAACTCAAACCACCGGGAGTCTCGCCGCCTTGGAAGCCAGTCGATTGGGACTCAACGGACTGGAGACCTTTCTATCTCGAGCCTAGCTCAGAAATCATTCAGAATTACGAATCCGGTGATCATGCGGTGAAGCTCTACGTGGCGCACTACGCTCCCAACCAGCGCGGAACGAAGCTGGGCAGTTCCTCGAATCGTCTGTTCGACAAACCGGAATGGTGGCGCGCGCGCGAAGGAAATATTGCACTGGAAGCCGCCGGACACACATTCCGAGCGCACGTGACGTTCATCCGCTCCGCGGAGAGGTCCTTGATGATTTGGAGCTGGTATTGGGTGGATGGAACATACACCGAAAGCGATTACGCGGCAAAGCTGTTGCTCGCGAAGGCCCGGCTGTTCGGCAGCCGCGCGGGCTCCGCGGCGATTGCACTGGCTACGGATGCCGGGACGCCGGGACCGCAGACGGAAACGGTCCTGAAGGATTTCTTGAGCCATGTTTCGCTGGAAGCGAGCCTGCGCGCGGCCCAGGCTAAACCCCATTGAGACTTACCGCTGTTCGCTAAGCTCTTCGCGCACATTCCGCTGCGGTCCTTGCGTATTGACTCGCGCGCGGGAGCGGCCTAGTATGCGCGCCCGAGGAAAAAATCATGCTCGCACACCGGCTACGATTAAGTTTGCTCGGATTCCTCGTATCAACGGTAATCTGCGGCGCGCCGGCGCGAGCCGCCGGGCCGTACGAGATCATCGTCGAGCGCGACGTCCCGGCAAAGATGCGCGACGGCGTCACGTTGCGCGCGGACATTTATCGTCCCAAGGCTGAGGGGAAATTTCCCGTCCTTCTGCAGCGCACACCCTATGACAAGACAGGCTCGCTTTCTTTCGGCGTGAAGGCGGCGCAGCGCGGCTACGTCGTCATCATCCAAGACGTGAGGGGACGCTTCCGCTCGGAAGGTGAGTGGTATCCCTTCAAGTACGAATCGCAAGACGGCTACGACACGATCGAGTGGGCAGCGGCGCTGCCCTACTCCGATGGAAAAGTGGGGATGTTCGGCGGCTCGTACGTCGGCGCCACGCAATACCTGGCGGCAATCGCCTCACCGCCCCACCTGACGGGCATCTGCCCGGTGGTGACAGCGTCGAATTATCACGACGGCTGGACGTATCAGGGCGGAGCGTTCGAGCAGTGGTTCAACGAGTCGTGGGCGACGGGCCTGGCGATGAACACGATGCGGCGCCGCGTGGAATCGAGCGGCAACGCGCTGCTCTGGACCAGCATTCTGCCGCTCACGGCCTATCCCGTGCTCGAGGCGCCCGCTGGGGAAGGCGTAGCGACGTATTTCAGAGACTGGCTGGCGCATCCGAATTACGACGAGTACTGGAAGCAGTGGTCGATCGAGGAGCACTACAAACAGATTCGCGTGCCCGTGTTTTCGATTGCCGCGTGGTACGACATTTTTCAAGGCGGCTCGCTGCGGAATTACGTGCGCCTCAAAAGCGAAGCGGGCAGCGAAGAATCGCGGCGCGGGCAGCGGCTGCTGGTGGAGATCGGGGGTCACGCCGGTGGAGGCCGCAAGGTCGGCGACGTGGATTTCGGGGAGAAGGCGCCGCTCGACGCAGAAGAATTGATGGTGCGCTGGTACGACTCGCTGTTGAAGGGAGAGAAGAACGGAATCGAGAACGAAAAGCCGGTGAAGATTTTTGTGCTGGGGAAAAACATCTGGCGCGATGAAGACGACTGGCCGCCGTCGCGCGCGAAGAGCACACGTTATTACCTGCATTCGGCGGGCGCAGCAAACGGGCTTAGCGGCAATGGGACATTAAACACAAACGCGCCGGCGAATGAGCCTCCAGACAAATACGTTTACGATCCGGCGGATGCGGCGCCGACGATTGGCGGGCCGCTCTGCTGCGGCGCGCTGCCGACGGGGATCGGCCCGGAAGACCAGAGGCCGGCGGAAGGGCGCAGCGATGTTCTGGTTTTCACGACGGGGGCGCTTGCGCAGGATACGGAAGTCACCGGGCCGGTGTCGCTCGACCTGTTTGCCAGCACCTCGGCTGTGGACACGGATTTCACGGCAAAGCTCGTGGATGTATGGCCCAATGGCTACGCGCAGAATTTGACGGAAGGAATTCTGCGGCTGCGCTACCGCAACTCCCAGGAGAAGCCGGAATTGGCGAATCCCGGCCAGGTTTATCACGTGACGGTGGACCTGTGGGCGACGAGCAATGTTTTTCTAGCGGGACACAAGCTGCGGCTGGAGATTTCGAGCAGCAATTTTCCGCGTTTCGACCGGAACATGAATACCGGCGAGGAACAGGCGCGGGCGACGCGGATGGTGAAAGCAACGAACGCGATCTACCACGACCGGGAGCATCCTTCGGCGCTTATGCTGCCCCTCGTGCAGTGACCGGCGAACATGAGGGTCTTCGCCAATTGCGCGCTGCTTGCCGTCTGCGTGATTGCCCTTGCGCACTCCCCGCTCGCCCCAATCTCCGTAACATCCGAGGTAGCGCCGAACTCGACGCCGGAACAGCGCGATTGGCCCGTGTATGGGGGCGATCCCGGAAACCAGCACTATTCGCCTCTGACGCAGGTCAATCGCGCAAATGTAAAGCACCTTGAGGTTGCCTGGACTTTCGACACTGGGGAAAACGGAGGGCTGCAAACGAGCCCCATTATTGTGGAGGGAGTTTTGTACGCGCTCACGCCTTCACAGAAGGTGATCGCGTTAGACGCCGTGACCGACAGGCTCCGCTGGAAGTTCGACTCCGGCATTCGCGGGACGCAGCCGGACCGCGGGGTGGCTTACTGGGCGAGCGGCAAAGACAAGCGAGTACTCGCCGGCATGATGAACTTTGTTTATGCGCTGGACGCGAGCACGGGAACACGAATCGCAAGCTTCGGGAAAAACGGCCGCATCGACCTGCGAGAGGACCTCGGACGCAAGCCTGAGGCGCAATCAATCACTTTGACGAGCCCGGGCGTCATTTATAAGGATGTGCTGATTGTAGGCGGCCGCGAACCGGAAACCCTGCCTGCGCCTCCGGGCGACATTCGCGCCTACGACGTGCGCACGGGCCAGCTCCGCTGGGCGTTTCATACCATCCCGCACACCGCGGAGTTCGGGTACGAAACATGGCCGAAGGAAGCCTGGAAAACCAGCGGCGCAGCAAATAATTGGGCGGGGATGGCCGTCGATTTCAAGCGCGGCATCGTCTACGTTCCCACGGGTTCCGCAGCTTTCGATTTCTATGGCGCCGATCGAGCGGGAGACAATCTGTTCGCGGACTGCCTGATTGCACTGAACGCGGAAACGGGCGAGAGGATTTGGCATTTTCAGGGCGTCAGACACGACCTGTG
>QHYP01000227.1 GCA_003224195.1 Acidobacteriota bacterium | reverse complement strand
GCAGGCCGCTCGCGAGATGTTTCCTGGCTTGGACAAAGAAGCCGGCCAACAGAAGGCCTATGCCGCGCTTTCAGACGACGTCCTCTTCGATAAACAGTGGGTGAGAGTCGAGGTTCCCCCTGAAGATCTGCCCGGTTATAAGAGTCCGCGCGTAGTCTGCGCCCGGTGTGGCGAAGGCATCAATTTCAAGCGCGAAGTCCTCGTCCACGGCCGCACCCTCTGCCGTTCCTGCGCCGGCGAAACCTACTACCAGCCGCTATAGTAGCTATAGTAGATATCCCTCCTGGTCGCGCACGAAGTCCCCGCGAAATCTAGCCGCTCCCTTATTCACCGTATTGGAGTGTCGAGAACACTGTGCTATAAGGACGGCGCGTCCCCGCCAGATCCAGCCCTTTTGTCGGAGGTTCGCATGTCTTCGGGTCGTTGGAATCCTAGCGGCCTCGCCGCAGTAGCCATATCTTTGGTAATTCTTTCGTCGGCACCGTTCGCCCGAACGGAACTGTCGCCCGTCGAACGCGCCGCCCAGGAGGACGAAATCCGCGCCTCCGCGCTCCGCTATCAAATGTTGCGCTGGTCGACGCAAGGCGATCGCGCGGAGCTTGAGGCAAGGAATGAAAGCGAAAGGAGACTCGCAAAGGAGCTGAATTACCGCATCTACTTCATCTCCATAAACGGCAAGGACCCCGGCAACGATTTTGTGAAACGCTTTCAGGATCTTCCGCGGGAGATCAGGAAAGTTTCCCAGTGCAAGCGGAAGAGGCGTTTTCTCGGCTGGGTAGTAGACAAAAAGACCAAGCAAAACGGGATCGTCTTTTCTGCCGATTCCATCCGCTGGCTAACACCCTACCAGGTCGAAGTGGACGGCGGTTATCACTGCGGAAAGCTGTGCAGGGGAGGCGAGGTCTTCTCCATGCAGCTTCAAGACGGAAAATGGGTCGTCACCGAGACGCTAACATCCTCGATCCCGTAAGGGCTCGTTTTAATTCTAGTTGGATGCCAGGTTGTTCCGATCGCCGCACTATACCGGTTGTGACCCGTCTTCCGCAAACCTGTGCGTCCCTGCTTGCGCGAGTAGCATCTCTTGCTGAGTCGTGCGCTCACGACGTCGACCGTTTGTCGCCCAGCTTAGGGAGCGTCCTGCTGCTTCCGCAGCTCTCCGATGCGCACGATGACATAGGCGATCAGCGCGAATACGAAGAAGACCAGCAGCATCCACGCGATGCCCTGAAGCGTCTCGATCACTGTCCGATAGATCTCCAGCACCCAGCGCTCCGCCGTCAGCCCAATCGCCTGTCCGTCCTTTTCAAGTCGCGCCGGCGTGATATATCTCTCCAACTCATAAATCCGCACTCCGGATGAGACTCCCACCACCACCATCGCAAACTTCATGTACTTCAGCCACGCCGAATTGATTTCATCCGCAATAATTCGCTTCAAGATGCTGTCGATGGGCTTCGTGAACGCCCAGACCACCGCGGCCGAGACGCCGAAGGCCACAACCAGCGTAACGAACAGGAGTGCGAGAAACATGATTTTTCCTCCCGCCGCCCGATGCTTTTCTCAATCGCCAACGAACTCAACAAAGCGAACGCCGCTCGATTCTCGCCACCTCGTCCCCGAAACGCAACTTCGCGTTCCCCGAATTCGGCCTTTGCATTTTCCATCTGCGCTAAAATAATGTTTTCATGCTCAGTCTGCCACCGATAACTCTCCGTTTTCGCGGCTGGAAACTCATTGACCGAGTGGCCCTGGCTTTCCTGCTTCTCTGCTCCATCACGCTCGGCGCGGGTTTCGGACTGATTTTCGTTTACGCCAGCGATCTCCCCGAAATCCGCGCTTTGGAAACTTACCGCCCCGACGTCGTCACCGAGATCTACGCCGATGACGGCCAGCTCGTGGGCAGCTTCGCGCTTCAGCGGCGCATCCTGATGACCTACGAGCAGTGCCCCAAAATTCTTTACAACGCCGTCCTGGCGATCGAAGACCAGCATTTTGAAGATCACTGGGGCATCGATTTTCCCCGCATAGCCGGCGCGGCCTATCGCAACATTTTGAAGGGTCGCCGCGCCGAAGGCGCCAGCACCATCTCCATGCAGCTCGCGGGCAACCTCTTCCTCGACCGCAGTGACCGCAGCTTCCGCCGCAAGGTCGAGGAGATGCTCCTGGCCCTGCAAATCGAACGCCGCTACACCAAGCCGCAAATCTTCACCATGTACGCCAATCAGGTCTATCTTGCTCACGGCAACTATGGCTTCGCCGCCGCCGCGCAATTTTATTTCGGCAAGCCTGTCTCCGAGCTGAAGCTCTCAGAGGCTGCGCTCCTCGCCGGCATGGTCCGCGGACCCATCTATTCGCCCATCACCGACCCCGCCCGCGCGCTCGCCCGCCGCAATCTCGTCCTGCGTCGCATGGCGGAAGAAGGCAAGATCACGCCCGCCGAAGAAGGGCCCGCCATGAATGCCGCGCTCGGTCTTCACCTCCAGTATCCGCGCAACGATCTCGCGCCGTACTTCTTTGAGGAAATTCGCAAGTACCTCGAATTCACTTACGGCACTGAAGCGGTCCACGAACGCGGTTTGCGCGTGTACACCACGCTCAACGTGAATATGCAGCGCGCGGCCAACCAGGCCGTTCGCGACGGTCTCCACGCCTACGACCGCCGCCACGGCTGGCGCGGCGGCCTGCCCAACATTCTCCGCGACAATCTCGGCAAGCTGGACACCTACGAAGACGAAGACTGGCGCCACGCCGTCGAAAAAGGCGGCTACGTCACCGGCCTTGTCCTTTCGCTCGACGACCGCTCAGCGCTCATCAAGATTGGCCCTTACCGCGCCTTCTTGTCTCCTTCCGAGTTCGCCTGGACCGGCCGCAGAAAACCTTCGGAATTGCTCAAAGTCGGCGACCTCGCTCAGTTCCAGATTCTCGAATTGCGCGAAACCACTGCCCGCATCCAGCTCGAACAGCAACCCGGCGCGCAGGCGGCGCTCGTCGCCATCGACAACGCGACCGGCGAACTCAAGGCCATGGTCGGCGGCTACAGCTTCGAGGATTCCAAATACAATCGCGCCACCCAGGCCGTTCGGCAGGTGGGCAGCTCCTTCAAGATTTACGTTTATGCTGACGCCATCGAGAACGGCGCGTCGCCCTTCGATACCATCCTCGACGCCCCGCTCACGACCATTAGCGGTGGGCAGCTGTACTCCCCGCACAATTACGACGAAAGATTCGAAGGCACAATTACCCTCCGCCGCGCCCTCGCCGGCTCGCGCAACGTTCCCGCCGTCAAGCTGGCCGAGAAGCTCACCATCAATTCAGTAGTGGACATGGCGCGCCGCTTCGGCATCACTACGTCGCTTCCGCCCTACCTACCCCTCGCCCTCGGCGCCGCGGACATGAAGCTCATCGAACACGTTTCCGCCTTCACCGTCTTCCCCAACGACGGTATCCGCATCGACGCCCACATGATCCGTCGCGTGACCACCTATGAGGGCGCGCTCCTCGAGGAAGCGCACCCCGAAGTCCACGACGTTCTCTCCCCGGAAGTCGCCCGCACCATGACCGCCATGCTCGAAGAGGTCATACAGTTCGGCACCGGCGTGCAGGCGAAACAGCTCGGCCGCCCCGCCGCCGGAAAGACCGGCACGACGCAAGACTACACGGACGCATGGTTCATCGGCTTCACGCCGCAGCTTACTGCCGGAGCCTGGGTCGGCTTTGACGACAAGCAAATCTCCCTGGGAAAAAAAGAAACTGGCGCGCGCGCCGCCCTTCCGCTTTGGCTCGAATTCATGCAGGGCGCGCTCGCCGGCCAGCCCGTTCTTGACTTCGCCAATGTCGTGCCGCTCGAACAGCAGGCCCCCGAACATCGCGTCCTCGTTGACACGCCGGACACCGCTCCCACCGAGGACGAACCCGCCGAGAAACCTCCTCCGCCCAAGCGGGTTCCGCCTCCAACTCGAACCTCTCCAGGATAGGTGCAAGACGCGCCATGTCATCAAAGGCCCTGGAACCTTGCCGAACTTCAAGTCAGCGGTTACTTGTGAGGATGGATATGCTGAGAATAATTGTCTAGTAGCGGTCGCGGAACGCGTCCCACCCACGTGAGACAATTTCCCGCTCCTGGCCCTCTGTCTGAATCAGGAGCACCTTGCGATCTCGCGTGATGGTTCCAATGCATGTGACCCTGGCAGGCAGCTTGGAATCGTGAATCCGCCCCGCCTTTCCCGGCGGCACCGTGAACAGCAGTTCGTAATCGTCGCCTCCATCGAGCGCAAGCCGTAAAGCATCGAACCCGCGCGCACCTAGCCCGCTCTCCGCGCCCACCACGGGAAGTTTCCCCACCTCAATTCGCGCTCCCACGCCGCTCGCGGCGCACAGCCGCCGCAGGTCAGTTGAAAGCCCGTCCGAAATGTCCATCATCGCCGTAGCCATCCGCCGTTCGGTGAGCCATCGGCCTAGCGCCAGCCGCGGCTCGGGGTAAAGATGCTTTCGCGCCAGCGGGTTCCCCGGCCTAGCCGCCATGCTACGCAACAGCCTCAAACCCAGTTCCGCCTCACCCAGCCGCCCGCTGACGAAAATCAGGTCACCGGCCCGCGCACCCGAGCGCAGCACGGCCCTTCCCGCTCGCACCTCGCCTAGCACCGTGACGTTGATCAAGATCCGGTCTTGCCGCGTCGTGTCCCCGCCCGCAGCCGCGCACCCAAACCGTCGCGCCGCCCGGTGCAACCCGCCCAGAAACTCATCCAGCCACCGGCCCGTGTGCGTCTTCGGCACCGCCAGGCTCAGCAGAAAGCACCGCGGCTCGCCGCCCATTGCCGCAATGTCACTTGCTGCCCGCGCCAGGCATTTCCAGCCCACCGCATCCGCTGGGTGCAACTCCCGTAGGAAATGCGTCCGTTCCAAAAACCAATCGCACGTCAGGATCGTCTCGTACCCCTTCCGCGCCGCAAACAGGGCCGCGTCATCGCCCATTCCCAGCCGTAGCCGCCTCTCGCTCCTTCCCCCTCCGCGCGCCAAAGCCCGCGCAATCCTCCGCAGCAGATTATCCTCACCGCGCGCTTCTGCGGAACGCTTCCTTTGTGTTCTCCGACCCATAGTGTGCGGCCAAGTATAGCCCGCGGCTCGCTTCCCGCCCTCCCGGGGTTTCCTTCCGGCCTCCAGCTCCCGGTCCCTCTGCTCGACCTCAGCAACCTGTCCTTCCGTACAGGGTCGCCTGCGTACCCCCCTGTCCCAAATTCCCCCAAATAGAGGATTGACACGTCGAAACCCTAGAAAATATGATAGTAGTAGTCTCGAACCAAGGCTCTCGGTTCAGGCAGGGTGCCCGTGCGGCACGGTCGGGGTTGCGCCCAGGGAAGCAGCCCTCAGTAAACAAAGCGGTTTTCTCGTTCGTGGCCTGAGGGA
>QHYP01000226.1 GCA_003224195.1 Acidobacteriota bacterium | reverse complement strand
AGGAGTTCCAGGCGCGCGCTCCGAATCAGTTCCGCGTGCCATTCCCTGCCATTATCTCTGGTTATTCCGCCTAGCGTGATTGCTCCGCCAGCCTCGGTGATAACGAAAGCTTTCGAACGTGCGGGCACGTTTCTCGGAAAGGAAATATTGCACTTGGGTAGATTACACGGGAAATTCGCGATCGAGGCCATGACCTTCAAGAGTCCTGGTTCCGGCTCACCTGGTGTTCTCAGCATGCTCGCGCCGGCTTAATCAGGCTAGTCCCGGCCTGGCATCCTTTCCCCTCCCCACATGCGCATGAGCATAATGACCCCTCGACAAGCTCGGGGCAGGCCGCACCTCCCGCGACTTAGATCCGCATGGGCATGATGATGTAGCGGTAGCGGTAGTTTTCGTCGGCCAGCGGCCGCATCTGCCCGGCGGACTGTTCATCTTTCAGCTCGATGCTGACCGGGCCTTCGGCGGCCGCACCGAGAAAATCCAGCATGTACTGCGCGTTGAACCCGATGGCTAGAGGATCGCCCTTGTATTCCTTCTCGAGGGTCTCTTTCGCCTCGCCGTACTCCGGGCTGGACGCGGAAATTTCAACGCCTTCATTCGATACCGAGAATTTCACGGCGCGCGAGCGCTGGTCCGCGAGTTGCGACACGCGCCGCACGGCGTCGGCCAACTCGCCGCGCTCCAGCACAACCGTCCGGTTATTGTCCTTAGGCAGGACCGCTTCATAGTTCGGAAATTGACCTGTGAGAATCCGGGAAATCAGCAGCCGGTGACCCACTTGAAAGAATAGGTTGCTTTCATCGCGGGCAAAGTCCATTTGCGCGTCAGCGTCGGCGGTAGCCGCAAGCTTTTCAACCTCATCCATTGCCTTCTTCGGGATCAGCACGCGCACTTCGCTGTTCAGCCCCGCAAGTTTCTGATCGGTCTCTGCAAGCGCCAGGCGGTGGCCATCTGTCGCAACCATCGCCAGCGTGTCCGGCTTCAGGATCATTAAGCCGCCGTTCAGCGTGTAGCGCGACTCCTCCAGCGAGATGGCGAATTTCGTGCGCGCGATCAGGCTCTCCAGCACCGCAGCGGGAATCTGCACCAGCGTGTGCGGCACCGCGGGAATAGCCGGAAAATTCTCCTTGGCCATTCCTACCATCTTGTACTTTTTCCTGTCACTGACGATTTCTACCCAGTGATTGTCAAGGAGCTTGAACTTGATCTCGCCTTCCGGAAGCAACCGCACGAGGTCAAGCAACTTCTTCGCCGGGATTGTGCCGGCGCCTTCTTTCTTCACCTTTGCGTCGCACGATGTGCGGACGCTCAACTCGAGGTCTGTCGCAGTAATTGTCAGGCGGCTACCGCTTGCCTCAACGAGAAGATTGGACAGAATCGGAATGGTTGTCTTTCGCTCTACGACGCCTTGCGTCGTGTTCAACTCATTTACCAAATCAGATTTAGTAACACTGAATTCCATTGCTTGACTTTCCTCAAGAGCCTGCCCGCCTTGGCGGGCCTGTGCAGGTGTCGGCATCTAGCTTCTCCGTTTACCCTCTACTGTGCTGTACTCTACCTGTTTTCAGCGAAAGGATAAAGGCCGCAGACGCTTTCACCTTTGTGGAAATACAGCCGTCGTAGCGTCCCCAACTCACAACGCTCTGCAGCAAAGAAGTATTCTGAACATGTGAACAAGCTTGTTGTTGTGATGAGACTTGTGAATTGGTGAAAAACGCAGGAACCCGTTCGTTCCGCTTGGCTTGCATGTTTCTGTGTGCTGTGGTGCGTTTGTGAATTCTGCGGAAAACTCGGCTGGCGAACACATAATTTGCTGTGACGCACTGATTTCGTCCAAGCAAGTGCACAAGATCTCCAATGGTTTTGCAGGGTTTATCCACCGCCAATTTCCAGAGTGGGAGACAAAAAGCTAGGACAGACTCCTCCGCTACGGCGAGTGGCGGCGGTGAGGATTTGGCGCGCAACACGGCAGGTTACTGCAAGGAATCCAGCAGACGTGTGATCGTACGGTTCAATTCCTTGTCGCTCTTGCGCTGCTCCTCGATTTTGTTGATCGAGTGGAGCACGGTCGTATGGTGCTTTCCGCCGAACTGCCGCCCGATCTCCGGCAGCGAGGCGGAGGTAAGTTGCTTCACAAGGTACATCGCCACCTGGCGCGGAAACGCGATCGTGCGTGTGTTGCTGCGCACCTTCAGATCCTGCTCGCGCAGCCCGTAGTGCTCGCTCACCCGTTTCTGAATCACTTCGATGGTGACGCGCTTTTCCTGCGTGGCAATAATATTTTTCAGGACCTGCTGCGCCGTCGAAAGCGTGAACGGCGTGCCGGTCAGCGCGGCGAAAGCCATCAGCCGAGTGAGTGCGCCCTCGAGTTCGCGAACGTTGGATTTGATCGCCCGAGCAATGAACTCGGCAACATCGTCCGGCAAAGTCCAGCGGTCGTTTTCCGCTTTTTTTTGCAAGATGGCGATTTTTGTCTCGAGATCAGGCGGAGCAATGTCTGCAATAAGCCCCCACTCGAACCGCGAGCGCAGGCGCTCTTCGATGGAAGAAATGTCCTTCGGCAGGCAGTCGGAAGAGATCACGATCTGTTTCTGCTGCTCGTAGAGCGAGTTGAATGTATGGAAGAACTCCTCCTGCGTGCGCTCCTTGCCGGCAATGAACTGGATGTCGTCCACCAGGAGCACATCCACCGTATGAAAGCGATCGCGGAAGCTGATCATGCGGTCGAAGCGCAACGAATTGATCACCTCGATGGTGAATTTTTCGGCGCTGATGTAGGTCAGCCGCATGGCCGGGTTGCGCTTCTTGATCATGTGACCGATGGCGTGCATCAGATGCGTTTTGCCCATCCCCACGCCGCCGTAAAGAAAGAGCGGGTTATAAGCTTTCGAGGGCTGCTCCGCCACGGCGCGAGAGGCCGCGTGCGCAAATTCGTTCGACTTGCCCACGACAAATGTGTCGAATGTGTAGCGCAGATTGAGTTGGTGTTCCGTGCTTTCAAAATCCAATCTGGATTGCCGCGCGGGGATGGCGGGCGAACTCGCTGCCGCAGGTTCTTCTTCGGCGCAGACATATTGCACTTGTGCCCTGGGCATCCCGATCTGATTCAGTACCGCCTTCACAATCTCGCCGTAGGTCTGCGTCAGCACCCGCCGGAACATAGGCTTGGGCACGCGGACGAATAGCGTCTCTCCCTCGACCCGTTCCAGGCGTGTTGGCTGGAACCAAGTGCTGAAGGTATGGGGATTGACCCTCGGTTTTACATACTCGAGAAAGCGTTCCCAGGTGTTGGCAGCCGTCGTCATCAACATGCGAATTCGTTTTAGGCAAAAAGAAGCCGGCACATTTCCACAGATGTGGAAATCCTGTGGAAGACCCTTGGCTTCCCGGTTTACCAGTTTCGGTGGTCGTGCCCGCGCCGGAACTTGCTATTCGTGCCCCTGTCGCTCCGCGCGCGGTCCGTTCTGAGTAGCTGACTCACCGCACCGCGGCTGTGAGACGCGGGCGGGATTGTCTCTGATTGCCGGTGTGGGAGCAAGCGAAAAGTGTGCGAAGAGATTCACCGGCGTTCACACACCATGCACAGCTTTTCCACAAGCACAACAACGGTGCAATTACGCGCGCGCGCCCGTTTTTGCGCGGGAAAAGCGCAAATTCGCGCGAGGCAATGGGCATTTTCGCTCAGTGGGGAGAACATAAGAAATGTTCATAGCTGTGGAATTCGCATTTCCGATTCTGCGAAGGCGGAGGTTTTCTCTCCGCGAAATGCGTTAGCGCATCAGTTCCGAGCTTTCTTGTCTGGACGCGAGAATTCATAGAGGCCCAGCGGATCGCCGCCCACCAACATGCGGTCCGGCTCGATCAGGATCGTCGTAGCTTCAAGCCTCGCTCCATCGGGAGCATAGAGCTTGTACGTCGCGCGGCGGTTCCCTTCGCGGTCGAAGCGGAGCAGCGTGTTTCCCAAGGCCATCCACACCTCGCCGCTGACGGGATCCACGCCAAAGGCCGTGATCACGCGCTTGAAGGACGGCGTATCGCCGCGCTTCTCCTGGCGGTCGATCTCGCGCCGCGCGGCTTGCGCCTGCGCGAGGAAATCCAGGGCTGCGAGCCGAAGCTCTAGTCCGCCGTAGCCCTGGCTGTCGTATTGGCGCACAGTGGCATCAGGAAGATACGTGAACCCATAATAGATATTACCGTGCGAATCTTTTTGGACGCGGCCGATGTTCAAGAAGCGGTTCAACTCCGCGCGTTCCGCGATGTCGAGCGGATCACCGAATTCCCTTACCACTTTGCCGCTTCCGTCAAAGACCGTGACGAGATGCGGTGAGTTGAGGCTGGTGACCGCAATCTCGCCACCGGAGGAGACCACGAGGGAAATCGGAGCGGCCACGGTGATGGAACGCAGTAGTTCGCCGGTGGGCGAGAAGATCTTTACTGTGTTGGTGCCGCGGTCCGCCACATAGATGCGGCCTACGGAATCTACGTCAGCATCTTCACCGTAGACGATCGCGTTGGAAGACGTTTTAGAGGAGCCTTGTTCGCTCGCCGGTGGGCCGATCTGCAGCAGAGGCTTCCCCTGCGGGTTGAAGACCGTCAATCCCGGCGTGGGCGCGGCAAGCACACAGTAGTTGCCGTTGGAGAGATGCCGGACGGCACGCAACCCCGGGCCAATGCCGGGGAACAGGCGCTTGGTTGCCGACAGGGGTTCATACTCGGAATCCTGCGCGGCGCAGGTCGCCGCCGATGCTACGGAAAACGCCAAAGCGGCAACCGGAAGGAACCATTCCACACCCGTTCGCATGGACGTTCAGATTACTACGACGGAGCGGAAGTTGCCCGCTCGATCCCAAAGGCTTTTAGTCGAGCCGGAAACGGATGCGCTCGATGGAGCGGGCGCGGAGGCGTCCGGCGGAGTTGCGCGGGCCATGATCGTCAGTTTCGATGAGTACGGTGTGCATCTGCACATCGCCCGAGGCTACGTCGAAGCGGGCGGGCATGCCGTCGAGAAATTTGCGGATGATGCCCTCGCGGTCCATGCCGATGACGCCGGCGTGCGGTCCGGTCATGCCGACATCGGTGATGTAGGCGGTGCCCTGGGGCAAGACGCGTTCATCGGCGGTGGCGACGTGCGTGTGCGTGCCAACGACGGCGGTGACGCGCCCGTCGAGGTAATAGCCCATCGCTATCTTTTCGCTGGTCGTCTCGGCGTGCATGTCCACCAGGACGAACGCGACATCCGCGGGCAATTTGCCGAGCTCGCTA
>QHYP01000225.1 GCA_003224195.1 Acidobacteriota bacterium | reverse complement strand
ATCGTGGCTACACTTGCGGTCCAATCGTCTTCTCGGGGGAAAAGTGATGAACAAAAGCTGTCTTCGCGTTATTCACGTGGCGACGCTTGTGCTCATGTTTGCCGGCGGCGCAATGTTTGGCAGTTGGCATGTCCACAACGCCGCGGCGCAAAACAAATTCGGTCAGCCCAAATCGGTCATCCACGTCGTCATCTACAAATGGAAGGACGCCGTAGCCGATGCCGAACGCCAGAAGGCGCTGGACGGCATCAAGGACATGGCTGGAAAAATTCCCGGAATCAAGAACGTATGGCTCAAGACGCAGCGCAATCAGGCACGCAACTACGACGGCGTCTTCGCCATGGAGTTCGAGAGTCCGGAGACCGTCGCCGATTACGCCGAAAATCCCATCCACGAAGAATGGTCCAAGCGCTGGCAAGAGTTGCGCGCCAATAGCCTATCTTTGCAGGTCACGAATCCCTAGCTCCGCCGTCCGCTTTCTCGTGTGATACCGAACCGCCGGCGGAGTATTCCGTCCATCATGCGGTCAGAAAGCAACCGCTTGCCCCAGCTAATCCTCGATGCCAGCGGCGTAACGGCGTAGCGTGCCTTCGGTCGCGGCGCTTCGATGGCCTGGAGAATCACGCGGGCGCAATCTTCCGGCGTCGTCTTGGAAGTGGTGCGGCCCTTCTTCGCGCCTCCCCAGGCGCCTGCATACACCTTCGCGTACGGCCCGTTCTTGCCCTTCTCCCAATACGGTTGCACAAGTTCGGTCGCGGTCTGCTGAAAATTCGTCACAATATACCCCGGCTCGATCAGAATCACTTCGATGTCGAAAGGGTACAGTTCGAGCCGCAGGGCGTTCGTTATTCCCTCGAGGGCGTGCTTGCTCCCGCTGTAGGCGCCGTAAGTCGGTGGAGAAACAAGCCCCGCAATCGAGCTCATCATCAGGATGCGGCCGCTCCGACGCTCGCGCATGTGCGGCAGCACAGCCTGCGTCACGCACACCACGCCGAAGAAGTTCGTCTCAAACTGTTTCCGCAGGTCCTCCATGCGCAGGTCTTCGACGCACGCCAGATAGCCCACGCCGGCGTTGTTGACGAGCACGTCGATCGCGGCGGCCTTCTGCATCACGGTCTGCACCGCGTTCCGCACGGAGGCGTCGTCGCACACGTCCATCTCCAGCGATTCCAGCGCCAGCTTACGTTCCCGCGCCAGCGCGTCCAGCCGCGCGCGCTTTTCTGCGGTGCGCCCCGCCGCAAACACGCGGTAACCTCTTTCGGCGAGCAAGATCGCCGCCGCCTTTCCTAGCCCATCCGTTCCGCCCGTAATCAGCACGCTCTTCGCAGTTTTTGATTCGGCCATCCTTCCCTCCGGAAGTGCAAGAAGCAATGCTACCTCTCTTTCGCCCTCGTGCAGGCAAGCCCCGCGGCGGCCGGCTGATTCCCGATGTGAATGGCAGGATTGATTTTTAGTCCTCACGTCTCAAAAGCGGTCCGTGACTGTGGAACGAATCCAGGTGTATGATTCCGCCTAACTTCGGGTTCCCGTCCGTCATTGGGGTGAGTCATGAATCTTCGCTTCTTGCGCGGCGCATCCTGCGCGATCGTTTTCGCCGCCGGCCTGATCCTTCCTTCGTCATCTCTAGCACAGCGCCCACCGGGGGGCGGTCCTCCTGCCGGCGGAAGACCCACTCCCGGTCAAAACAGTGACATCTTTCCCACCGCGAGTCTGCATGTCTACGTGCGTGGACCAGACGGCTCTCCCATCGACCAGATGGCGCTCGTCACGCTCTTCACGTGGACGAATCAGATGTATCGCCAGTCCACAACGCAGGGAGGCAACGCCGAATTTGACAGCATTCCCCCGGGGCAATACACCATCCAGGTTATTGCCCCGGCTTACGAAAACGCGAAAGAGAATGTCGAGATCTCTTTCGGGGGCTCGACCGTGCTGATCAGTCTGAAGCCAAGCTCAACGGGCAGCCCGGATGGCGCGTCCTCTGCTCCCGCCATCCCGATTCTGCCTCCCAAAGTCCAGAAGGAACTCAATAAGGCCATCGAAGCGCTGCGCGCCAATAAGCCCGGCGATGCGCACAGCCTTCTCATGGATGCATATCGCCACGCCCCCAACCATCCGCAAGTCAATTACCTGTTTGGCGTCTATTTCTCGCAGACCAACGATTGGAGGGAAGCAAAGAGATCCTGGGAGAAAGCCGTAAGCGCCTATCCTCGGTATCTTCCCGCGCTGCTTTCTCTTGGCGAAGCCATGCTGCGCGAAGGCAGGCCCTCGGACGCCGCATCGTATTTCAAGCGCGCGGTGGAAGCTGAGCCCTCTTCTTGGCGGGCTCACGCCCACCTCGCGGAAGCAGAACTTCGCTTGAGCTCACTCGACGAGGCTGTCCATGACGCGGAGCGCGCAATCGAGCTGGGTCATAGTCAGGCGGTAGCAGTCCAACCGCTCTTGGCGCGCGCTCTTGGAGATCAGGGGAAAGTGGAACGCGCCATCAAAATTCTGGAGTCGTACCTTCAGGAGCGTCCTTCCGATGTGGACGCCAAAAAGGCGCTCGAAGCCTTGCGCGCCCCGCTGGTCGTTCCCGCCAAAGTTGCCGTGCCTGCGGCCGACCCGCCGCAGGATCCTCCGCCGCTTCCTGCATTCGCCAGCGCATCTCTATTGCCATCCGCTTGGATGCCCCCCGATATCGACGAAAAGATCCCTCCGGTGGAGCCCGGCGTGGCCTGCCCCCTTGACACCGTGTTGAGCAATGCGAGCAAGCATGCCCTGGAACTTGTCGGGAACGTGGATCGCTTCACGGCAACGGAATCGCTGAAGCACGAGCTTTTTTCGACCGCCGGGCTTCCTTCGACCCTCGAAACCCGGAAGTTCAACTATCTCGTCTCCATCGAGCAAATCCGCCCGGGAATTCTGTCGGTTGAGGAATATCGCGACGGCTCCTTCTCCTACGAGAAATTCCCTGACGGGATCGCGACGCTCGGCCTTCCGAGTCTGGTGCTCGTTTTTCACCCTGCGCAAGTTTCTAACTACGACATGACCTGTGAGGGCCTGGCGAAATTGAGCGGCGGGCTCGCCTGGCAAGTGCACTTGCGCCAGCGGCCCGACAAGCCCCGCACTCTGCGCTCCTATCGTATCGGCGCGCAGTCTTATCCCGTATCGCTCCGCGGCCGGGCTTGGATCGCCGCGGACACCTTCCAGATCGTGCGTCTCGAAACCGATCTCGTTGCTCCCTTGCCGCAAATCCATCTGGCCGGCGAACACACGGCTATCGAATACGGCCCGGTCCATTTCAAACGCAAAAATGTGGACATGTGGCTCCCACAATCGGCGGAAGTGTATTTTGATTGGAGAGGTAGGCGCATCTATCGGCGGCATGATTTCAGCAATTACCTGCTCTTCGCCGTCGATGAAAACCAGAAAATCGCGCCTCCCAAAACCCCGGATGCAGGAGCCTCGGGGCCTTCAGCCGAAACGCAGAAGCCCCGCTAGTGCCGTACCAACTTTTTCAGGCCCCGTGACGAAGGTTTTGTTGCGCCGTTTCCTATGACTTCCCGGGACTTCATACGGGGCAGGTTAAGACGGCGTCTCAGACATCCTGCCCGGCTCAGACCCCGCCCGGTTCGGCCAAGTTCAGATTCCGGCTTCGAGCGGGATCAGGAATCGTTTCAAATAGTTGGAACGGTACTAGGCGCTGCTGCGCGCAGCGGATCGTCTCGAACTTCACGCCAAAGGAAGTTTCGAATCAGGGGATCTAGATCTTTACGCCCCAGAAGGAGGCGTCCGGCTGGACGAGCTCAAGTCCCACATCCCAGGCCTCGTGGTCGCGCCACACAACCTTCGCCTCTGCGCTCTTGCCGTTCTGGGGATGGATCAACCGGACGCACTGGTTCAAGCGAAGAGGCCCCGACACGACGGCCATGCAGCCGCTTTCGCTGACATCGACGGTGATGCCGTTCGCGCGCTGCCGGCTGGAGCCTTCTTCCCACTCGACCAGCAATTTCACCCGCGAAACCACTCTCCGGTGGCTCCGCAAGTGCGCCCAGCGGTCCTGCAAAGTAGCTATTTCGGTGTTGGTGATCATGGTCGAACTCACCGCAAAAAATTCTGACTGCCGGGAAGGGAGTCTCCACATTAGCGCCGCCACTCTCTAGCGTCAATAGTACCCTTGCGAAAAATTCACCTGTTCCAGCGACCAGCCCTGCTCTCCCAAAGCCCCTGGCTGAGCCTCCCTCGCCCAGGAAGCGCAGCCGGGGGGATAAGTGGCCGCAATACGTCGGGCATCCCGGAAGTGCCGAAGCGCAAACAAAAAGGCCGCGGAGCGGATGCTCCACGGCCCTCGGTTTTTATCCTGGCGGCGACCTACGTTCCCACAGCTTTCAGCGTCGAACGTTATCTCGCAAATACGACTCTTTCATTCGCCAAGTCAACCGCCTCCACGTGCCAGCCCGCAATTAGCCATGCTCGGCACTGCCGACCACGCGCGTTTAACTCATTTCCCCACCAAGGTCGATAGTGTCGGGCGGAATAAGGAAGTTGCGAGCCCAAAATCTGCTCGATGGCTCCAAATGCTACAGCGATACGACCACCAATCTGGGCCATCAGCCATGCGGTCAGTGCACCATATTTCCCCATGTGTTTGCCTCCCCCTTTTTATTTTACGAAAATGAAAAAGGCTCCAACCCCAATTCGGGATGGAGCCTTTTTTCGTAGTTTTTTATCCTGGCGGCGACCTACGTTCCCACACAGTTACCCGTGCAGTATCATCGGCCCGGCGAGGCTTAACTACCGTGTTCGGGATGGGAACGGGTGTGACCCTCGCGGTGTGACCACCAGGAAATTTGAAACTCGCGAACGGGCCCGGCGAGGGCCCGCCGAAAATTGTCGCGAGCGCGACAACAGAAGGCTGGCTTACAAGCATGCTTCCATCGAACGTACTGCAAAACAGGCGTGCTGCCTGAATCTTCCCAACGACGATTTGGGAAAGTTTTATGGTCAAGCCGAACGGGCGATTAGTACGGGTCAGCTCGAACGCATTGCTGCGCTTCCACCCCCCGCCTATCAAGGTCGTAGTCTTCGACCGCCCTTCTTATCCCGCCGAAGCGGGATTGGGAGACCTTATCTTAGGGCGAGCTTCATGCTTAGATGCATTCAGCATTTATCTCTTCCAGACTTCGCTACCGAGCGGTGCCGCTGGCGCGACAGCTCGTACACAAGAGGTCTGTCCATCCCGGTCCTCTCGTACTAGGGACAGCTCCCTTCAAGTCTCCTGCGCCCACACCAGATAGGGACCGAACTGTCT
>QHYP01000073.1 GCA_003224195.1 Acidobacteriota bacterium | reverse complement strand
AGCTAAGTTATCGATTCTATTGGGCCGAAATTGGGTTGTGCAACAGCTTCTAGGCGGATAACAGTCTTTTTTTCAGAGTGGCGGCACTCTTTTTCTGATGGATTCCATTCATCTTTTGAATCGACGCCAACAGGAGAAACGTCTATTTCGCGGGAAACGCAGCTCGCAGAACGCGACCGAGCGGGTAGCTGCTTCGCGGCAACACGCCGTCGCCCGCCCGGTCCGATGAGAGCCGTTCAGCTCTTGTGCTTTTCGAACCAGCCCACGATGTACAGCATTTTCGTGACGTGGTGGCTGGGGCGGCGGCCGATCCCATGCGGCTCTTCCGGCACGCGCACCAGGACGGCGTCCACGTTCAGCCAGCGCAACGCCTCGTAAAACTGCTCGGCTTCGGAAATGGGCGTGCGATAGTCCGCCTCGCCGGTCATCAGCAGCGACGGCGTCTTCACCTTGCCCACCAAATTCGTCAGCGAGCGTTGCGCGTAGTGATCCGTGTTGTCCCAGGGGTTCCCCGGGAACCAATACTGGATGGTCCATGGAATGTCCGAGGTCAGCACGAAGCTGTACCAGTTGATGACCGGATACAGAATGGACGCCGCTCGGAACCGGTCCGTGTGCTCGATCATCCAGCAGCTCAGCACGCCGCCGCCGCTTCCCCCCGTCACATACAAATGATTCGTGTCGACGTAGCCCTTCGCGATTGCCGCGTCCACGCCGCTGTTCATGTCATGAAAATCGTCGCCCGGATAGGCGTGATGGATCAGGTTGGCGAACTCTTCGCCGTAGCTCGTGCTGCCGCGCGGATTCGTGTACAGCACCACGTATCCCATCGCCGCCCACACTTGCTTTTCAAAATCGAACCGGTCGCCATAATCCGCAAATGGCCCGCCGTGAATCTCCAGGATGAGCGGATATTTCTTGGACGCATCGAAGTCCGGCGGCTTGATCATCCAGCCCTCGATCTTCCGCTTGTCCTTGGACGACTCCCACCAGAGCTCTTCCACCGCGCCGGACTTCTTCTGCGCCAGCAACTCTTTGTTCACCGACGTCAGCACGCGCATTGTGCCGCCGCTTAGAATCGCGATGTCGCCGGGGCTGTCGGCCGTTCCGGACGTGAAGGCGATGGCACCGGTCTTCGAAACCGAAAACGAGCCGCCACCATACGCGCTCGTCGCGCTCGCCACGTGATCCGCGATTTTCTTGAACGAGCCGTCCTTCCCCGCGAAGCCGATCTTCGTATCGCCCTGCTCGTCAAATTGAAAATAGACGCCGCTGCCATCCGACGCCCATTGCGGGCCTTGCGCATCGCGATCGAGCTTGTCCGTGAGCGAATGCGGGCCCGTACCGTCGCGGTTCATCAAATAAAGCTTTGTCGTCTGGTGCCCCTGAAACCGGTCGTCGAATCCGGTGTACGCAATCATCTTTCCATCGGGCGAAATGGCCGGCGCATTGTCCGGCCCTTTGCGATTCGTCAGCGCGCGCACCGCGCCGTCCGCCACTGAAAATTCATACACCTCCGTATCCATGAACACGTGCTCGCTCTCCGCGTGCCGATTTGCGGAAACGAGCAGGTACTTTCCGTCAGGCGTCCACACCGCGCGGTTCGGGCCGAAGACCGAGCCGCCATTCGGGAAATCGCCCGTCGTCACCTGCCGCGCCGCGCCGCCATCCGCCGAAACCACGAACACTTGCGAATAGCCGGGTTTCAAATAGCCCGTGCCATTGAATCGATACACCAGCCGGTCATACACCGTCGCCGGGTCGGCCCACTTCGCGCCCGACGGCGGCGATGGCAACTCCGCAATGTGCGGACCCTTGCCCGGCGCCAGCGCGGAGAAAGAGATCATCCGCCCGTCCGGCGACCACTCGATCGCGTCCGGGGCCTGGTCCAGATTCGTGATCCGCGCCGTTTGTCCCGTGTCCATCCAGCGCACGTAAATCTGCGCCCGGCCGTCCGCGTCGGAAACGTACGCGATGCGCGTCATGTCCGGTGACCACCGCGGCGAAGAGTCGCTGCGGTTGCCCGTCGTCAACGCGCGGTGATCGCCCCCGTCCGCATTGATGATCCATAGGTTCGAGTAGCGCCGGTCCGTCATCGCGTCCGCGAACCGCCGCACGTAAATAATCTTCTTTCCATCCGGAGAAATCTGCGGGTCCGTCGCCGTCTGGATGTTGAATTCATCCATCGCGGTCAATTTGTGCGCATCGTCCTGCGCGTTGAGCCTCGCCGCCGGCAAGGCCAGCGCCGCCACCACGCCGCAAACTCCGGCCATGAAACATTTGTTTCTCATTTTTACCTCCTGCCAGCGTCGCGTGTTAACACCCGCCCTCCAGCCCTGTCAAGTCCTGAGAGGAAAAGCTCACTCCTCGCCGATGTCTTCCCTCCACACTGCTGGGTGTGCGTCGATAAATTTCCGCAGCAGCTCGATACAATCCTCCGACTGCAAGTCCAGCACTTCAACTCCATTCTCCCGCAGCCAGTCGATTCCTCCGCGAAAGTTCACCGATTCCCCCACCACCACCGCTCCAATTCCGAACTGGCGGATCAGCCCGCTGCAATACCAACACGGCGCGAGCGTGGTCACCATGATTTTGTCGCGATAACTCCTCTGCCGGCCCGCGCGCCGGAACGCATCTGTCTCCGCGTGCGCCGATGGGTCTCCTTCTTGCACTCTTCGGTTGTGTCCGCTTCCGAGCAGCGTGCCGGCGGAGTCAAACAGCGCCGCGCCGATGGGGATGCCTCCCTCCGCCAGTCCCGCGCGCGCTTCTTCGGCCGCCTTCTTCAGCATCATCTCGCTTTTTGCTCGATCCATAAATCCCGATGACTCAGTTGACCTTACACAGCTAAGTGACCTGGGCTTTCAAGTGATGCTAGCATGCTTGTTCTAGCGGAGAGGACTCATGCGGAAGGCGTTATGTTTCGTCTTCTGTCTCACGTTGACTTTCGCTTCGTACACCGTGGGAGCTCAACAGGACCCGGCGATTCCGGAACTGCCTCGCCTCACTATTGATAATTTCTCTCCCGTTGCCCGGGACCAGATTCAACAGGCGTATGCTGAGGCCCGTGCTCGCCCAGCCGACGACGCTGCAAGCGGACGGCTGGGCATGATCCTCCAGGCTTACGGCCTGTTCCAAGAGTCGGCAGTGTGCTACCGGCGGGCCGGCCGGCTCGCGCCGTCAAGTTTTCGTTGGGCCTACTACCTAGGGATTGTCGAGGCCGCCGAAGGACACTGTGACGCGGCTGCTGCCGCGATTCGCCTGGCTCTGCGTATTGATCCCGATTATGTCCCGGCGCAGTTACGACTAGCCGACTGCCTGCTTGCTTCCGCCGACTGGGACGGGAGCGGGCAGCTGTATGCCGCGATCGCGAAAAAGCACCCTGATGATGCTGACGCTTACTACGGGCTGGGACGCGTGCGCGCTGCCCGCCACGACTTGGCAGGCGCGGCCGAGGCCTACGGCAAAGCATGCGCGCAGTTTCCGGGCTTCGGAGCTGCCCATTACAGCTTGGCGCTGGTCTATCGCACGCTCGGCCAGGTTGCCCAGGCTGAGGAGCAGCTTCGTCTCTACGAGAGGAACAAGGATGGCGTCCCCCCGTCAGGTGACCGGTTGCTTGATGATGTACGGGCACTCAACCGGAGCGCGACCTACCAAGTGCAGTTCGGCAAGGAGCTTGAGCGGCAAGGAATGCTGGAGGAATCCGTTGCGGCACACGAAAAGGCCCTCGATATCGATCCGCGACTCGTTCAGGCGCACATCAATCTGGTCGAGCTTTACGGGCGGCTGGGTCAATTCGAGAAGGCAGAGGAACACTATCGCGCTGCCGTGCGTCTTGATCCAGGCTCGGCCGAGAGCTACTACAATTACGGAGTGCTTCTCTTAGGCGCCGAGAAATACCGGCAGGCTGAGGAGGCCTTCCGGAGGACCATCGAAATCGATCCCTTTCATGCCAATGCTCACAACAACCTCGGATTCCTCCTCGAGCGGCAGGGTGGGTTGTTGGAAGCCGTGGCCGAGTACCGGACAGCCATCGAGAACAAACCCAACAGCCGGCAGGCACACTTCAATCTGGGCCGAGTGTTGGTGAACCAGCAGAAGTACCGGGAAGGAATCCAGGAGTTGGAAAAGACGATCCAGCCGGACGATGAAGACACTCCCCGATACGTCTACGCGCTGGGCTCGGCGCTTGCGCGCTCCGGCGACCGCCAGAACGCCGTGCGCTACCTGCGCCAAGCGCGCGATGGCGCCACAGCACGCGGTCAGTCCGGCCTGGTTGCCAGCATCGAGCGCGATCTCCGCACTCTCGAAGCGCCGGGAACTCCACAGTGAAAAAGAAGAAACGGGCCCCTGCCAGGCCCTCACTAGGAGAAGAACACACCCACAGACATGGACGGCGCGACTTCCTGGGATTGCTCTCCTTGGGTCTTGCCGGACGCGTTAGCCCGCTGTGGACTACTGCTACCCATCCTCCATCGCCAGTTCCGCTTTTCCGTGAAGCCGCCAAAGAAGTCGGGCTGGACTTCCATCATTTTACCGGGGCGACGGGCGACTACTTCATGCCGGAAATCATGGGTGCTGGCGTGGCCCTCTTCGATTACGACAATGACGGCGACCTGGACGTCTATCTGGCGCAGGGCACCATGCTCGATCCTACTCGGGATCCGCGCCATGCGAAGTTTCCTCCTCAGCCTGGATGGAAGCCCGGCAACCGGCTCTTCCGGAATCTGCTGAGCGAGACTGGAAAGCTCGAGTTTGTGGACGTCACCGAAAAATCTGGAGTCGGGCACATTGGCCACGGAATGGGAGTCGCTGTTGGAGACTACGATAACGACGGCTTTCAAGACCTTTACGTCACAAACTTCGGGCACAACGTCCTCTACCACAATAACGGCGACGGTACATTCACTGACGTCACGGTAGAGGCGGGGGTCGATGACCCGCGCTGGAGCACAAGCGCCGCATGGATCGATTACGACCGCGACGGGCGCCTGGATCTCTTTGTAGCGAACTATCTGGACTTCACAGTGAAGGGAAACAAGCACTGTTACGCGACGACGGGAGAGCGGGATTATTGCACGCCGAAGATGTACCAGCCGGTGCCGGCGCGCCTGTTCCGCAACCGCGGCGACGGTACGTTCGAAGATGTCACCGAAGCGGCTGGAATCGGAGCCGCCATCGGGCCCGGCCTCGGAGTCGTCTGCGCCGACTTCAACGGCGATGGTTGGCCGGACATTTACGTTGCCAATGACGGCGCCGCCGCACACTTGTGGGTTAACCA
>QHYP01000072.1 GCA_003224195.1 Acidobacteriota bacterium | reverse complement strand
TGGCCGGGCTGAAGGTGAGGCCGCACTGGTGCGCGATCGCCGGTGCCCTAACGGCCATCGTGGTGGCCGTCCTCGTATTCAAGATGCCGCTCGCGCTGGCTTCGATGAGCTTCGCGTACGGCGTCGCCTTTGGCGTGCTGAAAATTGCCTGGATTGTGCTGGCCGCCGTCTACCTCTACGACATTTCTGTCGAGACGGGCCAGTTTGAAATCATGAAGGAATCGATCGCCGGAATTACGCCGGACCGGCGACTGCAGGTTCTGCTCGTGGCGTTTTGCTTCGGCGCATTCATCGAAGGCGCTGCTGGGTTTGGGGCGCCGGTGGCCATCGCCGGCGCCTTCATGATCGGACTCGGTTTCAAACCCTTTCACGCGGCGGCCCTGAATCTGATTGCCAATACTGCGCCGGTGGCCTGGGGCGCCATTGGGACACCCGTCCACACCCTCGCCGCCGTCACGGCGCTGCCGGAATCGGACCTCAACGCGATGATCGGACGCATCCTTCCGTTTACGGCTGTGATTGTCCCGTTCTGGCTCGTGCGCGCCATGGTGAGTTGGAAGGAAACCTGGGAAGTCGCTCCCGCCATCTTGGTTGTCGGCTTTTCCTTCGGCCTGACGCAATATTTCTGGTCGAACCACGTGGACAGTAATCTGGTGGACATCATGGGGGGCGTCGTCTCGATCATCGCCACGGTGGCTTTCCTTCGCTTCTGGCGGCCCAAGAAGATTTGGCGTTTTGACTATGAACGAGGGGGAGCCGTCCCGGCAGGGAGTCCCCAGGCGGTCTCGGACGCCTTGGGGGGTGAATGGGACCCAAAGAAGATTGATGGGTACGTGCCCGTCCGCCACTCGTACTCTGGCGGGCAGGTTGCCAAGGCCTGGATGCCCTTCGCGATCCTTTCCGTGTTTGTGCTGCTATGGGGGCTTCCCTCGATCAAGCTGGCCATGAACAAGGCCACTACACCGTCTTTCAGAGTTGTGCAGGCAAACGGCAAGGTGCGGCCCGGCCCGCCGGGTTGGGACGTACCTTATTTGCACAATGCCGTGACCCGGTCTGCGCCGGTAGTCACGAAACCTACGCCCGAAGCGGCGAGGTACGACTTCAATTGGCTGTCGGCGACCGGAACGGGCTGCTTTTTCGCAGCCATTGTCTCCGGACTGCTACTGGGTATGAGTCCGATACGGCTGATGAAAAGATTCTGGCATACCTTGGTGCGCATGCGGCTGGCGATGATCGCTATTTCATTCATGCTGGGGCTTGGATTCGTCACGCGGTACTCAGGACTCGACGCCGTGCTGGGGCTCGCCTTCACGCGAACCGGCTGGCTCTATCCGTTTTTTGGCACTTACCTCGGCTGGCTCGGCGTCGCGCTCACGGGCAGCGATACCTCATCAAACGCCCTCTTCGGAAGCTTGCAGCGCATCACCTCGCAGCAGCTGCGCGTGGATCCGGTTCTGATGTGCGCGGCCAACAGCGCCGGCGGCGTGATGGGCAAAATGGTGGACGCCCAGTCCATTACCATCGCGACGTCGGCGACGAATCAGGTGGGCAACGAGGGCATTATTTTCCGCTTCGTCTTCTGGCACTCCGTGGCCCTTGGCGCCATCGTGGGGATTATCGTAATG
This sequence comes from Acidobacteriota bacterium, assembly GCA_003224195.1. Lineage (GTDB taxonomy): Bacteria > Acidobacteriota > Terriglobia > Acidiferrales > UBA7541 > Acidiferrum. Next base: position 3,846 of record QHYP01000072.1, on the reverse strand, counting down.
CTGTACGCGTACGTCTTCTCATGGGCCGTGCCGCATGGGCTGACCTTCGTAAAATGAGGTTCTTGCTGCCCCGAAGCATAACCTCGAACTGTGCTCCGGGATGGCACATGCGTTAGAATTTTGAGTGAGCCCACGCCAACTCAGGGGTGACAGGGCTACTTTTCGAACTCGGCCGTCGCGAGGAGAAGCGCCCGCCTGATTCGAAGGGGAGGGGCCCATGGACGCCCGCATCCTCGACCAGTTTCGAGCGATCGTCGGCGATGATGGTTTAATTAGCCAGCCGGAGCAGCTGCACACCTATGAGTGCGACGGCCTCACAAATTTCCGCGTCATCCCCGCCGCCGTTCTGCTGCCGACTTCCACAGAGCAAGTTCAGGCGGTTGTCCGCGTCTGTCACAAAGAACGCATCCCGTTCGTGGCGCGCGGCTCCGGTACCGGTCTGAGTGGAGGGGCACTGCCGATCGAGAACGGAATCGTAATCAGCCTCGCACGCATGAACCGCATCCTGGAGATCGACATCCCGAATGCTCGTGTGGTGGTCGAGCCAGGAGTGATCAATCTCAGTGTCACGCAGGCGGTGGCTCCGTACGGATACTTCTACGCGCCGGATCCTTCCTCGCAACAGGTGTGCAGCATTGGCGGCAACGTGGCGGAGAATTCGGGGGGCGCTCATTGCCTGAAATATGGTTTCACGACGACGCATGTGCTGGGCCTGGAAGTCGTGCTGCCTGATGGTTCGCTGGTGCACCTTGGCGGCAAAACACTCGACCATCCAGGCTACGACATTTGCGGAGTGTTCGTCGGGTCGGAGGGCACGCTGGGAGTTGCGACCAAGATCGTCCTTCGCATTGTGAAGCGGCCCGAAGTTGTGCAGACGCTGCTGGCTGCGTTCAATTCGACGAACGAAGCGGGCGCAGCGGTCAGCGAGATTATTGCCGCCGGCGTTTTGCCGGCTGCCATCGAGATGATGGACAACCTCGCCATCCAGGCTGCCGAAGCCGCCGTTCATGCCAACTATCCCAATTGCGGCGGCTTGCTGCTGGTGGAATTGGACGGGCCGGCTGCCGAAGTCGAAGCCTTGATGACCCGCGTGAAGGAGACTTGCACCTCTTGCGGCGCGTGGGAGATCCGGTTAGCACAGTCGGAAGAAGAGCGCGCCGTAGTCTGGAAAGGCCGCAAAGCAGCCTTCGCCGCGGTGGGCCGCATTTCGCCGAATTATATCGTGCAGGACGGCGTGATTCCGCGTACCGCCCTTCCCCAGGTGATGAGTGAAATCGAACGGCTCAGCGCAAAATTCGGGCTGCGCGTGGCGAATGTCTTCCACGCCGGCGATGGAAACCTGCACCCGCTGGTGCTCTACGATCGGAGAATCGAAGGACAGGAACAAAAAGCTGAAAAGCTGGCCTTCAGCATCCTGGAGCTCTGCGTGAAGGCGGGCGGCTCCATCACCGGCGAGCACGGCGTGGGCGAAGAGAAGAAAAGTTTCATGTCGGTGATGTTTGCCGAACCCGACCTCGATACCATGCAAGGCGTGCGCTGCGCCTTCGATCCCGAGCTGTTGTCGAATCCCACCAAGGTTTTCCCGCGCCCGCGTCTCTGCGCCGAGAAGACGGGCCCGTACCAGCCTCATCCGTTGGAGACTGCAGGCGTGGCCCAATTTTTCTAGCCGCGACCGATGCCCCAACCCTCCGAGCCCGCGATGAAACAGCAGACCGAGGCAACTTGGGGAGAAATTACGGCTATCGTGGGCGACGGAAATATCCGCCCTGCGATGACGGCGGACGAAGTGGACGGCGTTGCGCCCGTGGCTGTCGTTGAACCGGGAACCGCGGAAGACCTGGCAATGGTTCTGGCTTGCGCCAACCGCACGGGATTGACCGTTATTCCAAGAGGCGGCGGCACAAAGCTCGATTGGGGAAACCCGCCGCGGCATGCTGACCTGGTTCTTTCCACCGCCCGGCTCGGCCGAGTCCTGGAACATGCCTGGGGCGACATGACAGCGACAGTCCAAGCAGGGTGCACCGTGGCCCAATTTCAGCGCACGCTAGCTGAACACGGTCAGCGGCTTGCGCTCGACCCGCTTTGGCCGGATCGCGCTACCGTTGGCGGGATTCTGGCCACTAACGATAGCGGCGCGCTCCGCACGCGCTATGGCTCTCTGCGCGACCTGATTATCGGCATCACACTCGCGTTGCCCGACGGCACGCTGGCCAAGAGCGGAGGCAAGGTGGTGAAGAACGTCGCCGGCTACGACCTGCCCAAACTGGCGACCGGCTCGTTCGGTACCCTTGGGGTGATTACAGAGGCCGTGTTTCGATTGCACCCGCTCCCCCACGACACCCGCTCCTTGGGTTTTACCGCATCTTCGATTGAGACGCTCTGCGAGCTGAGGGACGCCATCCAGGATTCGCGGCTTGCCTACACTTGCTTGCAGTTGCGCGTCTATTCCGCCGGCCAGCCTTCGCTGGATGTGCTTTTCGAAGGAACTCGTGCCGGCCTGGATGCGCAGGAACGACAGCTCCTGCAATTGGCTGCGAAAGCGATGCAGAGCCACTCTTCTGAGGGCTGGAGCGCGCGCGAGGCACTCTGGCAGGGCGGCGGCCGGAAAGCCGTCGCGAAACTCAGTCTGCTGCCGACAGACTTGTCGGGTTTCTGCACGGCCCTGCGAGAGGCCGCCACAGAACAGGGGGTGATGTGGAAAGTGACGGCTCATGCGATCGGCGTCGCGCAATTGCGACTGGAGGCGGTGACCGAAGATGCCTTGCTGGCTGTGCTACAACGCTTGCGCTCCCACGCGGAATCGCTCGGGGGCACGCTAGTTGTGCTGCGTTGCTCGCATGAGACCAAGTCTCGATTCGACGTATGGGGCCACCCGGGTGATTCCTTTCCGCTATTCCGGCGCGTCAAAGAGCAGCTCGACCCCGGCGGCATTCTGAATCCCGGCCGTTTTGTGGGAGGGATTTGATGACGGAGCAAAAGGTCACCGCCGGGGCGGGTACCAGCGACGCGTCCAGCGGTCTGGCGCGTAAGGCTGCAGCAAAAATGCTTTCAATTTTCGACGATCACAATCCGCCTCCCGAGCAATTGATCGACGAGTGCGTTCACTGCGGCTTCTGCCTGCCGACATGCCCGACCTATTCCCTCTGGCACGAAGAGATGGATTCGCCACGCGGCCGCATTTACTTGATGAAATTGGCCCGCGAAGGGCACGCCCGGATGACTGATACATTCGTCGGCCACTTTGATCAGTGCCTGGGTTGCATGGCCTGCATGACTGCGTGCCCTTCCGGGGTGAAATACGACAAGTTGATCGAGGCCACGCGCGCACAGATCGAACGACACTATCGCCGATCGCTCTCCGAGCGCGTGTTCCGCCGGATGATTTTCGCACTGTTCCCGCACCCGGGGCGGCTGCGCGCCCTGGCAGTGCCGCTGTGGCTCTACCAACGATCGGGCCTGCGGTCGTTCGCACATCGCGCGGGACTCCTTAAGATTCTTCCGCCGCGCCTGCGCGCTATGGATGCTTTGTTACCGGAGATCTCGCTGAGCGATTTGCGTGCCAGCATGCCGCTGCGGATTGCGGCGCAGGGAAAACCGCGGCTCCGGGTGGGCTTGCTGCTCGGATGCGTGCAAAGCGTTTTCTTCGCTGGCGTCAATGCGGCCACGGCGCGCGTCCTGGCCGCGGAAGGTTGCGAAGTGGTCATTCCGCGCGGGCAAGGATGTTGCGGCGCGCTGATGATGCATGCGGGGCTCGAAGAGGAGGGATTGGATCGGGCGCGGAGCCTGATTGACGTTTTCGGGCGCGAGCAGGTCGAGACAATCGTTACGAATGCGGCTGGGTGCGGC
>QHYP01000071.1:7853-8440 GCA_003224195.1 Acidobacteriota bacterium | reverse complement strand
CTGAGGGACGGAAGAGACCATGCCAAACGGAGCGACCTCAAGACTCGGATCGAGCCAGAAACTGGAATTGCCATCACTCGCTGAAATCAGCAGATGCTTGAACACGGAAGGCCGGGGTACGCCCCCTGCGTCACAGTAGCCTGTCAGAGCGGCTCCCGCGCCTAGCTTTACTGCTGCAGCGAGCGCAGCGAAGAGAACGAACTTGTCCTCAGGGATGGCGTAGCCTGCGGTGAGAACCTCGTTTGCGGGTCTTGCGGCAAAGCCAGTTGCCCCGAGCGGGAGGTCGATCGTGGTGATCCTCTGCGAGACAAAGTCGTAGATGGCCTCGAGCCTTCCCTTGTTGGTTTGGATTGCTCTTGTTAATTCTAGCGCTTTCGCGGCGATTTCTGGAGTGACATTGCGTTTTCGAGAAAGCTCATGCATCGCTTCTTCGTAGCTGCCGATTTTTTCCAGTGGTTTTGCACCCGGCATAAGTTCTTCGTCGAGCCGGACGGAAAGCATGTCCCATCCTTCTGTCGAGAGGGTGACGTCGGCTTCGGCATTCTGGGACGCCTTGGTCTGGGCTTGAGGTCCCGCGGGTGTATTCG
>QHYP01000071.1:5619-7832 GCA_003224195.1 Acidobacteriota bacterium | reverse complement strand
TTTTCCTCTGAGTCGGCTGGAGTATTTGAGTTGATGCGGATTTGCACTTGAGGCAGCGCGGGCAGATCCAACTCGAAGATTTCCTGGGAGACGACACCGGAGCGGTCGAAGGAGTGGGCGAGCCAGAAGTCGGGCGCGAGGGGATGGTGGGAAACGGTGGTGACGACGCGGTACTCGAGCGTGTCGCTGGGTTGCAGACCCAGTATGCGCACGGCTTTGCGGCGCACGTTCTGATAGGCCGGTGCATTTACAACGGCGGGATTGGGCTCATCCGTGATGGCGCTGGGAAGGATGTCGGCCGTGCCACCGCCCGCATGTGTGATGCGCAGGAAGGGAATTTCGATTTGCTCGAAACCGCGGTTGTAATCGAAGGTGAGGCGACCGAATTCGCGCACGCCAAGCTCATTGTTGATGTGCGCGCGCGTGTGAACTTCTTTGCGCGAATCCCCATTGGCTTCGAAACGCACGTGCGTTTCGAGCAGCTCGATCTGCGCGGAGGACTCAGCGGAGGATTTCTTCTCTGAGGTTTTTTCCTGCTGAGCTTGCGCGAGAGCACACGCGGGAACGAGTACTGCGCAAACAAAGATCGCCGTGCCCTGCGGCGCTATCCAATTCGCGCGATGAAAATATGCCACGATGGCCACGGAATGAGTGTAGGGGGGCGAGACACCGAGGTAAAGCCACGGCGCGCAGCGAGTTGCGGCGAAATCACCTGAAGCGAACCTGATAGAAGCACACGCGGCGAAACCGTCCGCCAAGACTACCGGCTCCGAGCGTGGTAGAGTGGCGCGCTCGGAGTTTTGCAAAGGAGTGGGACGGATGCGTCGGAAATTATTGTGTGTTGCATTTATTGGAGCGTTGGCTGGCGTCGCGTTCGCGGACGAGCGGCCTGTAGCCAAAGGGCCTGCGGAAGACGGCACATTGCCGGCGCTGGCTGCCGTAGCGGGGCAGGGTCTGATGAACTCGCACACCTACGACTATCTCACGGAATTGAACGACGACATCGGCGGACGCGTCACCGGGACGCCCGCCGCGCAAAAGGCCATCGAATGGGGCTTGGCCAAGATGAAAGCGATCGGACTCGAGAACGTCCGCGCGGAGAAGTGGCAGTTGCGGCAGGGTTGGCAGCGCGTTTCCGCGGAAGGGGAGATTGTCGCCCCGGTCCGGCGCAAGCTGCACCTGGATTCGATGGGCTGGGTAGGTTCCACGCCGGCGGGCGGAGCCGAGGGCCAGCTTTTGCCGGTCAACATCTTCGATTTGGATGATGAGCTGAAAAACACCTCGCCTTGGAAGGGAAAGATTCTCTTCATCACGATGAAGGGGCAGCCGAGGAAGGATCCCATGCTGATCTTCGCGCAACTTGGCGAGGCGCTGAAAGCGGCGCACAAGGCCGGCGCGATTGCAGTGCTCGGCGGGCAGGCTGGCAGCAGGTCCGCCGGCATGAACTTGACGCACACGGGAGTGCTCGGGTTTGACACAACCTTCGACGTCCCCGTGGTGTCGATCACGTCGGAGGATCACGGATTGATCCAGCGTTTGCTCGAGCGCGGTGAGAACGTGCGGGTGCGAATAAACGTGCAGAATCAGCTGACGAGCGAAATCCGCGGAACGCAGAACCCCGAGCAGGTTTTGGTCGTCGGCGCGCACCTCGATTCCTGGGACCTGGCCGGAGGCGCCACTGACAACGGCACAGGGTCGGCGAGCGTTCTAGGTGCCGCGGAAGCGATTGCGCGCTCCGGCCGGAAGCCGCGGCGGACCATCCGATTTGTTCTCTTCACCGGAGAGGAGCAGGGTCTGCTCGGCTCGTTCGCCTACTACAATCAGCACAAATCGGAATGGGCAAATCACGTCGGAGATCTAGTTCTCGATCTCGGACAAGGGCCGGTGAAAGAGTTCAATCTGGGTGGTCGCGACGACTTGGTCGAAGCGTTTCAGCCCTTTGTGAACTCTCTGCGCTCGTTCGGCGATTTGAAAGCGGACGACAAGGTGGAATTTGACACGGATACGGGGCCGTTCAGCCTCTACGGGTTGCCCGGAATCAATATGAATCAGGATTCGCCGGACTATAAATACACGCACCATTCCGCTGCGGACACCGTGGATGCCGTAAAGCCGGAGGTCCTGGCGCACAACGCGGCGCTGATGGCGGTTACGGCGTTCTGGATTGCCGACCGGCCGGAGCGCTTTGCTTCGCCGTGGCCGCCGGAACGCAC
>QHYP01000071.1:0-5538 GCA_003224195.1 Acidobacteriota bacterium | reverse complement strand
GAAGAAAAGAAGTAAGTTCCGCGGGGCGCGTTTGAACCGCAGTGTGACGCGGACGCACTTTTCAGGAGGCAAAAATGAAAACGGGATTCGCCGCCGCGGCGCTACTCGTGGTCTGCACAAACACCATCCTTTTTGCCCAAGAGAGATTCCAGGACCGCAGAAAATACCTCGATCCGAACACGCCGGTTTCGGACGACCCGCGCCGCGTGCCTGTGCGACCAGGCCCGCGCGGGCCCGACGGTACCCTCGTGCTGCGCGGCGGGCGGCTTTTCGACGGTACGGGGGCGCCGGTGCGGGAAGCCACGGTCGTCATCGAGCGCAACAAGATCGCGAAGATTCTCCCGCCGGGCTCGAGCGATTGGCCCAAGGATGCGCGCGTGATCGATGTATCGGACAAAACGGTTCTTCCTGGTCTGATCGATTTGCACACCCACCTGACCTACCCGGAAACGCAAGAGGATTTTGGCCGCACCATCAGCGATTCGGATGCGACGCTGCGCGCCGTGGAAAAATTGCGCTACTTCCTGGAGAGTGGCATCACCAGTATTCGTGACGTCGGCTCTGCAGGCGACATCCCTTTCCGGCTGAAAGAGTGGGTCGCGCAGAACCGCATACCGGGGCCACGCGTCTTTCCGGCGGGACAGTTCATCACCGCCGAAGGAGGGCATTCTACTGAGAACACACCCGATTTGCTGATTCGCATGACCAACGCGACGCGAATCGCCTCCGGCCCTGACGATTGGCGGCAAGCTGTGCGCGAACAGTTCCACAAAGGTGCCGATGTGATCAAGCTTGGAAGCCATTTCACGGAGGCTGAAGTGAAAGCCGCCGTAGAGGAAGCGCATGCGCTTGGATTGAAAGTCACCGTGGACGCGGAGACGTTTTACATCCAGCGAGCTGTCGAAGCGGGAGCGGACACAATCGAGCATCCCCTGCCACGCAGCGAGGAAACGATTCAACTCATGGCGAAAAAGGGGACTGCGGCCGACCCGACGTTGATCCCCTACCTCATAATCTTCGACGAGTGGGGTGGCTATTTTGGGTCAACCTCGCGGCGATTCACTTTTTCGAAGGAAGCGAACCTGGAAATGCTTCGTTGGCTGCGAAAAGCGGGCATCAAATGCGGGATAGGTACGGACCTCATTTTGCATTGGTATAGGTACATGCCATGGCCGTATATCACTGAATTAAAACAGGTTGTGGCTGTAGGTGGGACCGCTAGCGACGCGCTCATGGCGGCCACCAAAACCAACTCCGAAATCTTGGACATGGATGATCGGCTCGGGACCCTCCAACCGGGGAAGCTGGCGGATGTCCTGGTCGTCGCCGGCAGACCGGATGTAAACCTGGACGACCTTGCAAAAGTGGACCTCGTGATCCGGGACGGCTACATTGAGCTCCAAGGCGGACAGACGGTCATTGGGCGGCACACGCCCGTGCCAATGAAGGGTCAAGAAAGAAAATAGGAGCCTAACTTATAGAAAACAAATGGGTAACTAGGGATCTGCCCCGCCCGCTCGGAGCCCCCATCGGCCTGGGGTTCTTCCCAATCTGCTTATCTCCTGCGGAACCTAACCATTCCGACCACGCATTAGGTTACTGAATAGGCTGCATAGGTTTTGCACAACCTTTCCCACCGAGCCTTCACCAAAGCGATTTGACAGATGGAAGTTTTCTCTTTATACTTCTCGACTTGTCAGGGGGTATGGGACCCTGTAGTTGGAAGGGAAGATCTTCGGCTCCGGAACAAGGCACGAAGGAATGGAGCGGAAGAGCGGCCGGAATGGGGCGCCAGCCCCGCAAAGCCGAGTGAGCCACTCCAATCGAGACCAGAAGTGAAGCCCTACTTTCTGGAGCGGTGCGGAGCTTCTTGCTGGTTCCTCCGGATTCGCACGTAGGCCTTTCCGAAACTTGACGCGCTTTCGCGCTTGCGTGTGTCTTGGCGCAGAAAGCGCGAAGAATGTCGTACGTGTTTTTCGGCCGCTCCGCGGCCAACCAAGAAATTGGTCATTAACCGGCTGCAGACGAAATGGCCCGTTCCGCAGTCGCGCAGAAAGTTGACGGCTTGAGGGCCACGTTTGCTGAGGGAGCGCTGTGCCGACATTTTCGCAACTCGTACGCATGGGACGCGAGAACATTCGCGCCAAGACGAAATCGCCCGCGTTGATGGGCTGTCCGGAAAAGCGGGGTGTGTGCATTCGCGTGTACACGCAAACGCCGAAGAAGCCGAACTCGGCGCTGCGCAAAGTGGCCCGCGTGCGGCTGACGAACGCCGTTGAAGTCACGACCTACATTCCCGGCATCGGCCATAACCTGCAGGAACACTCGATCGTGCTCGTGCGCGGAGGCCGCGTGAAGGATTTGCCGGGCGTGCGGTATCACATCGTGCGCGGGACGCTGGACGCCGCCGGCGTCGAAAACCGCAAGCAGGGGCGTTCCAAGTACGGGGCGAAGCGCCCAAAGGCCGCTCAGAAATAGCGGCCGCGCGAAGGAGCGATGGAAGGCAATGCCTCGCAAAGGACAAGTCACCCACCGGGCGCCGCAGCTTGATCCGGTCTACAACAACGACCTGGTGATGAAGTTCATCTGTTCGATGATGTGGGAAGGCAAACGCTCGACGGCGCAGCGCGTCTTTTACGGCGCGATGGACCAGGTGGCCAAGAAAACGAACGACGACGCGCTCAAGGTTTTCAAGAAAGCGATCGAAAACGTGAAGCCGGTTCTGGAAGTGAAAACACGGCGCGTGGGCGGCGCGAACTATCAGGTACCGGTGGAAGTGAATCCCTTCCGGCGGCAGTCGCTGGCCATCCGCTGGCTGCTGCAGTACGCGCGCGACCGCGCCGGGAAGACCATGGTGGACAAGCTGGCCGACGAATTGATTGACGCCTCCAATTCGCGCGGCGGGGCGATGAAGAAGAAAGAAGACGTGCACCGCATGGCTGAGGCCAACAAGGCCTTCGCGCACTATCGGTGGTAGCTGGAGTCAGGGCGAAAGGTTTCAGGAAATAGAGATGGGCCGGGCATTCAAACTCGAAGATACGCGCAACATCGGGATCATGGCGCACATTGACGCCGGGAAGACGACCTCGACCGAGCGCATCCTGTTCTATACGGGCGTGACCTACAAGCTCGGCAGCGTGGATGAAGGCACCGCCACGATGGATTGGATGGAGCAGGAGCGCGAGCGCGGAATCACGATCACGTCCGCGGCAACTACCGCGGCCTGGACGCGCTCCGGAAAAAAGTATCGCGTCAACATCATTGACACGCCGGGCCACGTGGACTTCACGGTGGAAGTCGAACGCTCGCTGCGCGTGCTGGACGGCACGGTGGCGCTGTTCGATGCGGTTGCAGGCGTGCAGCCGCAGTCGGAAACCGTCTGGCGGCAGGCGGACAAGTACCGCGTGCCGCGCATCGCATTCGTCAATAAGATGGACCGCGTCGGAGCGGATTTTGACTACTGTATCCGCTCGATGCGGCAGCGGCTCGGCGCCCACCCTGTTCCCGTCCAGTATCCCCTCGGCAAAGAAGATTCCTTCATCGGCGTGATCGATTTTATCGAGCAGAAGGTGATCGTTTGGCTCGAGGAGACGCTCGGCGCGAAGTTTGAAGTGTTCGAGGTTGAAAAGCTGTGGGACAAGACTTTCCTGGCGTCGCGTGCGGACGTCGCGGCGGCGTTGAAAGCTTCGGCGATCGACAAGCCGTTCTACGAAGAACACCGCAACAAGGTCGTCGAATACGTCGCCGAGCACGACGATGCCGTCCTTGAGAAATTCCTCTCCGAGCACACCTTGACGCCGGAAGAGCTGCGCGCTTCCATCCGCCGCTCGACCATCGCGCTGAAAATTACTCCCGTTCTTGCGGGCTCGGCCTTCAAAAACAAAGGCATCCAGCCGCTGCTCGATGCGGTGGTGGATTTTCTGCCATCGCCGCTGGAGGTGCCGCCCGTCGAGGGCACTAATCCGGAGAATGAGGAGGCGGCGCTGCGCCGCGCTTCGGACGAGCAGCCGTTTTCGGCGCTCGCGTTCAAAATCATGTCCGATCCTTTTGTCGGGCAAGTGACGTACATCCGCGTTTATTCCGGCGTGCTCAAAGCCGGCAGCTATGTGTACAACTCGACCAAGCGCACGCGCGAACGCATCGGCCGCCTGCTGCAAATGCACGCCAACAAGCGTGAAGAAATTGACGCCGTTTACGCGGGCGATATCGCCGCCTGTGTCGGCCTGAAGAGCGTGACGACCGGCGACACGCTGTGCGACGAGTCGAAGCCTATCATTCTCGAAGCCATCGATTTCCCAGCGCCGGTGATTTCGGTGGCCATCGAGCCGAAAACCAAGGCCGACCAAGACAAGCTCGGGACGGCTCTGCAGAAGCTCGCGCAGGAAGACCCGACGTTTCGCGTGCACACGGATCCCGACACGGGCCAGACCCTCATCTCTGGTATGGGGGAGCTGCATCTCGAAATCATCGTGGACCGCATGATGCGCGAGTTCAACGTGCAGGCCAGCGTCGGACGGCCGCAGGTGGCCTACCGCGAAACGATCCGCAAGAAGGCCGAAGCCGAGGGCAAATACATCCGCCAAACGGGCGGCCGCGGCCAGTACGGCCACTGCAGGATCGAAGTTCATCCGCTGCCAAGCTCTGATCACGAAGACATGCACGAAATGTCCACCGACGAACTCGACGCCCTTGCGAAGCAAATCGCCGGGCGGGGCGGGAAGTGGCGCTTCGACAAAGAACACCGTTTGCTCTTCATCGACAAAATCATCGGCGGCTCAATTCCGAGGGAATTCGTCCCGCCGATCGAGGCGGGCATCCGCGAAGCAATGGAAACCGGCATCCTCGCCGGCTACGAGATGGTGGATATCGCTGTCGTGCTCGTGGACGGCAGCTACCACGAAGTGGACAGCTCGGAAATGGCGTTCAAGATTGCCGGCTCGATGGCGTTCAAAGAGGCGTGCGGAAAGGCCTCGCCGACGCTTCTCGAGCCCATCATGAAGGTGGAAGTCGTTACACCCGAAGAGTATATGCACCAGGTGTTCGGCGACCTGAATGCGCGGCGCTCGCAGATTCAGGGCACGGAAAACCGCGCGGGGAGCAACGTGATCCGCGTCGAGGTGCCCCTGGCGGAGATGTTCGGCTATGCCACGGATTTGCGCAGCCGCTCGCAGGGCCGCGCCAATTTTACGATGCATTTTTCGCATTATGCCGAAGCGCCCGCATCGATTGCCGACGAGGTGATCGCCAAAGCGACCGGCCGGGTCACACGCTAGGGGTTCCTTGGGCTCAGATTTTGGTTCTCGCACTTCGAAGAGATCGCTGACCGCGAAGCGGTCAATTGAGGAGCAAAAGAAGCAATGGCGAAGGAGAAATTCGAGCGGTCGAAGCCGCACGTAAACATTGGGACGATTGGGCACATTGATCACGGGAAGACGACGTTGACGGCGGCCATCACCAAGGTGTTGGCGAAGTCGAACCCCAAGGTGCAATTCCGGGCGTTTGACACGATTGACAACGCGCCGGAGGAGCGCGAGCGAG
>QHYP01000206.1:446-20837 GCA_003224195.1 Acidobacteriota bacterium | reverse complement strand
ATGGATCCGGCTCGGTTGCTGTTTTGAACGCGGACGATCCGCGAGTGGCGGCGTTTGCGGCCTATGCGCCGGGTCGCGTGCTGACCTACGGCATAGAAGAACGAGCGGATTTTCGCGCGGAAGCAATCGAGGACCGCGGCGCGCTTGGTTCCTCGTTCACGGCGGTATGGCCGGAAGGGCGCACGCGGCTAGAGCTGGCCATTCCCGGGCGTCACGCGGTGGCAAACGCCCTCGCCGCGCTTGCGGCCGCGAGCTTGTGGGAAGTCGGGGCGGCCGAGGCGCAGCGCGTGTTTCCGGGATTGCGACCGGCGGCGATGCGGGGCGAATTGCTGCACTTCAATGATGGGGCGGCGGTGATCAACGACAGCTACAACTCGAGTCCCGCGGCGTTAGCGGCCATGATCGAGCTTCTTGCCGCAACGCCGCAGTTCCGCCGGCGCATCCTCGCCGCGGGCGAGATGCTCGAGTTGGGAGAGACATCGGCGGAACTGCACCGCGAGGCGGGCCGCACGGCGGCAAATACACACAAGGTGGATTGGATTCTGGGCGTACAGGGAAACGCGGAGCAGATCGTCGAAGGCGCCATCGCCGCGGGCCATCCGCGGGCGCAGACGCGCTTCTTCGCTTCCTCGGAGGACGCCGCGAAATTCCTGGCGGATTTTGTGGCCCCGGGGGACTTGCTGCTGGTCAAAGGTTCGCGCGGCGTGAAGATGGAACGCATTGTGGACGCGCTCCTGGCGCGGCAAACGCGAGCCACCATCCCGGTGCCGGGGGGGCATCACTGAGATGCTCTATTACCTGCTCTTTGAAGTGCTGCGCCGTTACTTCAGCCCGTTGAACGTTTTTCGCTACATCACGGTGCGCACAGCTTACGCGAGCCTGACGGCGCTTTTTCTTGCGCTCGTCTTCGGCCCCTGGGTCATTCGCAAGCTGCACGAGCTGCAAATCGAGCAGTACATCCGCGAAGAAGGCCCGCAGGAGCACCGCAAGAAAGCAGGTACGCCGACGATGGGCGGCGTGTTGATCGTACTTGCAGCGGCGGTGCCAACCCTGCTTTGGGCCGATTTGACAAATCCCTTCATCTTGCTGGCGCTGTTCTCGCTCGTAACTTTCGCCGCGATCGGTTTCGGAGATGACTACTCGAAAGTCTCCCGGCAGCAGAACCGCGGATTGACGGGTCGCCAGAAAATTGTGCTGCAAGTCCTCGTGAGCCTGGCGGTGGGTATCGTGCTGCTGTATCTCGCCAACTATCGCGCTTATTCTACGGAATTGGTGTTCCCGTTCCTGAAGCGGGTGCATCCGGACCTGGTGGTTCATTCCCTCAGCAAACATCCGCTTCTCTGGCCACTGGCCTATATCCCGTTCCTCGTTTTCGTGGCCACGGTGATCACGGGCTCCTCCAATGCGGTAAACCTCACCGATGGCCTCGACGGCCTAGCAATCGGGTGCACGGTGATCGCCGCCGGGGCGATGACGGTCATCACCTATGTAAGCAGCAACTATCGCTGGGCAACTTATCTCGAGATTCAATACATCCCCCGCGTCGGTGAATTGACGGTGTTCTGCGGCGCTCTGGTCGGAGCATCGCTCGGGTTTCTCTGGTACAACGCGCATCCCGCCGAAATGTTCATGGGCGATGTCGGCTCGCTCTCTCTCGGAGGAACACTGGGCGTCATCGCCGTGATCATCAAGCAGGAAATTCTGCTTTTCTTCGTTGGCGGGATATTTGTGATCGAAGCTCTGTCCGTGATCGTGCAAGTGGGATCATTCCGGCTGCGCGGAAAGCGTGTCTTCCGGATGGCGCCGATTCACCACCACTTCGAGCTTATCGGCTGGAGCGAATCGAAAGTCATTGTGCGGTTCTGGATTGCGGCGCTGGTCTTCGCGCTTTTTGCGCTGACGACGCTAAAACTGAGGTAGAGGGATGACCCAGGCGTACGAATTGAAGGGCAAGCGCGTGCTGGTGGTTGGCCTGGCGCGAACGGGCATCGCCACGGCGCTGTTCTGCGCGGCGCGTGGCGCGCGGGTCACCGCCACGGAAGCGCGTCCGGAAAGCGAAGTCAGCGAGGCCGCGGCCAAGCTGCGCGCGGCGGGATGCGTCTTGGAGCTGGGCGGCCACCGCGAGGAGACATTTCTGGTTCAGGAGTTGATCGTCCCGAGCCCGGGCGTCCCTGCGGATACGCCATTTTTGCAAGCGGCGCGGGCGAAAGGCATTCCTATCTGGAGCGAAATCGAGCTGGCGTATCGCTTTTTGAAAGGAAAGCTCATCGGCATCACCGGCTCGAATGGAAAGACGACGACGGCGGCCCTCATTGCTCATGTGCTCGAAACAGCGGGTTTCCCCGTGATTCTTGCCGGCAATATCGGCACGCCGCTCGTCGCGCGCGTGGAAGAGACAAGCGATTCCAGCATTTGCGTCGTTGAGATGAGCAGTTTTCAGCTCGAACTGATCGAATCGCTGCGGCCCGACATCGGCGTCTTGCTGAACCTCACGCCCGACCATCTGGACCGGCATCCCTCCCTCGATGCCTACGGCCGCGCCAAGGCGCGCCTCTTTGAAAACCAGACCAAGGGCGACGCCGCTATCTTGAATGCCGATGACCCCGGGCTGAAGGCATACGCACCGACTCGTGCTCAGGTGTTCTGGTTCAGCCGAAGGCAGGCGATTGACCAGGGTGCGTTGCTTCGCGGCAGCGAGATCGTGTTTCGGCGCGGAGGGACCGAGGAGGTGCTTCTCCGCCGCGAAAACATCGGCTTGCCGGGCGCCCACAATCTCGAAAACGTGCTGGCGGCAGCCGCAGCTGCATTTCTCAGTGGTGCGCCGCCTGAGGCCATTGCAACGGGTGTGACGAGCTTTGCGGGCGTCGAGCATCGCCTGGAATTTGTGGCCGAAATCCAAGGCGTCCGCTACTACAACGATTCGAAAGCCACCAACGTGGATGCCACGCTCAAGGCGCTGGATGCATTTCCGGGCCGCATTCTTGTGATTCTGGGCGGCAAAGACAAGGGGAGCGACTACACGGTTTTGCAACAATCGCTGCGCGAAAAGGCGGCGCTCGCGCTGCTGATCGGCGCGGCCGCGGACAAAATCGAGAAACAGATTGCGGAGAGCGTGAGCATCGAGCGCACGGGAACAATTGAGCGCGCCGTCGAAATCGCATCGCGCCGCGCGCGGCCGGGCGACACCGTTCTGCTGGCTCCGGCATGCGCGAGCTTCGACCAGTTCCAGAACTACGAGCATCGGGGTCGAAGGTTCAAGCAGCTCGTGCGGCAGCTCGAAGAGCATGTTGCGCCTGCGTCGGCCCGGGCTGCGTCAGGGCAGGAGAGAAAGGGGTAGGCATGCCGCGGCGACCGGGGACCGATCGGTGGTTGCTTGGGGCGACGCTCGCCTTGTGCCTGATTGGCACTTTCATGGTGTTCAGCGCTTCGGCAGTCACAGCCAAAGAAGAATACGGTCATTCCATCTATTTCCTCGTGCGGCAGATTGCGTGGCTGGTGCTGGGTTTGGCGGGGATGATTCTGCTGATGCGGCTGGACTATCGGCGGCTCCGCGAGCCCGCCGCGGTGATCAGCGTCGTCTCCGTGGTTTTCGCGATGCTCATCGCAGTGCTTTTCCTGGACAAATCGCACGCCACGCACCGCTGGATCCCGCTCGGCCCCGTACACCTTCAGCCTTCCGAACTCGCGAAACTCGCCGTGATCCTTTACCTGGCATGGTTTTTGGACCTGAAAGGGCGCAAAACCTCGCGCATCGAGTTTTGCAAGGAGGATTTCAAGGAGAGGCTGGCGCCGGCGATTGCTCCCGTTCTCCTTTTTATTGTGCTCGTGGTGTTGCAGCCGGATCTAGGGACTTCCATCGAAATCGCGCTGATTGCTTTCACGGTCTTGTTTGCAGCCGGACTGTCGTCGGAGTGGGTCGGGGTTGGGGCGCTCTGTTCCATACCCGTGCTCTATTTTCAGATTGCTTATGTGGGTTACCGGCATGACCGCGTGCTCGCGTTCCTCAATCCGGAAGCTGATCCGCAAGGGAAGGGGTTTCAGCTCTTGCAGTCACTGATTGCCGTGGGCTCAGGCGGCCTTACCGGCGTGGGCCTGATGGAGAGCAAGCAGAAACTTTTTTACTTGCCGGAAGCGCACACCGATTTCATCTATGCCGTGATCTGCGAGGAGTTGGGCTTCCTTGGGGCGCTCGTCGTCCTCGCTCTATTTGCAGTCTACGGATGGCGCGGCATCCGCGCCGCGATGGGCGCGCCGGACCGATTCGGCCGGCTCCTCGCGGTGGGCATCACCGCAATGGTGCTGAGCCAGGCATTGGTCAACTTCGCCGTCGTGTTGGGCATGGTGCCGACGAAGGGCATTCCGCTGCCGTTTGTGAGCTACGGCGGTTCGAGCCTGCTCGTGATGCTATTGGCCACCGGCGTGCTTCTGAAAATCAGTCAGCAGGCCGAAGAGCCGAAGTGGTGATGGCTGCGATGGACAGAAATGCGGACCGCGAACGGAGATTTTGCATCGCTGCAAACGGCGAAGAATGGCGCGACCGGAGCAGGATGGAGCAATTTTTTCTCGCGGCAAGTAGAAAAGGACTTTGTCCGAAATGATGAAGGGAATGAGGGCGTGAAGCTCCTCATCGCAGGCGGCGGCACCGGAGGCCACGTTTTTCCGGCGATAGCCATCGCGAAAGAATGGCTTTCTCGAGGTGGAGGAAGAGAAGTCGTGCTGGTGGGCACACAACGCGGACTGGAGATGAAGCTCGTGCCGCAGGCAGGATTGCCGCTCGAGACGCTGCGAGTGGCGGGCCTCAAAGGCAAGCGCGGAGCAATGCTGCTGAAGAACCTGGCCATGCTCGCGCCCGCGATGCGCGACGCGGCAAACGTCCTGCGCCGACATAAGCCGGTTGCGGCATTCGGTGTGGGAGGCTACGCTGCCGGGCCGATGCTGCTCGCGGCGTGGCTCAACGGCGTGCCGAACGTTATCTTCGAACCAAACGCCGAGCCGGGCTTCACCAACCGGATCCTGGCGCGCATTGCGAAGCGCATTACGACCGGCTATGAAGTTGCCGCGCGCGGCTGGGGCGACAAGGCGATTCTCACCGGGTGTCCCGTCCGGGCGGAATTCTTTGCGGCCCCGGTGCGCAAGCCCGAGAGACCCTTTCATTTGCTTGTCACAGGCGGCAGCCAGGGCGCGCTGCCCATCAATCGAACATTCGTGGACGCGATGGATCGGCTGGCGACACGAAAAAACGAATTGAGCGTCGTGCACCAGACGGGCGAGCGCGACTATAACGCCGTGCGCGTTGCCTACGCGCGGCGTGAGTTTGCTGCGGAAGTGGTGCCGTTTCTCATGAATATGCCGGATCGGTTTGCCTGGGCAGACCTGATCGTCTGCCGGGCGGGAGCCACCACTGCAGCGGAGCTTGCCGCCGCCGGGCGCGCGGCCATCTTCATTCCATTCGCGGCCGCCACGGACAGTCATCAGTTGCGCAACGCTCAGGAGATGGCCCGCGCCGGCGCCGGCCGCGTGATTTCCGAGCCGGAACTCACGCCGGAGCGTTTATCGCAGGAAATCTTTTCCCTTCTCGATGAGCCCGGGAAAATCGAAGAGTTGTCTCGAAGCGCGCGTCGCCTTGCCCAGCCGCACGCCGCCCGCGACATCGTGAATCAGATCGAAGAGGTGGCCTTGACCCGCGTATTGACGGAACAGCCCGGGGCGGTGTCTTCGTGATGGTCTCGTTTCGAAATTTTCAGCGCATTCATCTAGTGGGCATCGGCGGCATCGGCATGAGCGGGATCGCGGAGGTGCTGCTGACGCTCGGCTATTCCGTTTCGGGCTCGGACATCAAGCCTTCTCCGATCACTGAGCGCCTGCAAAATCTTGGCGCGGTGATCCGCGACGGCCACAGGGCGGAAAATGTGGAAGGGGCGCACGTGGTTGTGACCTCATCGGCGATCAAGCCGGACAATCCGGAAGTCGTCGAGGCCCACAAACAGAAAATTCCGGTAATCCCGCGCGCGGAGATGCTTGCAGAGCTGATGCGCCTGAAACATGGGATCGCGGTCGGCGGGGCGCACGGAAAGACGACCACCACTTCGCTTGTGGCCGCGGTCCTAGCGGCGGCGCATCTCGACCCAACTTTTGTCGTCGGCGGGCGGGTGAATCAAGTCGGGACGACGGCGCGGCTGGGGAAAGGCGACTATTTCGTCGTCGAGGCGGACGAAAGCGATCGCACGTTTCTCCTGCTGGCGCCCGTCGTTGCAGTCGTGACGACGATCGACCGCGAACACCTCGACCACTATAGTTCGCTCGAAGATATTCAAGACGCATTCACACAATTCGTGAACCGCGTGCCGTTCTATGGGGCCGCAATCCTTTGCCTGGACGAGCCCAACGTTCAGGCCATCATTCCGAACGTCAAGCGCCCCATCATTACATACGGCACATCGAGTCAGGCTGATCTAGTCATCAGCGACGTGAAGCTCGAAGGATTCGGTAGTTCGTTCCGCCTGACATACAAAGGAGATGACCTCGGGGTTTTTTGCCTGGCGCATCCGCCGGGGATGCATAACGTGCGCAACGCCGCTGCGGCGGCTGCCGTCGGGCTCTATCTCAGCGTGCCCGCGGAACTCATCCGCGAAGGAATGGCGCATTTTTCCGGCGTCGGGCGCAGGTTCGACATCAAGGGGGTCGTGGACGACGTCACCGTGATCGACGATTATGGCCATCACCCTACCGAGATTCGCGCCACGCTCGAGGCGGCCCGCGGGTGCAAGTTCAACCGCCTGCTCGTTCTTTTCCAGCCGCATCGCTATACACGCACGCAGCATCTCTGGGATGAATTCAGCCGCGCGTTCAATCAGGCCGATGTTCTCGTTCTGGCGGATATCTATGCGGCGAGCGAGACTCCGATTCCCGGGATCACGAGCGAGGCGCTCTCCGGCGCAATCCGTGACGCGGGCCATAAGAACGTTTTCTATTTTGCTTCCATGCGGGAGGGCATCGAGAAGCTCATCAGGGAGGCGCGTCCTGGTGATGCGGTCCTGACCATCGGGGCCGGAAGCGTCAGCCGCGCCAGTAATGAGCTCGTCGTTCTCCTGGGCGCGCACGCGCGGCTGCCCGAGGTCGCGCACGAATTGAGAAGAGCTGACACGAGCGCACATGAAGATTAGCGAACCTAAGTTACTTGCCGCGCTGCCCGAACTTGGCGTCGAGGTGCGCAGCGGGTCCGCCCTTGCCGATATGACCTCGCTCGCGATCGGCGGCACGACCGACCTGCTTCGGCTGAAAAGGCACGAGACGATCCCCGCAGTGCTCCACCTCCTCGAAGAGCACGGCATTCCCCATCGCTTCCTGGGTGGCGGAACAAACCTGCTCGTCCAAGACGGCGAGTTGCCCTGGGTTGCCCTGCAGCTCGTCGGGCAGGATCCGGAGGTGCGTCTCGACGGCAATTTTGCCAGTGTGGACGCGGCAGCCGACCTCGGGCGCACGGTCACCTTCTGCGCGAAAAACAATCTTGGCGGAATGGAGGGCCTGATCGGCGTTCCCGGCACCGTGGGAGGGGCCTTGCGCATGAACGCGGGAGCCTACGGGATGCAAATCGGCACGTATGTCCGGGAGATCACCCTCTACCGGGCCGCCGACTGCCGCATCGAGACGCTGCTCGGCGATCAAATTTCCTTCGAATACCGGCACACTTCGTTCGCGCCTGATGATATTATGCTCGCGGTGAAGCTGGAACTTCCCTCCAAGCCGTTCAAGGAAATCCTCCAGGGGATTCGTATCTGCAATGAAAAGCGGCGCGCGTCGCAGCCGCTTAATCAGAAAAGCGCGGGTTGCATTTTCAAGAATCCTCCGGGAGCTTCGGCCGGGAGGATGATCGATGAGCTTGGCCTGAAGGGCCATAGCGTGGGAGATGCGCGGGTGAGCGACCGCCACGCCAACTTTTTCATTAATGCGGGCCGCGCCGGCGCCGCAGATATGCTGGCTTTGATCGCGGACGTGCGCGAGCGCGTCCGCCAGGCATTCGGTGTCGTGCTCGAAAACGAGGTGATCCTCTGGACCGCGTGAAATCCATGCCGCGGAATATGCGGGCGGCTGATTCGTTATTGGAAGCTGTCTACCAGGCAGAGCTGCACACCGACGACGAACCGCGATATCTGCGGCGTCAAAAGCCGGTTGAGATTCGCCGCAAGAAATTTACGGGACGCTCCTGGCTTTTCTATCGCCGATTGCTCGTTGTGACTCTGGCGGGCGGTGCGGGAGTCGCCGTCGCCTATGTCGGCGGCAAATTCTTGCTGTATTCGCCGCGCGTGCTGCTTACGAGACCGGAACAGATTGAAGTCCTTGGCAATCACGTGATTGGCCGGCAGGCGATCGTGGACAAGTTTTACGCTGACCGGGGCCGCAGCGTCCTGCGCGCACCGCTCGGACAGCGGCGCGGCGCAATCGAGTCCCTGGCCTGGATCGAACAGGCACGTGTGCAGCGCATCCTGCCGAACCGCATTCGCGTGGAGGTGACAGAGCGCACGCCCGTCGCGTTCTTGTGCTCCGGCACCGAACTTTTTCTGATTGACGCACATGGCGTGATTCTCGATCGTCCCACCGACCAGGAGTTTCAGTTTCCGATTGTGACTGGCATCGGGGAAAGTGTCCCGCGGGATGAGCGCGAGCGCCGCATGCAGACCTACCAGCAATTCTTGAAGGACATCGACCTCGTGAAATCCGGTTCTTCCGAGCGCGTGAGCGAAGTGGACGTCTCGAACGCGAGGGATTTGCGCGTCGTCATGACGGGGCTGGCCGGAGGCGCTGGCGTGCAGCCGGTGACGGTTCACTTTGGACAGGGCGATTTCGTCGGCAAGTACCGGATGTTGGTGGACAACTTCAGTTTATGGCAGGCCAACGCTGGTTCGATTCAGTCGATCGATTTGCAGTACACGCGGCAAGTGGTGGTGAATCCGGAGGCGAACGTCGCCGGGTCGCCTGCCGCGAATCATTCCGGGCGGCGGTCCGTGGCGCGTCAAGCCGCGGCCGGGCCGCCAAAACAGAAGTTGCATTAGCAGTGGCGCTCCGATTTGTCGGGGCGGGGGGAGTCAGTCCGTTGGGCAAGAGGGACCGTTACCTGGTAGGGCTGGACATCGGCAGCACAAAAACCTGCGCGCTGATTGCGGAGCAGGATGAAGAACAAGTGAGATTCCTCGCCCTCGGCGCGGCCGAATCAAAGGGTTTGCGCAAGGGCATCATCGTCAATCTCGATGCCACCGTCAGTTCGATCCGCCGCGCGGTCGAGGAAGCGGAAGGGGTCGCGGGAGTTCCCGTCGAATCTGCCGTGATGGGAGTCGCGGGGGGCCACGTCCGCGGCGTGAATAGCCGAGGCGGCATAACCCTCGGCAATCGCCCGCGCGACATCGAGCGCGAGGATGTTCGCCGCGCCGTGGATGCCGCGCGCAACATCACGCTTCCGGAAGACCGCGAAGTCCTGCACGTTTTGCCGCACGAATTCATCGTCGACGCGCAGGACGGCATCCGCGATCCGCTCGGGATGCTCGGCCAGCGCCTAGAAGTCAACGTGCACGTCGTCACGGCCTCCGCTTCGGCTACGCAAAATCTGGTCACCGCCGCGAATCGCGCGGGCATCCTCATCAGCGACACGGTCCTCGAGCCACTCGCTTCAGCGGAATCCTGTCTCCTGCAGGACGAGCGCGACCTGGGCTGCTGCCTGCTCGATATCGGAGGTGGCACCACCGAGCTTATCGTTTACGGAGGCGGTGTGGTCCGCCACACGAGCGCAATAGGTGTGGGGGGCGATCATTTCACCAACGACCTTGCTGTCGGTCTCCGCACGCCCATTCCGGAAGCCGAAAGAATCAAGCAGCATCACTGCCGCGCGGCGCCGGCACTCCTCCGCGAAGACATGGCCATCGAAATTGCAAGCGTCGGCGACCGTCCGCGGCGAACCGTTTTTGCGCGGATGCTCAGCGAAATCATCGAGCCCCGCGCGCAGGAATTTCTGGCGCTGATTCACGACGACTTGCAGCGCGAAGGCATTCTTTCTCTCATACCCGCGGGGCTCGTCTTCGCAGGAGGCGGTGCTCGCCTCGACGGCTTGGCCGAACTGGCCGAGCAGGCGTTTCATCTGCCCGTGCGCATTGCCGAGCCGCGGGGTCTGGTGGATTTGCCCGAAGCGGTCGCGCTGCCGGACTATGCCACAGTTGCGGGGCTTGTGTTGTACGGCGCGCGCGCGCGGCGCAGCGCGCAGCAGCGCTCGGGAAACCTGGTAGCCAAACTCAAGGCCATGTTCGCCGGCGCCTCGTGATCCATCCCGGCAAAGCCGGGACCGGCCCGGAGCGCGGCGTGGCGAAACTGGTGGGAACGGGGGGAGCATGACAGCGAAAGATGCAGGAATCCGGATGAGCTTCAGCGAGGAGATTCAGCCGGCTAAAATCAAAGTCGTGGGCGTAGGCGGCGGCGGCTGCAACGCCGTCAATCGCATGATCCGGGCCAAGGTCGAGGGCGTGGAGTTCATCGCCGCAAACACCGATTTGCAAGCGTTGAAGCTCTCACAGGCGCCCGTAAAACTTCAGCTCGGAGCCAAACTCACCAAGGGCCTCGGCGCTGGCGCCAACCCAGAAATCGGCCGCAAAGCCGCGCTCGAGGATACGGACAAGATCATCGAGTCGCTGGAAGGCGCGGATATGATCTTCATCACGGCGGGCCTTGGCGGCGGCACCGGCTCGGGCGCAGCGCCCGTGGTGGCTTCGCTCGCTTCGGAACTCGGCGCGCTCACGGTCGCTGTCGTGACCAAGCCCTTTGCCTTCGAAGGCAAACGCCGCATGATGCAAGCGGAGCAGGGGCTCACCGAACTCATCGGCGCCGTGGACACGGTTATCGTCATCCCCAACGAGCGATTGATGGAAACTGTCGAGCGCGGTACCAGCTTCTTCGACGCGTTCCGCATCGCGGACGACATTCTTCGCCAAGCTGTGCAGGGCATCTCGGACATCATCACCGTGCCGGGAATCATCAACCGCGACTTCGCTGACGTGAAAGCAATCATGCAGGGGCAGGGCTACGCCGTCATGGGCACGGCCGTGGCCACCGGCTCGAACCGCGCTGTGGATGCGGCCAATCGAGCCATCTCCAGTCCGCTCCTTGAGGACAACTCCATCCATGGAGCGCACGGGATTCTCATCAACATCAGCGGGAGCTCGAGCCTCACGCTGCACGAAGTTCACGAAGCCTCATCCGTCATCCAGAAGGCGGCGCACGAAAACGCCAACATCATCTTTGGCGCCGTGCAGGACGACGCGATAAAAGATGCCGTCAAAATTACCGTCATCGCTGCGGGCTTCCGCGAAGTGAAGCGTTCGGCGCAGCAACGCCCCGCGTTTTTGCCCAAGACCTGGAAAGCGGGCCGAGAGGTGCCGCTCGCTGCTTCGGCCGCCGCCGGGATGGGCCCTGGCGAATCGCCCAATGTCGTGCATCAGGTGCAACAAAACGTCCACGAGGTCGGCCACGATGTTCCAACCGATGACCTCGATGTGCCGACGTTCCTGCGGCGGCAAGCGCAGAAGGCCTGACGGCCGCCGTTTGCAATCGTAGAGCGCAAGTCCGTTCAACCCAGAATACCTTGAGATCCTTTTGGCAGGCGCGCCACTTGTTCCCTCGTTAGCCCGAAGTTGTCCGCAATCATGGACGGTGGATTAGACGGAACATCCAAAGCCGCGAAAATAGCGGGCAGAGCGCTTCAGCGCGAATCCTGCCAGCGAGGCTTGACTCTGGACTATACTCCAGGTTGTAGAGTTCGGAACGGGGAGGCTAGGGAATGCAAATCGGCGCCGTCGCGAAGAAGACCGGCGTGAGCGTGGATGCCATCCGTTTCTATGAGCGCAGCGCTCTTCTACCGCACGCGCCGCGCACGGCCGGCGGCTTCCGCCGCTACGGGGAAAGCGACCTCGAAGCGCTGGCGTTTATCCGCCGCGTCAAAGCGCTTGGGTTTACTCTTTCCGAGGTTCGTGAACTCCTGGAGTTGAGGCGGAGCGGTTTGCAGCCTTGCGCCCCGGTGCGCCGCCGTTTGGAACAGAAAATTCTTCAAATACGGCAAAAACTCGCCGGCCTCCAAAAGCTGAGACGCGAATTGAACCTGGCCCTTCGCGCCTGCAACCGGGCAGGCGGCAAGCGATCGGAACGCTGCCCACTTCTGCGCGAGCCAGCAACGCGGAAATTGGAGCGTGCCAAGTGAGAATCGAGGTGCTTTACGTGGCTGAGTGTCCGCACCTTCCTGCGGCCCTCGTGCAACTTAATCAGGTTCTGGCAGCCGAAGGGATCCAGGCGGACGTGCGGAGAATTCTTGTCGAGGACGAAGAGATGGCGCAACAGCTCCAATTTCGCGGGTCGCCGACCATTCGGATCAACGGCCGGGACATTGCCGAAGAAAGCGAGGAGCCGCAAGGGCACAGCTCGTCGTACGGATTGACGTGCCGCTTATATCCCGGCAACAAAGCCGGTGCGCCGTCGCTGGAACTGATTCGCCGCGCGGTGCGGGAGGCCCGCCGGGGAACGGACTCATGAAACAAGGCACGGGAATTTCCGCATCGCTCGCGGCGATGCTGAGCGCTGTGTCAACAATCGGTTGTTGCCTTCCGTTGGGATTCGTCGCCGCTATCGGCGCTGCCGGCGCCGGTGCCTTTCTTCAAACGTTGCGCCCCTGGCTGTTGGTAATTTCGGTCGCTTCGCTCGGCGTAGGCTTCTGGCAGCAGCGCCGCGCCCGGCAGTGCACCGTGAAGGGCAGTGTGCTCGGAAGTGTTTTTCTCTGGATCGCCGTGGGGGTTGTCGGCGCGATGATACTCTTTCCGCAACAAATCGCCGGCTTCCTTGCCGATCATTTCTCCGGTTCCTACAAATGAAGAAGAAATGGATCGTCTTCGCAGCGCTGGCGCTTCTCCTGCTCTCCGCCGGCATATACTTTTGGGGCCCCTCCGCAGTTCCGCCTGGGCAGAGGCAACTTTCCAGGCTCTCCGCGGACAATTTTGCCGATTTCGTATCCGCATTTGATGCAGAGCCGCAAGCGGCGCGATTGATATTGCTCGTTTCTCCCACCTGACCAGCATGCCTGCGGGGGGCCTCCGCAGTTCAACAACTTCTCGCTCGTTATCCGAAGCAGAAGTTGATCGTGCTGGTCGTCTGGGAACCCATACTTTTGACGGACTGGACGCCACCGAGCCGCAGCACCCTCGCGCGGGTTTCCGACCCGCGCGCGCGTCAGTTTTGGGACCCGCAACACCTCGTTGCGGAGCAAGTCGGCCGCATGGCCAAAGAGCAGACCTCACTGCCGGAGCCGGACTGCTGTAAGGAGAAAGGATTCGACTGGGATGAAGCGATTCTCTATGCCTCGCACACGCGATCGAAGAATTCGCGGGTTCCTGCGTTTTGGAATGGTCCAATCTATCGGGCTATTCCGGGGCTCGAAAACGCGCTCCGCGAACAGCCCTGATTTCTCCTCGCAGCCCAGCTTCCTCCGTGGGCCGAAAGCTCAGCAGCGCCCATCGGCGAGACAGGACGTCTCTGCTTGAGTCCTAGGAAGCCCGCAAAAGGAAATCGGAAAGCTTTCGCACTTCCGCTTCAAAGCCTGCGAGATTTTCCGCTGGGTTAGAGATGCGGCTGCTGAGGGCGCCATGAAGCCCGCGGGCCCCGTCTGTAGGCATGGGCCCGGTGGAGTGGCGGGCGTCGAGTTTCGTTTTGGAACTCCCGATGCCAATTTGGGTATGGCACGGTGAGAGGCGAGACAGAATATAGCTCTTAAGCAGTAGAAAAGGGAAGATTTGTGGGAAGCTCGTTTGGCAAGGGGATGGCCGGGTGCGTGCAAACGTAGAGACGTGTGGGTGCGTTTCGTTTGACGACTTGCCGGGAAAGGCGAGCGAGGCGGAAGGGGCTTTCTCGCCAATCTTTGCAGGTCGTTCCCACCTGCCTCTGAGAGGGAAGCTAGGATGGATGACCCCACGCTCCGGTGTGAAAACGACACCGGGAACGAAACGCGCCTTCCGGGGCTCCCGAACCCAAGCGGGGGCCCCAAATTTTTTTGACCCCCGTACCCTGACGCACCACGCCGCTCTTTCAATTAACCTTTCTGGTTACCGGGATGTGCGCCTCGCGGAGAACGTGCGCCACCTGCGTTTCCTTCAGGCGCGAAGCATCGTATTCAAAGGATAGCTGATTTCTCGATTCATCCACGCGGAAGCGGCGCAGGCCGTAGGTGTTGGCGAACTCGCCCAAGCGACGCAGCTCTTCGGCACCGATCGGCCGCTGCAATTCGTAGGTGACTTCGACGAGCGTCATGCGGAGGATTATAGCAGCCACCTATCCGCTGAACCGAAGCGGAAGGAAGGGCGAGGCGACGCGCAGCGAGTCTTGACATAGCTGGAGGGAGTATGTAATATACCACCCGGGGGTATCCAGATGTCACCGCCGAGAAACACTCTAAGCTCGAAACACAGAAGGCCAGGCGCGTCCTGCGGCTGCGCCGTGCGCACTCGAAGGCGAAAAGCCGTCGCCGTGGACCCTCAGATCAAGGCTAGGAATGTCAGGCGGCTGCGCCGGATCGCGGGTCAGATCCGCGGGCTGGAGCGCATGGTAGGCGAGGAGCGCTACTGCACCGACATTCTGATCCAGATCTCCTCTGTGCAGGAGGCCCTACGCGCTGTGGGAAAGGCATTGATGGGCAACCATCTCCGGCACTGCGCCGCTCAGGCGATCCGGTCCGGTCCAGGATCCAAAGCGGACGCGGTCTATGACGAACTGCTCCAACTGGTCTACAAGTACTCGCGCTGAGGGTTCGCGAGAAGGACGATCGGAATGAGTGCACAATCGCCGTTCGATGTCGTACAGCCGGGGCCGCGAGCGAAGGATCCCGTGTGCGGGATGATCATCGATCCGCAGAAGCGTGCCGCAAAGGTCGCATACGAAGGCAAGACCTACTATTTCTGTTCGGCGGGCTGCGCCAAGCGTTTTCAGGCCGAGCCGCAAAGATATCTGACCGCTTCCGGTACGGGCGAAATGGAGATGCCGCACGCACCTGCCGCGCAGCCGGCACCCGCGATAAAGGTGGCGGAATCGAAGCGGCTGGCCGCTGGTACGCGGTACACCTGCCCCATGCATCCGGAGGTTGTGCAAATCGGGCCGGGCGTGTGCCCCATTTGTGGCATGGCGCTCGAGCCCATGGATGTTTTCGCGGAAGTAGAGGCCGACCCGGAACTCGCGCACATGACCCGGCGGTTCTGGGTGAGCGCGGCGCTTTCATTGTCCGTCCTGCTTCTCGGAATGCTGGGTGAGAGGATTGCAGGCCCCGTTTTTTCAGCGAGCTGGCGCGTGGGGCTGGAGTTTCTTCTCGCGACGCCTGCCGTGATTTGGGGCGGCTGGCCCTTCTTCGTGCGCGCGTGGCAATCGCTCGTGAATCGCAGCCCGAACATGTTCACCCTGATCGCGATGGGTACCGGCGCGGCGTATCTCGACAGCGTTGCTGCGACCCTCTTTCCACACGCCTTTCCGCCTTCATTTCGAGGCATGCATGGCGAGGTACCCGTCTATTACGAAGCCGCGGCAGTCATTACAACGCTCGTGCTGCTCGGGCAAGTGCTCGAATTGCGCGCGCGCCAGCGGACCAGCGGCGCCATTCGCGCGCTGCTCGATCTGGCGCCGAAGCAGGCCCATGTCGTTTCGCCGGATGGTGGCGAGCGCGACGTGACGCTCGATCAAGTGCAGGTGGGCGACCGGCTGCGCGTGCGTCCGGGCGAGCGCATTCCTGTGGACGGCGTGATCCGCGAAGGTGCGAGCGCCGTGGACGAATCGATGGTGACCGGCGAGCCGCTGCCCATCGATAAAAAGCCTGGCGACAAGGTCACGGCCGGAACGCTGAACACAAGTGGCAGCTTCGTGATGGAGGCTGAGCGCGTAGGGAACGAAACGCTTCTGGCGCAAATCGTAAAGCTGGTCAGCGAAGCGCAGCGCAGCCGCGCCCCCATTCAGCGAATTGCCGACCGCGTGTCCGCGTACTTTGTTCCCGCCGTAGTCGCGGCGGCAATCCTCGCATTTGCCGGTTGGGCGGTGTTCGGACCGCAGCCGCGCCTGGCACACGCCCTCGTGAGCGCCGTCTCCGTGTTGATCATCGCGTGCCCGTGTGCTCTGGGATTGGCTACGCCGTTGTCCATCATGGTCGGCGTGGGACGTGGCGCACATGCGGGGGTTCTGATTCGCACCGCCGAGGCCCTGGAAACGCTCGCGCGTGTGGATACGCTCGTCGTGGACAAGACCGGCACGCTGACCGAAGGAAAGCCGCGGGTTGCGAGCGTAGTGGTAACTGAAGAAAGCGGGCTCTCAAGAGATAAGCTGCTTTGGCTGGCGGCGAGCGTCGAGAACCTAAGCGAGCATCCTCTGGCACGAGCGATTGTTCGTGCCGCAGAAGAGAGAGGAGCGACGTTGGCAGCAGTAGCTGAGTTCCATGCGACTCCGGGCGGCGGCGTCGAAGGGCACGTTCTGGGTGACCGTGTCTTGGCGGGTACAACGAAATTTCTGGAAGAACGAGGCGTGATATTTCCCGCTGTTCCGACGGACCAAAGCATGGAATTGGACACTGACCGTTCGGCCTCCGTAAGTGTTGTCGGTGTGGCGGTAAACGGAATGCTGGTCGGATCCATTGCGCTGACGGACTTCATAAAGAAATCCACCCCAGAAGCCATTTGGACGCTGCGTGCGGAGGGAGTGCGCATTGTGATGCTCACAGGTGACCACCGGAGAACCGCGACGCAGATAGCCCGCGACCTGGGGATCGAAGAAATCGAAGCGGAGGTGCAGCCCCAGCGCAAAAGTGAAATCGTGAATCGTCTGAGGGGGCAAGGACGAGTGGTGGCCATGGCGGGGGATGGGATCAACGACGCGCCGGCGCTCGCGGCTGCGGATGTCGGCATTGCCATGGGCACGGGCACTGACGTGGCCATCGAGAATGCGGGCATCGTGCTGGTCAAGGGTGACCTGCGAGGAATCGTGCGCGCGCGCCGGCTGAGCCAGGCCACGCTGCGGAATATCCGGCAAAACTTGTTGTGGGCGTTTGCTTACAACGCGTTGGGTATTCCCGTCGCCGCAGGCGTGTTCTATCCGCTGCTTGGGTGGCTGTTGAGCCCCATGCTGGCGAGCGCGGCCATGAGTTTCAGCTCGGTTTCCGTGATTGCCAACGCGCTCCGGCTCCGGCGCGCGCCCCTGTAAAGGGCCGCAAGCCTTCCTTCTGAACATATTCCCATTCCAGACGGCTGCCGCGCCGCCTCTTCCATGACGATTCGCCACTTACCCCGTCTAAATGGAGATAAAAGGAACATTTCGAGTATCCGCGTCGTATAGCGGAGTAGAATTCGTCCCGGGAAAGCGGGGGTCTGCCATGTTGGGCAATGGAAACGGCAATGGCAACGCCAAGAGCGCCAAAAGGCGCCGGCGGAGAATCATCTGGATTTCCATCGTCAGTTTGCTTGTTGTAGGTGGTGGCTACGGGGTCACCGCCGCGCTGCGGCCGAATCATGCGATTGACCCATCGAAGCTGGCTACGGTTGAGCGTGGCGACCTGGCGCGCGTGGTGGTGGCAACGGGCAAGATTCAGCCGCTTTCCAAGGTCGAGATCAAATCGAAAGCCAGCGGAATCGTGAAAAAGCTGTACGTAGACTACGGCGACCGCGTCAAAGCCGGCCAGGTTCTCGCGGAACTCGATAAAGTTCAGCTCGAAGCCAACGTGAGAGAGGCACAGGCCAATTTACAGGCCGCTCAGGCCGCCCTTGAAGCGGCGAACTCCACGCTCGAGCGCAACAAAGTGGATGCCGAAGGCCCGGATGTGCCTTTTCTCAAGAGCAATATGGAACGCGCCGAAAACATGTACAAGGACGGATTGATCTCGAAGTCGCTCGCCGAGGACGCCGAGAAGAACTACCAGCTCGCGTTGAACAGGCAGATGAGCGCCCAGCGGAACATCGCCGTTTCCCGCGCGGAAATGGCGAAGGCCGAGGCGCAGGTGTCGCAGTCGAAAGCGGCGCTCGAGCGCGTCGAGGAAGATCTGCGGAATTCGACGATCGTGAGCCCCATCGACGGGCTGGTTCTCTCGCGCGACGTCAATGTGGGCGACGCGGTGAGCTCGATCCTCGTGCTGGGCTCGCAGGCCACTTTGCTGATGACGCTGGGCGACGTGAGCGAGGTCTATGTTCAGGGACGAGTGGACGAGGCCGACATCGGCAAGGTGTATTTGGATCAGCCAGCGAGGATTGTCGTGGAGTCCTTCAAAGAAAAGAAGTTTGTCGGCAAGGTCACCAAGATTTCCCCGCTGGGCAAGGAAAAGGATAACGTCACGACGTTTGAGGTGCGCGTATCGATTCAAAACTCTACCGGTGAGCTCAAAGCCAACATGAGCGCCAACGCCGAAATCCTTCTCGAAGAAAAGAAAAATGTGCTGATGGCTCCCGAAGCGGCCATGATTTATGACAAGGACCGCAATGCTTCGATCGAACTTCCCGACGCGAAAGCCCAAAACGGCAAGCGGAAGGTCGCTGTGAAACTGGGGATTTCAAACGGCGTCAAGACCGAACTCCTCGCCGGGCTGAGCGAAGGGCAGCAAGTCATCCTCCAGTAGGAGCTGCGGAAGCGGGACCGAGAGGCCGCATACCATGTCCTTTCGTGATCTGCTGGCGGACACGCTGGCCACGCTCTGGGCGCACAAGCGGCGCACGCTGCTCACCATGTTCGGCATCGCCTGGGGCGTGATTTCGATTACCGTCATGATTGCGGCGGGAGAAGGCCTCGGCGACGGCATACAGAAGAATCAAGAGACGTTCGGGAAGGACGTGATGATCGTCTTTTCGGGCCGAACGAGCATGCAAGCCGGCGGCACGCGCTCCGGTCGCCTCATTCACTGGATGGAAGAGGATTACGTGCAGGTCGCGAAAGAGGCTCCCGCCTGCAAGTACGTCATGCCGGAGCTTGGGAACGAGGTGCAGGCGCGCAGCTTGTTCAACAGCGGGACGATCAGCACCGTAGGCTCCCTGCCGCCATTCACGGAAATCCGAAGCATCACCGTGGCGCAAGGGCGGTTTTACAACTATGAGGACAACGATCAGGCGCGCAACGTTGCCTTTCTCGGAAGCGATGCCAAGAAACAGCTCTTTGCCGACCGCGACGCGCTGGGGCAGACGGTCTGGCTGAACGGCGTTCCCTACACGGTGATCGGAGTCATGAAGTCGAAGGAACAGAACTCCAGTTACGACGGTTTCGACACGCGGAAAATTTTCATTCCCTTCAATTCGATGCGCCGCGACTTTCCGCCCAAACCGCCGGCCATCGAGCATTCCGTGGACCGCCTTCTTGTCGCGCCGTGGACTCTTGAAACGCATCCCGATTGCGTGAAGCAGCTCCGGCGTACGCTTGGCCGTCTCCATAATTTCGACCCGCGCGACAAGGAGGCCGCGGCCATCTGGGACACGGTGAAAAACTCGCAAGCCAACCGTATGATCATCGTGGGCATGGAAATCTTCATGGGCGCGGTGGGAATTGCCACGTTGTTTCTTGGCGGGCTCGGCGTCATGAACGTGATGCTGGTCAGCGTACGCGAGCGGACGCGCGAAATAGGCGTGCGAATGGCGCTTGGCGCGACGCGGGGGTCGATCCTCCGTCAATTCTTTATCGAAACGATTTTTGTAGTGGCGCTCAGCGGCGGCGCCGGCTTGCTGATTTCGTATGGCTTTTGCGGTTTAGTGGATCTGCTTCCCATGCCGCCATTTTTCTCCGGGCTGTTGACGAACTGGCGGATCGGGGCGCTCTCTGTTGGTTTGCTCGGCGTGATTGCGATTTTGTCGGCGTTATATCCGGCGAATCGCGCCGCGTCGGTGGACCCCATTGAGGCGCTGCGGTTTGAAGCAGGAGGTTGAAAAGAAATTGAAGTTGCAAGTAAAGCGGGAATTCGAAAGATAGAAATGGAGCTGGACGGCATCCTCGGGAAGTGGGGAGCTGAAGTCACGATGGCGGTATCACTTCCATGCTGATCGACATTTTCAAACAGGCGTGGGCGGCCCTTGGGCGGAATCCCGTGCGGAGCCTGCTGACAATGACCGGGATTTCGTGGGGCATTGTCGCGGTCACGCTGCTTCTCAGCTATGGCGCGGGGTTCCACGACGTCCTGATGTACACCTTCGAGGTTTTTGGAAAGGGCGCGGTGATCGCCTGGCCGGGCACGACCAGCGAACAAGCCGGCGGGGAACGTGCCGGCAAGGCCGTGCGGTTCGAAGCCGAGGACGCGGAATGGGTGAAGGCGCAGTCGCCGCTGATCAAACGAGTCACGCGTGAATCCGTCAGGTTCAAGGGCGTTTCGTACAATGAGCGCCT
>QHYP01000206.1:0-365 GCA_003224195.1 Acidobacteriota bacterium | reverse complement strand
AAAAAACTCTTTAGCGGCGAACCCGCCGTCGGCGAGACGGTGAAGGTCGAGGGTACCCGCTTCACCGTGATCGGCACCATGGATTTGAAATTTGCCGATAGCTGCTACTTCAATTGCGACGACGAGTCCGCCTTTATTCCGTACGCAGCCGCCGGCGACGTTTGGGACACGAAGTACGCCAGCGTGATGGTTTTTGAGCCGATCGCTCCCGCGTTTGAAGCCGCCGCGATGCAGCAATTTCGCGCCGCGATTGCGAACCGGCAGCGGTTCTCCCCTTCGGATAAGCGCGCGATCACCATGTTTGGAAGGGAAGAGTTTCGTCCCATCATGGAGGGCATCGGCATCGGCATTGAAGCGCTGCTCTT
>QHYP01000103.1 GCA_003224195.1 Acidobacteriota bacterium | reverse complement strand
CGATTTTCTTCGTGCCTACCCCGGGAAAAACGCCCTCATCATCTCCGTGGAGCTGCCTTCGCTGACCTTCCAGAGGAAAGACGTCTCGCAAGCCAATTTGATTTCCGCCATTCTGTTCGGCGACGGCGCCGCCGCGGCCATCGTGAGCGGCGGGAAAAACCGCGGGCCGAAAGTTTTGACGTCGGAAAGCTACACGTTCCCCAATTCGCTCGACGCCATGGGATTCGATCTCCGCGATTCCGGCTTCCACATCCTGCTCTCCAAAGACGTGCCGGAGATGATCGGCTCGGAAATCCGCGGGCTCGTGGACGGTTTCCTGAAACGGAACCACGTGGAATGTGGCCAAATCAAAGGATGGATTTTGCATCCCGGCGGCGCAAGGCTCCTCGGAAATATCGAAGAACAACTTGGCCTGCGCCGCTGCCATACACAATTTTCCTGGGACGTGCTTTCTGAGTACGGAAATCTCTCGAGCGCCACGATCCTCTTTATCCTGGACAAGTGGCTCGCGAACGGCCCGCTGCGGGCCGGTGATCTGGCCCTGGCCGCCGCCTTCGGACCGGGATTCAGCGCGGAGTTTCTGCTCCTTCAATGGGCCTGAGCGTCTATCTGTTTCTGGCCCTGCTCGCCGCGGTGGGGCTGCTTCGTCTCATCGAGCTGCGGATATCGCGGCGGCATCAGGAAAGCTTGCTGGCCGGCGGGGCCGTTGCGGTTCCCGAGCCGCACTTCAAATGGATTGTCCTGATTCACACCGGCGTGCTGATCGGCGCGGCCGTCGAAGTCATCGCCCTCCGGCGGCCGTTTCTGTCAATTCTCGCGGCGGTCATGTTCGCGCTGACTCTGGCTTCGAACCTCGTGCGCTTGTGGGTGATCCTCACGCTCGGCAATCTCTGGAGTGTGCACGTCATGGATTCCACACGCCTCGGCGTGGTGACCGGCGGACCTTTTCGCTTCGTCCGGCATCCCAACTATGCAGCCATCTTCGTCGAGCTGTTTGCGCTGCCGATGATTCACACGGCATGGATCACCGCCGTGGTGATCCCCCTTGCGTACTGCTGGGTATTATCGAGGCGCGTGTCTGCCGAAGAAGCCGTGCTCATGGCCAGCCCCGAATACCGCACTGCGATGGGACACAAGCCGCGATTTTTGCCCGGCCTATTCTGACAATTGGCAGGAAACTGGAAATGAGAATCATTCGCTGGGTCGGCTTGGCGGCCCTGCTGTTCGCGCGCACGGGAACCGCAGCCGCGCAGACGGCGTACTCCTTTGACGCGGGGCACAGCTCGCTCGAAATCAACGTGTATAAGGAAGGTTTTTTCAAAGCGTTTGGCCACGAGCACCTCGGTCCAGTTTGACGCAGGCAAGCTCGAGAATTCCTCCGTTACCCTGCGCGTGGCCGCCAAGTCGCTCACCGTCGTGGATCCAGGCGAATCCGACAAAGATCGCCAGCAAGTCCAGGCTACCATGCTGGGCGAAAGCGTTTTGGACACCGCGCGCTACGCGGAGATAATCTTTCGTTCGACACGGGTGACGAAGCTCGAGCGCCAGGGCGATGGTTGGCGCCTCACGCTGACCGGCACGCTCCTGCTTCACGGCGCAGAAAAGCTTGTGACCTTCCCGCTGAGCGCGCGGCTCTCCGGCGGCGAACTGACCGCGCAGGGAGAAGTTTTTTTCCTTCAGACCGATTACGGCATCAAACCGGTGAAAGTGGGCGGCGGCGCCGTCAAGGTAAAGGACCGCTTGCGCATTCATTTCGAGATTCACGCCCACGCCAGCGCCGGCCCATAATGCTTCGCGTCGCACCCATCCTTGTCGCGCTTCTCGGAGTCACCTCCCTGTTCGCGGCGGCAGCTCGCGCGGAAGATTCTGCCGATGGCGCGGCATTCGTCGTCGTGCCGGAGCTGCAAGCCGGCTTTCACTTTCTTTACGAGCAGAAATTTCCCGAGGCGCGCCAGACATTTCTCGGCTGGGAGAAACAGCACCCCGACGATCCCTTCGGTCACGTAGCCGTCGCGGCGAGCTATCTTTTCGAGGAGCTTTACCGCCAGGGGGTCCTGACCAGCGACTTCTTCCTGAACGACAAGAGATTTCTCCGCGGAATCGATGGAAAGCCCGACGCCGGGCGGATGCGCGGCTTTTACGGCGCGCTTCGCCGCGCTCGAGACTCCGCGCAGGCGCGCATAAAAGGCAATCGCGCTGATCCGGATGCGCTCTTCGCGCTGACTTTGGCCGCGGGGATGCAATCCGATGCGCTGAGCATCCTCGAAAAAAAACATCTCGACAGCCTGCACCAGATAAAAGAGGCGGACGCCGCGGCGGAGAAATTGCTCTCCGCGCGGCCCGACGCGGCGGATGCCTGGGTCGCTCTCGGCATCGCCAATTACATCATCGGCTGCCTGTCGGGCGCGAAGCGATTCTTTCTGTGGTTCGGGGGCATCCATGGCGACCGCAAACTCGGCATGGAGCAACTCAGCAAGGCGGCTTCGGGCGGCCGTTACCTGCGGCCCTTCGCAAAAATCATGCTGGCGCTCGCCGCCCGCCGCGAGAAGCAGGACGATCTCGCCCGCAAACTCTTGCGCGAACTAAACCAGGAATTCCCCGCCAGCCCTCTCTTTGCCGCCGAATACGCCCGGCTGACGAGCCGGCCCATCCCGGCGCAAATCCGCCATTGAAGGTGGTCCCCGCCGTTCGTGGCCGGTCATCATTACAAAAATTGGTAGACCATCTATAAATTTCTGTTGTAAGTGAAGTAAGAAAGCTTCTCTTCCGCGCTCGTTTCGAGTCTAAGTCCTTTCATTTCAGAAGCTCAGCTCACCTACGCGTATCCATTCTCCAAAGGGCCGTCGATTTGCTCCTTCGCTGAAGGGGGATGCGGCATGTGTTTTGTTTTACGCCAAGCGCTGCCCGGGACCTGTTGCAGTTGCCCCGCAGGGGCGGCGGCCTTATTCTTGTAAGCCTTTCAACCTATTAGAGAAATCCGAACGAAAACTGTGAGGAGGTCAAATGGCACGTTCAGAACGGCGCTTTTCCCCAGTTGGTGTTCTGCTCGGAATTTTTCTTCTTCTCATTGCGGGCACGACAGCGCGAGGGCAGTCCACCGCGGCCTTCCAGGGCACGGTCTTGGACGCTCAGGGCGGCGCTGTCGCCGGAGCCAAAGTGACGGTAAAGAATCTGGGCACCGGACTCGAACGGAGCACGGAAACCGACAGCACCGGGAATTTCTCCATACCGGCCCTGCCGAGCGGAAATTATCGCGTGGAGATCGCCAAGACGGGTTTTCGCACTTTGGTGGCGAGCCCGTACACCCTGGAAGTCGCGACGACGGCCTCGCAGACTTTTACGCTTCAGGTCGGCCAAGTGGCGGAAATCGTTGAAGTCTCCACCGGCGCGCCCGTTATTGAGTCTTCCACCATGACCGTCGGCCAGGTCATCGACCAAAAAACTGTGCAGGAGATTCCCCTTAACGGCCGCCACTTCGTTGACTTGGCGCTCCTCATTCCCGGTACCGTCACTCCTCCCCAGAACGGCTTCCTCACCGCTCCTCTGCGCGGCCAAGGCTCTTTCGCTTTCAACACCGCGGGCAACCGCGAGGACTCCGTGAACTTCATGATCAACGGCGTCAACCTGAACGACATGGTGCAGAACCAGGTCACCTTCCAACCTACCATCAATACGGTTGCTGAATTCCGTGTGGACAATTCCACCTATAGCGCCGAATACGGCCGCAACTCCGGCGCCATCGTCAACATCGCCACGCGCTCCGGGACCGACCACTTCCACGGCGAAGCTTACGACTATCTCCGGAACAACTATTTCGACGCCCGCAATTTTTTCAATGTCAGGACCAGTTCCACCGGCGCCTCACTCCCGCAATCCGTGTTGAAACGCAATCAGTTCGGCGGGGACTTTGGCGGGCCCATCTGGAAAGGGCACACCTACTTCTTTGCCAGCTACGAAGGCCTGCGCCATCGTCAGGGGTTGACGACAACTAGCAACGTCTGGACCGATGCGCAAAGGGCGGACATCACGGCCGCCGGAAACCCCATCTCCATTGCCATCATGAACCTGGTTCCCCATGCGAACAGTGGCACCACTTTCGTGGGTTCGGCAACCGCTCCGGTGAATATCGATCAGGGCACGACGGACATCAGCCACAATTTTGGCCCGTCCGACCGCTTGCACGGCTACTACGTCTACCAGCACGATCTGCGCCAAGAGCCCACGCAGGGCGCCAATATTCCCGGCTTTGGAGATACTCGTGAAGGTCACCGCCAGGTTTTGACCCTCAATGAAAGCCACGTCTTCAGTCCTACGCTGGTCAACGAAGCACGCCTCGGGGCAAACAGGCTCCACATCACCTTCACCCCCAATAACACCACCGATCCCTCCACACTCGGACTTGCCGGCGTCTTGGGCCCCAATCAGGCGTTTCTGCCCACCATCCGCATCGTGGATTTGGGCATCCTGTTTGGCGACGAGCGCAACTTCCCGCAGGGGCGGGGCGATACCACCGGCGTCTTCGCCGACACGCTGAGCTACATCCGAGGTCGCCACGCGTTGAAATTTGGGACTGAGTTT
This sequence comes from Acidobacteriota bacterium, assembly GCA_003224195.1. Lineage (GTDB taxonomy): Bacteria > Acidobacteriota > Terriglobia > Acidiferrales > UBA7541 > Acidiferrum. Next base: position 5,179 of record QHYP01000103.1, on the reverse strand, counting down.
CGCGACTTCCACAACGACAACTTCAATGGCGATCCGGGTCAGCTCGTTTTCAATTGCTCCCTCAATATCGTCACGCCAACCTGCTCGTCCAACCAGTTCGCGAACGGCCAAATCAGCACTTCGGCCCGCACCCTCGGAAACGTTGCCAACCGCATCACGCAGAAAGCTCTGGACTTCTTCACGCAGGACGACTTCAAGCTGAAGCCCTTCCTGACTCTCGAACTCGGCCTGCGTTACGCCTGGAACATGACCCCGACGGAAGCGGAAGACCGCTATGTCACATTCGATCCCTCAACCGTCTCTCTCGTTCGCGTTAACAGTCCTTATTCCCAGAACAACAAGAATTTCCAGCCCCGCGTGGGTTTCTCTTGGGACATGTTCCATAGCGGCAAAACCGTGCTCCGCGGCGGCTACGGCTACCTGGTCGACCAGCCCATCACCGGCATGGTCCTTGCTTTGACTTCCAATCCGCCCTTCGCCACCCCCATCGCTGTCAATGCGCCCCCCAGTTCCTACAGTCAGACAGCCTCCATCTACAGCAGTCCGACTCCGGCGAACCTTTCTCCGGTCCTGATCAACCCCGATTTCCGCAACGCGAACATCCAATCTTGGAACCTGAACATCCAGCACGAACTTACCCCCGGTCTCGGACTCATGGTCGGCTACTTCGGAAGCAAGGGCACTCATCTCGAGGTGGATCGAAATATCAATCAACCGACCGCTCAGGTGAACAGTTCAGCGAATTTGGGCCCTACGGGCACCACGCCTTTCAAAAATCTGTCCTCCAGCAGCATCGCCGATTCGGGCTCGACTTTGGCCTCCAACATCGTCGAGCGCGACAGCAGCGCCAACTCCTCCTACAATGCGCTGTGGGTCACCGCCAACAAGCGTTTTTCTCGTGGCCTCCAGTTCAACACTTCCTACACTTGGTCCCACTCCATTGACGACGCCTCGCGAAACCTTCAGGGGATCGTCGTTCAGGACAGCACGAACATCTTCGGCAGCCGTGGCAGTTCCGACTTCGATGTCCGGCATCGCTTCGTGGCCAGCGCCGTTTACAATCTGCCCTTCAAGGGCAACCGGCTCGTCAGCGGATGGGAACTCGCTCCTATCATAACTGCGCAGTCCGGAAGCCCGTTTAATGTCGTTGCCGCGACCTCCTTCATCAACGGCGTGGCAAACTCCGTCCGCGTGAACGTCAGCGGCCCCATCCAAATCAGCGGCGATCCCTCCAAGTGGATCACGAATGCCGCCTCCGTGTTCTCCGTGCCGACAACCGGATTCGGGAATTTGGGCCGCAATGCCATTTACGGACCAGGGTTTACGGACGTGGACCTCTCCCTCGTCAAGAATACAAAAATCACCGAGACAACCAGCCTACAGTTCCGCGTGGACTCCTTCGATCTATTGAATCATCCCAACTTCGGCCAGCCAGGGCCTTTGAGCCCCACCGGCGCCACTGTATTCTCTACCGCCGCCAGTTTTTCCAACATCACCAGCACGCGTTTCCCCGTTGCCGATTCCGGCTCTTCGCGCCAGTTGCAATTTGCGTTGAAGTTTCTCTTCTGATCTTCTTGCGGCGCACCAGGGGCGGCTTCACGGCGCAAGCCGTGCCGCCCCCTGTCTCCTCCTTGTAGTATGAGCGCGTCTTCGTGCCGGCATCCGGCCTTGCCCCCTGGAGGCGGCTTCCAACCGCCATCCTCTCCCGCGCGGCGCCGGCGTCCCGCGCGCTTCTTACCATGGAATTTCACCCCATTACCTCCCCTTGCCTCTTCCGACTCTCCTTCCTCATTTCTCCTTTACACCCTTCCTCCCCTGTACTATCTTCGCGTTTCCTTCCGCTTGTCCGGCGGCACCCCAGCTCCGCGGCTTCGGAGTTCGCACCACGGAGGTGCCTGATGTGGCGTAAACCTGAAGAAAGCAATCCGCAATCTTCTCCCGACAGTTCGTCTTCCCCTGTTTCCTCACCGCAGAGTCCTGTTGCCGCGGCGCCGCCGGTTTTTCCGAACGCGCCTGCCTGCCTGGGTCGGACCATCACCATCAAAGGAGAAATCTCCGGCCAGGACGATCTCTTCCTCGATGGCACGTTTGAAGGGAAAATTCACATTGCCGAGGGCAGTTTCACGGCCGGCCCCAACGCCCGCGTCAATGCCGAAATCGACGCCCGCGAAATTATCGTTCGCGGGGAAGTGATTGGCGCGCTCAAGGCTCGCGAGCGCGTCCAGGTGTGGAGCACCGGTAAAGTTACTGGTCCCATCGAGACGCGCGGCATCGTCATCGAAGACGGCGCGGTTTTGCATGCCAAGGCCGAAGTCCGCCAAAAAGCGGTGCCGCCGCAGACGGCTCCCCTGGCGGCTCCCCCGCGCGCCAAAGAGGCCGCCGCCTCAGCCGCGGCCCAGGCCAAACCACACGACCACTCGCAGACCCGGTAAGGGTCGCGCGGACAATTCGCAGACCCGGTAAGGGTCGTGCAGTCAAATTGACGCCGCCGTAGCACAGCCACTCTTGCCTGCCCGCCGCAGGCAGGGCTGTGCTCCTTGCCGCCCCACCCTCCGTTCTCGGCCGCTTGCCTACGTTGTAGCTCACCCCTTCAGGGGTGAGGCTTTTTCTTTTCCGTTCGGCACCCTCAGCGCCTCCCTCTCTCTTCTCTTGACGGCCCCCGATCCCTCCCCCTTTTCCACAGCTTCCCATCCGCCGCTAGGGGCACGATGCCCCGTGCCCCTGCCGGCTTATTTCCATTGCTCCGCGCTAGATAATCCCGCGCCCGCGTAGCTTGTTTATTTCTACCCTGACGCCGTCGAGCCCGCTGTTGCCGTAGACAATCAACAGCCGCTCTGCCGTCAAGAAGCTGAGGACCGGATTGCGAAAGCCGTTGTTGTAGGCGGCCACTTGGTTCGGATCGAAACCAAACTCCGGTGCCAACGTTCTTAGGATGACCTGGTCTATGGTAACCGCCGGCTCGGTGAGTGTAGAGTCAGCATCGGAGAGAGCGTGTAGCGGGTACTCCGCCAGCAGGTTCGTCTGGGACGGCGAAGCAGCGTTCAAGTTAACCTCGCCGAGATGACGCAACGGAGGCAGACGCAGGCGGCCCTGGGCGTCCCGAGAGAGATAACCCTGGGCCACGGGGTCTATGCGAGCCAGGATGGCGGCCGTATGCAACCAGTTCACCACCTTAAACTCATTGTCTGGAATCGTGTGAGAGTGCGCCGAGACTTGAGCGATCACTAAGTCCGGCGGCAGACCGCGCTTCATGGCCTCAGCGGCGCTGATCATGTGGTGCGCCCCCGTCTTCGAATTTCCGGCCGCACCGTAATTGTCCGTCTGGCCGTTGCCGCCAAAGTTCAACTCCTGGAACTCAGAGCCGTCGCTGTTCCACTGGAAAACCATCGACTTTGCCCAATCGTGCCAGATGGGAGCGGCGATCATGATGTCCTCACCTAGGAAGATGTCGGCGGGCTTACCGCTCACCAACACCGAAGCGTCACTAAGATCGATAACTGGCAAGCCCCCCTCGCTGTGGCCGTAGACCCTTCGGTAGCCGTTGGCGAAATTGAGGCTGCTCACGTCGTTAAAGGACTCGTGAACCGGCAAGCCCCCGGGATAGGAATGGTGGCCGCCAAAGAAGCTTCCCGGCGCCGAGAAAAAGGTTTGAGGTAACTTCGGGCAAGCGCTGCCGTCCTCTAAAAGAGGGGGATATACCCCGGACTTCAGACCGTTAGGGAAGGTGGCGTCGTCCCGCGTGTCCACCAGCCCTGCTGCCGTTAACTCTTGCAGGATGGCGTCCTTCTGGCTCTCTGTGAGCCCGGCTCGATGGGCCACACAGGTTGTGGGATTAGCGATTGCGTCCAGTGTGCTAGCCCTGGTCGTGGCGTTGTCTATTTTCTTGATGCGTTCCAACAAAAACTCTTTGGCCGACTGCACCATGGGCGACTTGCTGCTCAGGGCGATGGCAGTCGCGTTTCCGGCTCCGGGTACGGTCTGATCCGCCGCCCGCGCTGGCTGCGCTGCCAAGCCGAGAGTCACGCTCAGTAGCCCGAGGCATAGGGTATTTCTCAGTTGGGACATGTAAGACCTCCGTCATAGTAATTTGCCTGGAAGGATGCTGGAACTCCTCCGTAGCAACTTGTCTGGAGGCAGTCGCATTTCCCGTGCCATGAGTAATGAGGACGGAATTAACTCTAAAAGTACTGAGAAGCCAGTGGTTACGCTAGATGGATAACTGCCAGGGCTGGGGTACGGCTGTTTAAGAATGTCGGAATAATACGACTACACCGTCGGGAATATCTTTCTTTTCCTCACACCGGGTAATTCAACCGCCGACGCAGCGCAGTTTCGGCCCTCACGCCCGCCTCCCCGCCAAGCTTGAACTGACGTTTCTCTGGCCGAACGAAGCGTATAATGCGCCGTGTCGCATGGCCGATCGCGTCCTCCGTAATCCTCAATTTATTGACCGCTTCGCGGTCATACGTGCGACGATTGCTGTCGCCACGGATGAAGACCACCAGGTACTTCCGGGAGCAGGTATTGCGCAAGAGACCCTATATCCGGCTAGAATGGTGTGAGAGGATTCTCGCGCAGCCGTTGGCCAAGATGGTTCAGCCGGACGGGCGCATTCGATTTTGGGGTATTGTGCCCGAGTTGGGCGGGAGGGTTCTGCGCGTCGTCACCCTCGCCGACGGCGAAACCCTCCACAATGCGTTCCCGGATCGAGACTTTAAGGTCACTGCTCCGCAGGCGGGTTGAAGAATGAAACTTCATTACGACAAGGAAACCGATTCTCTCTATATCGATCTGAACACACGCCCGGGCGTTGATTCCCGCGAAATTCAGGATGGTCTGGTGATTGATCTGGATGCGCAAGGCCGCATCGTCGGCATTGACATTCAGCACGCTTCCCAAGTCTTGGATCTCGCCACCCTGGAGACCGAATCCCTACCCGCCGCCACCGTCAAGCTCACTTAGGACGCCTCCCCACCGCAGCATCAGGTAGCACAGGCACTCTTGCCTGTGCGGGTTTTCCACGCCTCGTTATCCCGAACCCATCGCCTCATCTATGTCCGATGAATGCAGCGCAGGCTTGCCCTGAGCTGAGTCGAAGGGCACTCCTACCTGCCCGCCGCAGGCAGGCCGTAGGAGGGCCTGCCCCCTTCCCACCCCTCTTCTCTTTGTCCTGACCCCA
>QHYP01000102.1 GCA_003224195.1 Acidobacteriota bacterium | reverse complement strand
TCGGCGCTGACGCAATTCCGCGCGACGCGCAGCTCGTGGCGGGAAATGAAAACACCTTCGTGCGCGAGGCCCGCGCCGTCCAGTTTCTTCGTCCAGTAGAAAAGAGCGGCGTCGCCTCTGCGGCGAACATCGGCCACGATGCGCGCAGCGATGTTTTCCGCCGCGGCATCGCGCCGGCCGCGGGCGCGAAGCAAATCGTCCGCAACTTTCCGATTGAGTCTGATGATACGCATCACAGCACGATCTTGTTCAAGGGATACTCGACGATCCCCTGCGCTCTGGCGGCCTTCAGTTTCGGCAAGATTTGCCGCACGACCGCCTCTTCGATGATCGTATTCACAGCCACCCATTCCGGATCGCTGAGCGGGGATATCGTCGGATTTTTTAAGGCTGGCAGCACTTTCAGCACGCCCGGCAAATCGTCACGCCGGACGTTCAGG
>QHYP01000101.1 GCA_003224195.1 Acidobacteriota bacterium | reverse complement strand
ACTCTACGCGCGCCGTAACGCCATGCTTCGCCAGGTAATTTTCCGTGATGCGCACGACTTCCGTGGCGATGACTTTTCCGGCGAGGTCGCGCGGCCCGCGAATCGGGGAATCATCGGGCACGGCAAGAACCCAACGCACACGCGCGAGCCTTTGCTTGGCGTAAACAAATTCCGCGAGTTCGGTCACGTCCGCGCCGGTTTCGAGAACCCAATCGCGGCCCGTGATGCCTGCGTCCAGGGCTCCGGTTTCCACGTAGCGCGCCATCTCCTGCGCCCGGACCAGGAGGCATTCGATTTCCGGGTCGTCTATTAACGGAACGTAGCTGCGCGCCCCCAGCGTGATGCGCCAGCCCGCGCGAGCAAAAAGATCGAGCGTAGCTTCCTGCAAGCTTCCCTTCGGAATCCCGAGCTTCAGCCGGCTCATCACTGCGACTCCTGCGAGTACACGCGTGCCGGATCGAAAGCGCGCTCTTCGATGACAGCGGCGGTACCGTCTTCCGCGAGGCGGCGGAAGAAACAGCTTCGGTAGCCCTCGTGGCACACGCCCGGGCCGAGGGGCTCGACCTGGACCAAAAGGGCATCTCCGTCGCAATCCACGCGCAGCTCGCGCACTTTCAGGACGTGGCCGCTCTGTTCACCTTTCTTCCAGAGCCGTTGCCGCGAGCGGCTGTAGAAGACGGCTTCGCCGGAGCGGCGAGTTTCCGCGAGCGACTCGGCATTCATGAAGCCAAGCATGAGGACTTCTCCCGTTTGGGCGTCCTGCACGATGGCTGGGACCAGCCCGTTGTTCTTCCCAAAATCGATCATCACAGTTCCTCCAAAACAAAAAGCCCGCTGACGCTTGCTGCGACAGCGGGCCGAAGAGTGCTTGTGAATCAGCGAATCGCTATGCACACCTCAGCGGGCGCCGCAGGAAGGTGTGATGATGGTGACGGCGGTGCGCCCGCAAGTGCATAACGTCCCTAACGATAAGAGAAGTTCGCCGTTCTGTCAAGAATGAACCGGCATAAGGATGATGCTCACGCATGGCGTTTCGCGAGCGTGGTGCTTGGGTGCGACCGGGTCTTAGGAACAAGATACGATATGTTACAGTTGCCTCGAAAAGCCGGCCCTGCTACCGGTAACCCGGCTCCCTTGCCCAGCGTCAAATACCCGTGGACGTCGCAAGCCCTGAACTGGAACCGGGGGGTGAAATCTCGTTGGACGATGATCCGCTTGGTCATTCGTGCGCCCCGCTTCAGAATGCGGCGGCGATTTGAGCTTTCCGAGGAGCGCACGAATGAGCAGTCCCAAGATGATGGCAACGCCTGAACCGAGCTTCGATTCTGCCTCGTCGCCCGAGGCCGCTCGCCAGAGCGCGAACAAACGGGCATGGCTGTGGCTCATTCTGGTGGCGATTGTGATCGGCGGCGGATTGTACTACCGAAGCGTGCGCGCAGCAGGTGACGCGCAGAAAGCGGCCGACGGTCCAGGCGGTGGCGCTAGCGGCCGCGGCCGCATGGGGAATTTTGCAGTCCCCGTCGTGGTCGCGACGGCCCAGCGGGGCGACCTGCCGCTCTACTTGAACGGCCTGGGAAATGTCGCCGCGTTCAATACGGTCACGGTGCGCAGTCGCGTGGACGGCCAGATCGTGAACGTCGCCTTTCAGGAAGGGCAATTCGTCAAAGAAGGCGACCTGCTGATTCAGATCGACCCGCGGCCGTTTCAGGTGCAGCTCGAGCAGGCCCAGGGACAACTTGCCAAAGATCTGGCGCAGCTCCACGACGCTCAGGCAAACCTCGGGCGCTACGACGCGCTTTTCAAGGAAGGCGTCATCCCAAAACAACAGCGTGACACGCAACAGGCGACCGTGGAGCAGTTCGAGGGCGCAATCAAGACCGACCAGGCACAAATCGATAACGCCAAACTGCAGCTCACCTATTGCCACATCACCGCGCCGATCAGCGGCCGCGTCGGCTTGCGCCTCGTGGATCCCGGCAACATTGTCCACGCGAACGACCAGAACGGTCTTGTGATCATCACGCAGCTTCAGCCGATCGCCGCGCTCTTCAGCCTCCCGCAGGACCAGTTGCCGCAAGTCTATAGCAAGCTGCGTGCAGGCATTCACTTGCCGGTGGAAGCGTATGACCGCGACAACACGACGAAAATCGCGACCGGGAAGCTTCTCACTATCGACAACCAGATCGATCCCATGACGGGAACCTACAAGCTGAAAGCTGTCTTCGACAATGAAGACCATGTGCTCTTCCCGAATCAGTTTGTAAACGTGCATTTGCTGGTGGACACGAAGAGAAATCTGACGCTGGTCCCGGCGGCGGCGCTCCAGCGGGGGCCGCAAGGCAGCTACGTGTATGCGGTGGCGGGCGACAACACGGTGAAGATTCGGCCGGTGACGATTGCCCTGGTCGCCGGGAATAGCGCGGGCCTCAGCGCGGGATTGCAGCCCGGCGAAATGGTCGTCACCGACGGCCAGGACAAGCTGCAGGACGGCAGCAAGGTCGAAGCGCGCACACCCACCGGCGGCAGCGTCTCCGGCGGCGAGAGCGGCGCAGGTGCCGGTACCGACACGGAGGCATCGCGCGCTAAAGGGCGATCGAAATGAGCCCGTCCCGGCCGTTCATTCTGCGGCCGGTCGCCACCACCCTGCTGATGGTTGGTGTGCTGCTGGCCGGTTTTGTTGCCTACCACCAACTTCCCGTCTCGGCTCTCCCGCAAGTCGATTACCCCACGATTCAAGTTTTGACGTTTTATCCCGGCGCGAGCCCGGATGTGATGGCCTCTTCGGTCACCGCGCCGCTTGAGCGTCAGTTCGGGCAAATCCCCGGCCTGAACCAGATGACCTCGACAAGCTCGTTCGGCAGTTCGATCATTACACTGCAGTTTACGCTCGATTTGAATATCGACGTTGCGGAGCAGGAAGTTCAGGCGGCGATTAACGCGGCGTCACAACTCCTGCCGCGCGACCTGCCGAACCCGCCGATCTACAGCAAGATCAACCCAGCCGACTCGCCCATCCTGACGCTTGCGCTCACGTCCAAGTCGCTGCCGCTTTCGAAGGTGGAAGATTTGGCGGACACGACCCTTGCGCAAAAGATCTCCCAGCTCTCTGGCGTCGGCTTGGTGAGTATCAGCGGCGGCCAGCGTCCCGCCGTGCGCATTCAGGCGAATCCGACGGCGCTGGCGGCCTACAGTCTCAGCCTCGAAGACCTGCGCGTTGCCTTGAGCCAGGCCAACGTGGACCAGGCCAAAGGCAATTTCGATGGCCCGCAACAGGCGTACACGATCGGGGCCAACGACCAGCTCGTTTCGAGCGATGGCTACCGTCCGCTGATCATTGCGTACCGCAACGGTGCTCCTGTGCGGCTGACGGATGTCGCCAACGTGATTGACGGCGCCGAAAACGTGAAGCAGGCGGCCTGGGCCAATGACCAGCCGGCTGTAATCGTCAACATCCAGCGTCAGCCCGGCGCGAACATTATCGCGGTCGTGGACCGCGTGAAGAAGTTGCTGCCGCAGCTTCAAGCGTCGCTTCCGGCGGCGGTTAACGTGCAAGTGTTGACCGACCGAACGACGACGATCCGCGCTTCGGTTGCGGACGTGCAGTTCGAATTGATGCTCACTGTTGCGCTGGTCGTCATGGTGATGTTCCTTTTCCTGCGCAGTCTCGCCGCCACGCTCATCCCGAGCGTGGCCGTGCCGCTCTCGATTGTCGGCACGTTCGGCGTGATGTACCTCGTCGGCTACAGCCTGAACAACCTTTCCCTGATGGCGCTGACGATTTCGACGGGCTTCGTTGTGGACGATGCGATCGTCATGATCGAGAACATCAGCCGATATGTTGAGCAGGGTGATTCGCCCTTGCAGGCGGCGCTCAAGGGCTCGGAGCAGATCGGCTTCACCATTCTTTCGCTGACGGTTTCGCTGATCGCCGTGCTGATTCCGCTGCTGTTCATGGGAGACATCGTCGGGCGGCTTTTCCGCGAGTTTGCGGTGACGCTGGCAGTCACGATTCTCGTGTCGGCAGTCGTTTCGCTGACGCTGACACCGATGATGTGCGCCAAACTGCTGCACCACAAGCCCGAACGCGAGCAGCGCCGCTTCTACCGCGCCTCGGAGCGCTGGTTTAACTCGATCATCAGTTTTTACGGGCGCACGCTCCAATTCGTGCTGCGCTACCGAACGACAACCCTCGTCGTCACCGTCGCGACCCTCGCCGCGACCATTCTTCTCTACATTTATGTTCCGAAGGGTTTCTTCCCGGTGCAGGACACCGGCGTGATCCTGGGCGTATCGGAGGCGCCGCAGAACGTCTCATTCCTCGCGATGGCGCAGCGCCAGCAGGCTCTCGCGAGTGTGATCCTGCAAGATCCGGCCGTCGAAAGCCTTTCTTCCTTCATCGGCATTGACGGCACGAACACGACCATCAACAGCGGGCGCATCCAGATCAACCTGAAATCGCTCGAGGAGCGCCGCATTTCGGCTTCGGACGTGATTCGTCGGCTCCAGCCGAAACTTGCAGAGGTGAATGGGATCACGCTCTTCATGCAACCGGTGCAGGACTTGACGGTCGAGGACCGCGTCAGCCGCACGCAATTTCAGTACAGCCTGGAGGACGTGGACGTGAAGGAGCTTGCCTACTGGACGCCGCGCTTCATCGAGAGGCTGAAGGCGCTGCCCGAATTACGGGACGTCGCGAGCGACCAGCAGAATCTCGGTCTGCTGGCGACGCTGGTCATCGACCGCGACACCGCTTCGCGCCTCGGCGTGCTCCCGGCCGACGTCGACAATACGCTCTACGACGCCTTCGGCCAGCGCCAGGTCTCCACCATCTTCACCCAACTGAATCAATATCACGTGGTGATGGAGGTGGACCCACAGTTCCAGCAAGATCCCGCCGCTTTGAAGAACATCTATGTGCGCTCGTCGAGCGGCGAGCAGGTTCCGTTGGGTGCGTTTACGCGATTTGAGCCCGGCACGGCTTCCCTTGCGCTGAATCACCAGGGGCAGTTCCCGGTGGTGACGCTTTCGTTCAACCTGGCGCCGGGCACGTCTCTTGGCCAGGCCGTCAAAGCGATCGATGCGGCCAAGGCGGATTTGGGCATGCCGCCCAGCCTCCAAACCAGCTACCAGGGCACGGCCGCAGCGTTTCTCAACTCGCTCTCGAACGAACCGATCCTCATTCTAGCGGCCATCATCACCGTGTATATCGTGTTGGGTGTTCTCTACGAGAGCTACATCCATCCGATCACGATTCTTTCCACGCTGCCTTCGGCGGGTGTCGGTGCAATTCTCGCGCTGTTGCTCTGCCACACCGAATTCAGCGTCATCGCGCTGATCGGCATGATTCTGCTGATTGGCATCGTCAAGAAAAACGCCATCATGATGATCGACTTCGCGCTGGAGGCCGAGCGCAAGGAAGGGAAGGCGCCGCTGGATGCCATCTACGAAGCGTGCTTGCTTCGTTTCCGGCCCATCATGATGACCACGATGGCTGCGCTGCTCGGTGGCCTGCCGCTCGCGCTCGGCGCGGGCGTGGGTTCTGAATTGCGCCGTCCTCTGGGCATCACCATCGTCGGCGGCCTGATTCTCAGCCAATTGCTGACGCTTTACACCACGCCGGTTGTTTATCTGGCGTTCGATTGGCTTGGGCGCCGCTTCGCGTTTCACGTCGGCAATCCCGTTGAAGAG
>QHYP01000100.1 GCA_003224195.1 Acidobacteriota bacterium | reverse complement strand
GCGGTAGTGGAAGGCGCGGTTCTGCGTTCCGGGGACAAAGTCCGAATTACGGCACAGTTGATTGATGCGCCGGCTGACCGGCACGTATGGGCCGAAACCTACGATCGCGACCTCCGCGACGTCTTGGCCTTGCAGGCCGATGTGGCGCGCGCGATTGCCGTGCAGATCCGTGGGAAACTTTCCTCTTCCTCGCAGCCTCATGGAGCGAGCCCGCTAAACCCCGAAGCTTACGAGCTTTATTTGAAGGGCCGCTATTCGCGGGATGAAGGCACCGAGGATGGACTGAAGCTGGCCTTTGAATACTTTCGTCAGGCACTCGAAAGAGATCCGCAGTACGCGCCGGCATATGCCGGACTAGCCGATTCTTACGCCCGCCTCCCGTTCTATTCGGAGACCCGTCCGGAGGAAGCTTTCCCAAAGGCCAAGGCTGCCGCAACGAAAGCCCTGCAGCTGGATCAAACGCTGGCGGAAGCGCATGCTTCGATGGCCTATGTGAAAACTTACTACGATTGGGACTGGGCGGGCGCGGAGGCGGAGTTCCGGCGGGGGCTCGAACTTAACCCAAATTATGCAGATGTGCACCACTCTTACAGCAGATTCCTGGCTTCGTTGGGGCGCATCGCCGAAGCCCGTGCTGAACTCAAGCGCGCGCAAGAGCTCGATCCGCTCTCCTTATTGGTTCAAGCAAACGCAGGAGTCATCTCATACTTTGGCAGGGAGTACGACCAGGCCATTCAGGAGCTGCAGAAGATCAAGGAAGTTAACCCGAAATTTCCCGTGCCTTATTGGGGGATCGGTCTCTGCTACGAACAGAAGGGCATGTACCAAGAAGCCGTTGACCAACTGCAGAAAGGCATTGCGGTCTCGGGGGGGAGAGGAGCCAATAGTATTGCTTCTCTCGCTCACGCATACGGCCTCGCTGGTCAGCACGGGGAGGCGCAAAAAATACTCGCCGAATTGGAGAAGCGCTCCAAGAAGACTTATGTGTCTTCCTACCAGATTGCTCTGGTTTATCTTGGTCTGCGCCAGAACGATAAAGCAATGAAGCAGTTGGAGAACGCCTATCAAGAGCACTCCACCGTGCTTACCTACCTCAAAATGGACCCAAGATTTGACCCCCTGCGCTCAGATCCGCGATTTCAAGACCTGCTACGCCGCGTCGGGCTCCCGCAATAAAACCGGCAGTCCGCGGCTCTAGACTGCTTCACGTTCCAGTCGCCGCTCCTCAAGACTACTGGTGCCCTCATTTGTGCTGACTGTGCTGAAATCCCCATCTCACTATCACTCTCATATTGGCGCCAGCAACTAGATCGCATTAGGAATGACAAGTCCGTTGTGGAAGTTGGAAGCTCCATTTGAAGCTTGCCGATTGCGGGCGGATAACGGGCAACCCTTCCATAATCCGGTAAAGGAAGGGTTGCCGACAACTCAGGAGTCGCATGGAGAGGCTGGAATTTGACTAACATTTTGAGCTATTTATGCATGCCCTCATTCCGGACTGCCATGTCGACTGGCAGCTTGTGGATGGTTTGAACCACCCGGTTGATGTCAGCCTGAGAGATTACTGCGGGGCCGTCCTTTTTCTGATCAAAAATGAGATCTAGGTGGCCATCCTCGGAGAAAAGCTCAACGCTGAGACGTTTCGGAGGGCCCTGTGGGCGTCCGTATTGAAATCCCTTGAAACCTTTTGTCCTTACTTCAAAGATCCCAGACTCGGGATCTCCGGGGGTAGAGATCGCCTTTACGATTAGCAACACCCCTTGACCGACAGCAGTTTTTCTTGGAGCGAAGACGGTAATTTTGTCCGGGGTAGTTTCCAGGATGAGTCGCTTAAAGTCGTAATCCGATTGGAGGGCCTCATCGCCATAAATTTCTCGGAGGGCCTCGCGGTCCAACTTCCCCTCTTCAAGGAGGTAGTTCATGAACTCTTGCGGGAGGCTGCTCCATACGGTGAGAACGTTTCCGGAACGAAATGCGACAATAGCCTTATTCCCGCCCACAATTTTGGTTTTCTCTTCATCCACGTCAGTCCACGGGATCTCAAATTCGTAGCCGACGTAGGAGACCTTCCTGCCAGGCGCTTTCGAAATGGACGAATCCGCGAGCGCGACAGGCGTTTGCTCTACAAACGGAAGCTTGCGCGCGGTATTCCGTGCTTCCAGAACTAGAAAGGTCTGGATGCCAAAGAACCAAAGATAGGCGCCACACGCGACGACTGCAACTCCAAACCAGGTCAGAACGAGCGACCGTCGGGACATAGAACCTCCGTCTCCTGATGAGCTAACGAGTCAATCGCGATTCAATCATACAATTAAATTAGTCGGGAGAATTCTGCACGATGCCCTGGCATCATTGTGTACGCATAGGCTCTCGGAGTGGACCCGCTGCAAGGTTCAGCTGTTTCTAGACAGCGACCAACCCACAATCGAGTGTCAGTGGCTGATTAACGGGCCACTCTTCCATAACGCGTTTTATGTAAGAGTTGGCGACAATCCGGGAGTTATCTCGTGGTGCCTCGAATCGAAATGCCGAATACGGCCACTTCTACGGGCAGCCCGTTTTACATCCTGTGGCGGTGACATGATCAACCCCTCTCGGGACGGTTGGCGAATCGGAAGGTGGCTCACATGAGTTGGCCTTCAATTGGCCAGCGCAATTGGGGACAGCTCTTTTTCAGGGTGGTTACAATTCCAGATCCAGGGTGTCCTGTTTCCGTTTTCTTCTTGACGGCTGCCGGGCTGCGTACTATGTTCCGCGCAAGGATTCTCCAGGTCCGCGGATGTTCGCCTTGATCCCATAATTCAGCGCAAAAAGCAGCAAGGCATCTTGCGACCCAGGCGGGGAGGTACTTATGCCGGAGCTCAACGATAAGCTTGCCCAAGGTTCCACGTTCCCTCTTGTTCTTCTCTCGCTCTGTTTGCTTGTCCCAGCGCATCTGGCCAACGGCCAAACGCTGACGACCGGCCAGGTCATCGGCCGGGTCAGCGACCCGTCGGGTGCGGCGGTCGCGGAGGCGAAGGTGGAACTGCGCGATCTCTCCACCCGGACCCTGCTCACGACCACCACCAACACACAGGGCCAGTACATTTTTCCCCAGGTGACGCCCGGCTCCTATTCCGTTAGCGTGACCGCTCCCGGCTTCGAACGCTCCGTTGCGCCCTCGGTTGGGGTGGAAGTGGGCAAGACATCCACGATCAATATCAACCTCAGCATCGGGAAGGTTACCCAAGTCGTGGAAGTGAAAACTCTGCCCGGGGCCGAGCTGGAGACGCTGAACTCGACAGTCGGCAATATTGTCGGCGGCGATGAGATTCTCGCTTTGCCGACACTGGAGCGGAACACAACCAGCCTGCTGCTTTTGCAGCCGCTGGCCATGCCGCAACAGTCCACATCCACTTTGCAATCCAGCCGTTTCGGCGGCCAGGTAGCCGGGGCGCGCAGCGATCAGAATTCCTTCTTGCTGGACGGCGGCGAGATCACCAACCCTACCTCGGGCAACTCCGACTATTACAAGGCTTTCAGCGGAGGGCCGGAGGGATCGATTCCGACGCCGGTGGAGAGCATTCAGGAGTTCAAGGTAGAAACCAACAATCCGAGCGGCAGTCTGAACCTGGGAGGCGGGGCACAAGTCGTCCTGGTCACCAAGCGTGGCAGCGATCAGTTTCACGGCTCTCTCTACGAGTACTACCGCGGCTCCGCGTTGAACGCTAATCGCTGGGATGCGAACCGTCTTGGACGGAAAAGGCCGAATGTCGTGGACAACCGCTTCGGCGGCGCCCTCGGCGGACGGGCTCTCCCCGGTAGTTGGAAGAGTTACTTCTACGCGCATTTTGAAGGACGACGGCGGAGCGAGGCGAACTTCATTACCCGGCTCGTTCCCACCGACACCTTGCGACAGGGCATACTCCGGTTCAAGGACAACGCGGGAAACGTGATCAGTTACCCGCTGCAGCCGGGCAACATTGCCGCGAAGTGCGGTACGACCGGAGCGGGCACGTGCGATCCCCGCAATCTTGGCCTAAATCCCGTAATTAGCAATGTGTCGGGCACGGGCGCTCCCGGGTTGTGGCAACTCGAACCCGCAGGCAATGACACTTCGCAGGGCGACGGCTTGAATACCGTCGGCTTCTCGGCGTTCGGGAAGTTTCCGGTCAGCGACAACTTCGGGCTGATCCGCGTGGACCACTCCTTCGGATCACGGCTGCGCTGGACGGGCATTTACCGCCACTTCCGGGAGGATGCGGGATTTCTGCGGCAAGTGGATATTGGCGGGCTGCTTCCAGGCGACGTCAATGGGGTTCCAAAGGTTCTCTCGGCGATCCCCCGGCAGCCTCGCTACCTGGTGACCGGCCTGACCGCCAATATTACGCCCAACGTGACCAATGACTTGCATTTTAGCTGGTTGCGAGACTGGTGGGAGTGGTCCTCTTTGCCCCCATTCCCGCAGGTAGCGGGGATTTCCGCCGCCCTCGTTCCCGGCGGAGACACCGTGAACGCCCTGGTTCCCTTGAACATTGATACCCAAAACTCCCGGACACGCATGTGGAACTCGCACGGTCTAGACTTCCGCGATGATGCAAGCTGGCTGCGGGGAAACCATCTGTTCCAGTTCGGCGGTTCTTTCAAACATACCTACGCGTTCTTCCGGCGCGACGATGGACAGCAGAACTCGCAGAAGACTTTGCAGTATTTCATGGGAAACACGATCGGAGGAATCAGCTTCCCCAGCACGGTCCGGCCGCCCGCGTGCGCGACATCCACATCAGCCAATTGTCTGCCCTCAAGCCAGAATTCCAGCTGGAACAACTTGTACGCGCAAATCCTGGGCCTGGTTGACGCCGGTACGATCCTGCGTGCGCGTGACGCGCAGCTTCAGCTACTGCCGCAAGGGACTGATCTCCAGAACGCAGTCAGGTACGATCAGGCTACTCTTTATGTCCAGGACGCCTGGCATCTGCGGCCCACGCTTACGTTGAACTACGGTCTGGCCTGGGCAGCGACCGTGCCGCCGGTCGAAGACCAGGGCAAGTTCATGATAACGGTCTTCCCTGGCGCAACTGGTGGCATCGTGAACCCGCGGAGCTACTTGCAACAGCGGCAGCAGGCTGCGCTGGCCGGCCAGGTTTTCAATCCCCCGGTCGGGTTCACGCCCATCGGCAATACTGGACGCACGTACCCTTTCGCTTTCGTGGGCCACAACGTGGAGCCGCGCGTGGCGGCAGCCTGGCAACCAAACTTTCGCGGCGGGGTGTTGGGGAGGCTTTTCGGCGGAGGGAAGACGGTGTTTCGCGGAGGGTATTGGCATTTCTACGACCGCTTGAATGGAGTGCCAGGCGGTGGGTTTTGGGCAAAGTCTCCTGTGTCTGGCGCCCTTTTCGCCCATACTTAGTAACCCCGACCCTACTAAGCCCTGCAAGGGGAACAGCGGGACTGCTCCAGACACGGCAATGCGGATCGGGACCGACGGCAGCACCGTCCCGTTGCCCCCTATTCTCGCCAGTGTGACTCCCCCAGTTGTTCCGGGCAATGCCCTCGTGCCTGGCGCCAACATTTCTTTTGTTCCCAACTCGCAAGTGCAAGACCCGCAATGGAAACCAGGCTCGCACAATACGTGGGATTTCACCATTCAACGCGAGCTTCCCGGCAAAAGCCGAGTGGAAGTGGGCTACGTGGGCCACACGGCAAGAAACATTTACCAGGGCATCGACTTGAATCAGGTTCCGTTCTTTATGGTCGCTGGTGGACAGAGCTTTGCGCAGGCCTTCGATGCGCTGGCTGCAGATCCAAACCTTACTAAGAATCAGACGCAGTTCCCTGTTGCGCCTCAACCCTTCTTTGAGACTGCCTTGGCGGGGAGCAATAAGTTTTGCGTCGGCTTCGCCAATTGTACGGCCGGCGTAGCCAGCAGTTTTTCTGGGGACGTCGCCAATCAGCGCGTGAGGAACACCTTCAATGGGATTCAATCTCAGTTCTCCTTCGGGCCCGCCACCAACGCCGCGACGCAATTTACGAACTTCTTTTACTGGTCGAGCCTCGCCAAGTCCAATTACAACGCCGCCTTTGTTTCCTACCATATCCGCGCTTACCGCGGTCTTACCCTGGACACAAATTTCACCTATAGGCATTCTCAAACAGTTACGATCCTCATTACGACTACGGGACTTCAGGATTTGATCGTAAGTACGTTCTCACCGTGCTGGGCGTCTGGGAGTTGCCTTTCCATGGCCAAGCCGCGTGGATGAAGAGAGCGATGGGCGGATGGCAAGTCGCACCGATCGTCTCCGTGGCGACCGCGTTGCCGCTCCGGGTGTTGGATGGATCGGGGCAGGAATTTGGGCAGACGGGGTTTGGAGCTTCCTCAGAGGCCATTCGCACGGGTTCCGGCGGCACGGGCGCAGGCGTCAACCACGTCGCTCCCAGTTCGGGCGCGGGTTCCAGCGCCTCAGGGAAAGGATCTGGTCTGAATATCTTTGCTGACCCCCAGAGCGTGATCAACGAATTTCGCGCGATTCAGTTGAGCAAGGACACGACCTCGCGCGGCGGCACGCTGCGCGGCCTTCCCGCGTGGAATCTCGATTTAGCCCTGGCGAAGAAGATTCCTCTGCCGAACGAGCGAATGAGCGTTTCGTTTTCGGCTCAGTTTTTCAATATCTTCAACCACGTCACTTTCCTCGATCCCGCGGTCAGTCTCCAAAGCCCGCAAACCTTTGGCGTGATTACGACTCAGGGGAACGACCCGCGACAAATTCAAATGGGCCTGCGCTTCGACTTCTAGCAGGGTTGTGGGAAGTTGGCTGACACTGGGATTGACCTTCCCACCTGACTGGTTAGTGTACACGTAGAAGTGACCTCTGTCGCAGCCGATTAGCGGCGACCTCTCGCGATTGTGCCTGGATCACGGGGAAACCGGAAGTAATGCCTCCGGGTTGGCAGATTGCTCCCGACAAACGCCCCAGCGTTTGCCGATTCGACTGCCCTTGACCGTATGGTAGGCGCCCCGAAAGTTGCACCGCCCCGGGCGGATTGCCGCATGCACCTTGAATTGCCAGAGTGAAGCGGCTCAGAGACCTGTTAGGCGGCGCACTCGCCGCGGCCCAGCTTGAGCGAATAGGTCTCCGTATCGCCCCAGTCCACGAACAGCTCCTCGGAAGGCTCCTGCACGTCGGCAAACGGACGAAGCCGGCTGACAATCGCCTCATCCGCAATGCGCGCAGTCCAGGCAGAGAAGGTCTCGCCGGGTTGCCGGGCTTCCTTGTAGAAGGCGAGAATCTCACGAATGACCGCGGGAATGGGCCGGGCCGGCAAGGGCATCACCTGTCGCGCAAATCGAACTCCGTCTGCGCCCACCTGGCCGCCGAGCATCAACTGATAGAACGGGGCTTGCTGTTCGCCGATTTTGCGCGCGTTGCCGTAGAAGCCGATATCCGCAATGTGATGCTGGCCGCAGGAATTCGGGCAGCCGCTGATCTTGATGTGGATCTTCAGGACTTCGGGGTCGGTCTCGCCGGCCAGCTCGCGCGAAAGCACTTCCGCGAGCGTCAGCGAGCGCGTAATGCCGAGATTGCACGTGGTCGCGCCTGGGCAGCCGGTGACGTCCGAAATGGTTCGCGCTCCGGGCGTGGCTAGGTCGAGTTCACGCAGCCCGTCATGGAGCCCGCGCGTGCGATCGAACGGCACCCAGGGAATCACGAGATTCTGGTTGATGACCGTGCGCACGCCCGTGAGACGGTTCTTTTCCAGCAAGTCCGCAAGACCGCGCATCTGATGGCTGAACAGCGTTCCCGCGGGCAGCTTGATCCATACCGCTCCGAACCCAGCCTGCCTCTGCGGCATCAGGTTGTGCTCGGTCCAGCGGGCATATTCCGGATCGGCCGCCCGGTTGGCCGGAGGCGCAGGCGCGATCGAGACCAGGGAAGGTTGAATCTTCGAGGCCACGGTAAAAACCTCGGCGGGCGCTTGAGAGATTTTGCGCTTCTCCGCCACGAGGTGGCGGAATTGTTCAATTCCTTTGTCCCGCAGGACGAACTTCATCCGCGCCTTGAATTTGTTCTTGCGGTTTCCGGTTTCGACGAAGACCCGCAGAATCGCTTCGATCGTGGGGAGCAGCTCCTCTTCGGGCAGGAAATCCGTGAGGAGAGAGGCTTCCGTAGGCAGGCTGCCCAGCCCACCCCCTACTAGGACCTTGAATCCACGATGCGCTGTGCCATTGCTGCCGCTCACCTGAGCAATGAGCCCAACATCGTGAATGCCCGCGACCGCGCAGTCCCCGTCATCTTCGCAGCCGGAGAAGGCGATCTTGAACTTGCGCGGCAGATCATGAAACTCCGGATGCCGGAGCAAATAACGCGACACGCCGAGGGCGTAGGGCGTCACGTCAAACACTTCGCCCGGGCAAATGCCGGCCAACGGGCAGCCCGTGACATTGCGCACCGTATTGCCGCAGGCTTCGCGCGTCGTGAGGCCCGCCTCAGCGAGCAGCCGCATTACCGCGGGAACGTTCTCGAGCTGCACGAAGTGGAACTGCACATTTTCGCGCGTGGTAACGTGCCCTCGGCCGGTCGAGTAGGTATCCCCAATCTTGGCCAGGGTTCGGAGCTGCGCCGGCGTCAGAATCCCCGCCGGAATTTTGACGCGGAGCATCTGCACGCCCGCCTGCCGCTGGCCATAGGTGCCATGCTTGAGGCGGAAGGGGCGGAACTGGTCTTCCGTAATGGCGCCGCTGCGAAGCTGCTGGATGCGCTCCTCGAATACGCGGATCTCCGCCTCGATTGCCTCGGGACTGTGTCTGGCTTCGACATCGGATTGTACGGATGGCGCCGAAACGCTCATTTTTGGCTCCTAAAAGCAAAAAAAAGGGCCACTCCCAGGTTCTTGTCTGGCGAGTGGCCCTTTCGGGTAAAATGTCGGTTAGTCTCTTAGCCCGCTAACCTCCACGCGCCAGAACATGCCTGCGCGCAACAACACACGCACATGCAGCAGACCTCCGCACGTGTGACCGCATAGCGGTCAACGCATCCGTTCTGGCGATCGTGAGTCAAAACCTCTTCTTCTCCTCGCCGCACCCGCCTAAGCGGCAGTGAACAGCTCTTCTTGCGACGAAAGCACACTATACCAAGCATCCTCCGGGCAGTCAACGAATTACGCGGGCCGAAATTCGGGAGTTAAAGCCCCCAAAACTCGGCATTTTCTTTTCGCTGCGCTGGAACAGGCCGGCCGCCACGCCGTTCGGGGGTTATGGTAGAGTTGCGCCCCGATGCGGATCTTCGTTCTGGGGGCGGGTGCGACCGGCTCCCTCCTGGCACAGCTTCTCGAACGGCAGGGGCACCACCTCCTGTGCGGCGACCGCGACCTGGAGCGCGCGCGGCGCTTCCTTGGGAAGAAGAGCAGGATTCCGATCGTGAAAGTGAACGCGCGAAACCTGCGCGGAATCGTGCGCGCGGCACGCGGCTGCCACCTGATCGTCAACGCCTCGGCGTCGGTTTACAATGAGATTGTCATGCGCGCCGCGCTGCGGCTCCGCGCGCACTATCTCGACCTCAGCTCGCACCTGACGCGGCATCCGTTCAAGGCCGAACAGTTGCGCTACGCCAAGCGCTTCGAGAAGAAAAACCGCACCGCGGCGATCAACGCGGGCGTGGCGCCCGGGCTGACGAATCTCCTCGTGCGGCGCGCCGCCGACGCGCTCGATCGCGTCGAATCCGTGCATATCCGCCTCTACGAGTGCGCCGAAAGCGACGACCCCATCTCGCAGTGGTCGCCGGAAGTCTCGTTCGATGAGGCGGTTTCGCACCCGCGCGTCTATCGCAACGGAAAATTCCTCCTGAAAAAGCGCTTTGCCGAACTCGAGAAATTCCGCTTCCCCGACCCCGTTGGAAAGGTCCGCGTGGTGCTGGCGGCTCAGGACGAGGTGGGCACGCTGCCGCACTTCATTCCCATGCGGGAGATGGACGTGAAAATCGGAGGGAACGAGATTGACCGCCTGCGCCGCTGGCAGCGGCTGGGCAAACTGAACCGGTCGCGCGGATTGGTGCGGCTGCGCTTCCCGAAAACCCCGACGCCGCAGATGGTGGCCAAACTGATCCGCCAGGGAGTGCTGCAAAACGCGCGCTTCGCCCTCGCCGTGCTGGTGCAAGGGGAAAAGCACGGTCCCAAACACGACCAGCGGCTGCTGCTCCGCAGCGATTGCGCTTTCCCGACG
>QHYP01000205.1:19475-21137 GCA_003224195.1 Acidobacteriota bacterium | reverse complement strand
TTCCATCGCCCATCATCGCTTCAATCGAATACGTCGTATCCGCGCCGGCGAATTTTTCCGCATCCGACTTGCGTCCCGGGATTACGGGGATGGCGGCGTCGTTCACGGCGAAATCGGCATAGGTGTCGAGCATCTGCCGCGTTTCGTCTTCGGCTTCCTTGCGGGTGGCGTGCGCGGTGTGGCCTTCCTGCCAATAAAACTCCAGCGTGCGCAGAAAGAGTTTCGTGCGCAGCTCCCAGCGGACGACGCTGTTCCACTGGTTCATCAGCACGGGTAAATCGCGATAGGACTGAATCCACTTGGACCACATGTGTCCGATGATGGTTTCCGAGGTCGGCCGCACGATGAGGGGCTCGGCCAGCTCTTCACCGCCGCCGATGGTTACCACGGCCAGCTCCGGGGAAAAACCCTCGACGTGATGCTTTTCCTTCTCGATAAAGTGCTTGGGAATGAGGAGCGGAAACGCGACATTTTGATGACCCGTCGCCTTGAAGCGGCGGTCGAGCGCCTGCTGGATGTTCTCCCAGAGCGCCCAACCGTAGGGGCGCACGATCATGCAGCCGCGCACAGGCGCGTAATCGGCGAGCTCGGCGCGCAGTACGAGTTGGTTGTACCACTCCGCAAAATCTTCGCTGCGCTTCGGTAGTTTTTCCTCGGCCATGCGGAAAAGCCTGCGTCTCCACTCGATTCGAGCGCCCCAGAATAAGTAGTCGAGCGTAGCGGAGGCGTTGCGGAGTGTCAACGCAAGCTCGCCGCGGGTTCGCGAGCGAGCCTTGCGGAGATTCGCGCGCCGTATGTATCATCGGGGGCGATTTCATCAAGTGAGGTGGAACATGAAGCGAATTGCTCTGCTCTTTATCGCGACGCTGGGATGCGCGAACGCAGCCGCGGCGCAGGATTGGGCGCGCGAGCGATTGGAAAAATCGCCGCGGCATCGCGAATGGGCGACGGTAAAGCACGGTGACCGCGCCGTGGAGGCTTTCATCGTTTACCCAGAGTCGAAAACGAAGACGCCGGTGGTGTTGGTAATTCACGAAATCTTCGGCATGACCGACTGGGTGCAAGATTTGGCGGATCAGGTTGCCGAAGCGGGTTATGTCGCCGTTGCGCCGGACCTCCTCTCCGGTATGGGACCGAACGGCGGCCGCAGCAATTCCTTTCCGGAAGGAAAGACAATGGAGGCGGTGAGCCATCTGAATCCGGAGCAGATCACGGCCGACCTGAACGCTGTGGCGGATTATGCGTTGAAGCTGCCGTCGTCCAGCGGGAAGCTGTTTGTTGCCGGCTTTTGCTGGGGCGGCGGGCAGACCTTTCGTTTCGCGACGAACCGGGGCGACCTGGCGGCGGCGTTTGTGTACTATGGCCCGCCCCCCGAGAAGGACGCGATGGCGCGCATCAAGGCTCCGGTGTATGGCTTTTATGGGGGCAACGACGCGCGGATTGACGCGACCATCCCCGACACGATCCCGAACATGAAGGCCGCCGGCAAATCCTACGAGCCCGTAACTTACGAAGGCGCGGGGCACGGTTTTATGCGCGCGGGCGAAGCGCCGGACGCCACGGAGGCCAACAAGAAGGCTCGCGGGGACGCCTGGGCGCGCTGGAAGAGCTTGATGGGTAAAGAGTTGTAGCGAAAACCTGGGCCGAATGCCCCCTCCCCCT
>QHYP01000205.1:0-19414 GCA_003224195.1 Acidobacteriota bacterium | reverse complement strand
GCCAGGAATTGAGACTTGCCGTTCGTCGCTGCGCGCCCCAGGCTGACCGTGCTGGTCGGAGTGATGGCGAGATCCTTGATCATGTGCGACCGCCCCGATTTCATCAGGGTAAACGCCGCAAGCGGTCAACCGACTCGCCATGCTCGCACGGGACGACTATCCTCGCCGGATAGTCACTTAGGCTTCAAGTTGTCGAAGAGCAGTTGCTCCTGGCACGCCGGGAGCTGAGCTAATCCTTAATGTTTGGACCTTCTCGCAGAAGAGTTTTTTTCGGCGTAGAGGCCGGCATCCGCAGAGTTCAGCAATTCTTTAGTAGTTTCGCCATCCTCGGGGCAGATGGCTATGCCTACACTTACGGAGAGGCGTGGCAGTTCGCCGTCGAGGGACAGGCGCTCGCGAATGCGGTCGGCAACGAACCGGGCCGCGTGGAATTCAGTTTCCGGGAGGACGATGGCAAATTCGTCGCCGCCATAGCGCGTTGCGACGTCAACTTCGCGGCAATAGATGCGGAGAATGTCGCCCAGGCGGCACAAAGCCCGGCTGCCTACGAGATGTCCATGCGCGTCGTTGATCTTCTTCAGCCCGTCCAAATCGAGTAGGAGGAGCGCGAAGGGCCTTCCCGTGCGGTCGGTCCTCTTGATTTCGGCGTCGAGCGCTTCGAGAAGGCGGCGATAGTTTCCCAAACCAGTGAGGGGGTCGCTCACGGCCATAGCGCGCACTTTTTCTTCGGCTCGCTTGCGTTCGGAGACTTCCGCGGCAACGGATAGGGCCGTGATGGCGTTGACCCCCATGTACGCCTGGAGCATCAGGAGAGAGGTGTTCGGCGTCTGCGTGATGAATGGACCGAAACCTCGGAGTGTGCCCCAAATGGCGATACCGGCCAGCAAGAAGATGGCCGTCGCGGTCTCCCGCTGGCCGAAGCGAAAGGCCGCCCAGATCAGTATGGGAATCCACAAGAAGGCCAAAGGATAGTGCCTGAATTCGGACTGAAAACGGCCCCCAAAGACGACCCAGCCTATAAACGAAAGAGACAGGAATAGAATGAAGAGCTCCGCGAGCTGGCGGCGATTCCACGTGACGCGAGGATTTGCAATCCAAAGGAGCAGCAAGGGTGCCACGACAATAGCGCCGACGGCGTCGCCCAGCCACCACGTGCACCAGACTGAGGCAAAATTACCCCGGGGGACGAACCCGCCGAGGTAGAGGCTGGTGACGCCAAAGGTGGCACTCACCGCGGTGCTGGCCAGCCCAACCAATGCGGCAAACTTGAAGATCTCCTGCGCCCTATCGAACGCCCTATCAAAGCAGTCGCGTCCGAAAGCAAATTTGTTCAGCAGATAACAGCCGACGACGCCTTCTAATGTGTTTCCCAAAGCAATGCCCAAAGAGGTCGCCGCCGTGCCCGCGGTCGATACGTTCACAAGAAACGCGCCCAGCAGGATCCCGGGCCAAACGCGATAGCCCAATACCAGGAAGGCCACCAAAGCGATCCCAGTCCCGGGCCAAACGGGTGTGGCGCTGGCGTGCAAATAGGCGAGGCGCAGGCCCAGCTTAGCCGCAAAAAAGTAAACGAGCGCGACAGTCAAGGCGACCGCCGCGTTCTTGAACGGTCGTGAAAGCGTCATAGTGACTCCTCTGCGATAGAGGGGACGTTCGGTCGCAGAAGAATACGGCTACCTTCGATGCGGGGCGATTTCTCCCATCGGAGGCGGAATGGAGGCCCCCTTACATCTATGATACGGGAAGTGCCGGGGAGGGGTCGCTTTTCTTGAAGACTTGTCAAAAGGGTTACTAAAATCTTTGAAATAGCTGCGAGCCGCCTTACGGCATGGCGAAGGTGAAGAGGGCGGAGCCGGCAGCGACGGCGATGTACTGCTTGCCGTCCACGGCGAAGGACATGGGCGATGAATAGACCGACGCGCCACATTGAAAATGCCACAACACTTTGCCGGAGGCGGCGTCGAGCGCGATGAAGTTACCCTCCGCGTCGCCGGTGAAGACCAGCCCCCCCGCGGTCGAGAGGACGCCAGCCCACGTGGGCGAAGGATGCGGAAATTCCCACTTCAGCTTGCCGGTCGCGGGATCGATGGCGCGAAGCGCGCCCCAGAACGGTTCCGCATCCTCGTTCGGAAAATACGCGCTGCCGTAATAGGCGTGGCCCTCTTCGTAAAGCTGCGGCGCTGTGGAAAAGATGTCGCACTGCTCGCGCGCGGTCACGTAGAAGAGTTTCGTTTGCGGGTCGTAGGTCGGGGACATCCAATTCGTCGCGCCAGCGGCGCCGGGGCAAACGCGATTCCCTTCCGGCGTGGGTGACCCTGCTTTCGCCGTCGCGGGGCTGCCGTCCGGATATTTGCCGGCGCTCCAGGTTACTTTGGCGTAGGGATTGGCGAAAAGAAGTTTGCCGGCGGCGCGATCCAGCACGTAGAAAAAGCCGTTGCGATCGGCGTGCAAAATCAAATGGCGGTCGCCATCGTCCACCAGCGCCGGGATTTGCGTGGCATCGTAGTCGTGCTCGTCGTGCTTGGTGAACTGGAAATACCATTTCAATTTGCCGGTGTCGGGATCGAGCGCCAGCAAGGAGTTGCTGTAGAGGTTGTCGCCGGCGCGGCCTTCACCGCGGTTGGAGGGCGAGGGATTGCCGGTCGTCCAGAACGTCGTGCTGGTGGGAGGATCGTACACGCCGGTGATCCACGCGGGCGCACCCCCGATTTTCCACGAGTCGCCTTCCCACGTCTCGTGCCCCGGCTCGCCCGGGCCCGGGACTGTGTAGAAGCGCCATTTGCGCGTGCCGGTGTCGGCATCGTAGGCGTCAATGAAGCCACGAATACCGTATTCGCCGCCGGAGACGCCGAGAATGACGAGATTTTTCACGGCGAGAGGCGCGAGCGTGAAGCTGTAGCCTTTGCGGTAGTCCACGGCCGTGACGTCCCAGACGACGTTGCCGGTTTTCGCGTCCAGAGCAATCACATGCGCGTCGAGCGTGCCAAGGAAAACTTTGTCGCCAAGAATCGCCAGGCCGCGATTGACGCGCCCGCAGCAGGGGCGGATGTCCGCCGGGAGCGCGCGCTGATACTGCCAGATGGGCCGGCCGGTGCGCGCGTCGAGCGCGAAGGCGCGGTCGTCCTGGCCGGTTCCGTAGAGAATGCCATCCACGACGAGCGGCGTGGTTTCGAATTTTCCGCCGGCCATCGTCTGATACGCCCACTTCGGGACGAGCGCGCGCGCATTGGACGTGTTGATCTGATCCAGCGCGCTGAAGCGGCGGCCGGCGTAGTCGCCGGAATACATGAGCCAGTTTTGCGGCTCTTTCGCGGAGTCGAGCAATCGCTGCGGCGTGACCTGCGCGCGAGAAGAAGAGGCAAAGAAGCACGAAGCTAGGGAGCAAAGGCGGCCTAAGGCAATGCAGGTCCGCAAGAAAAGCTGCACGCGCGCGGATTTCATTGGACGCCTCCCTGCGAGCCGACGGAGAGGAGAAAAGCGACGATGTCCTGCAGATCCTTTTCGCTCAAGGTCTTCATGTCGTAAGCCGGCATCAGGGACTCGCGGCTCTTCTCGAAGGAGCGCAGCTTGTCTTTTTCCAAAAGATGAATCTGTTCGCGCGCGTCCATCATTTGCAGCGTGAAGCTGTCTTCGTTCAAGACCACGCCGGCTATTTTCTGTCCGTCCGAAGTCACGACCGTCACGGTTTCATACTCTTGCGAGAACTCTTTCATCGCTTCGGAAATTCCCTGCGCCAGGCGGCGGCTCGGATTGCGGATGGACTCGATGATGTATTCGACGGAGCGCACGCCGCCGGTGCTCGTGAGATCCGGCCCGAGGCGGCCTCCTTTCCCTTCCACCATGTGGCACGTGGAGCAAGCAGCGGAGCCATAGAAAAGCCCTCTGCCCTGCGCGGCGTTGCCCGGAGGCTGCGCCGGCGCCTTCTTCTCCACGCTGCGAATGTAGGCGATGACCTGCCAAATCTCCTCTGCCGTCATGCCCACGCCTTGCTGCGTGGCGCCATTCGGCGGCATGGCCGTGCCGGGAATGCCCTCGTTAATCGTGCGGAAGAGGTCGGCATCGGAATTCCCGTGACGTTTCTGCGCGCGGGTTAGGTCCGGGCCGCGGCCGCCGCCGCGTGCGCCCAGTCCGTGGCAAAACGCACAGTTGGCGCGAAACTGAGATTCACCGAGTTTGGCCGCCTTCGGATCGCTCGCGAAGGGATTCTTCTCCTGCGCAAAAAGACTCACGGCCAGAACGGCACAAATCAGAAGCGCGGCAACTCCGAGAAAGATCAGCGGAGATACTTGGCGTGGCTCGGATGGGAATGTAGAACAACTCTTGGCGCTGGCGGACATCGGTCGAGTGACTCCCAATTCAATTGAATGGCGGCAGAATCGCGCCAACTATATCACTCGTTTCATGCGCTCGGAACGGGACTCATGCCATTTTCACGCAGGCGCTGGCGGGTCCGGCCTCGACGCAATCGGAGCGGATTGCAGTTGGTGGTTCGCTCCATTAGAATCACAAATCAACCCTGTCATGACCGACAAGCCCAGAGATTCACGCGAGACTGGAGAGCGGTCAAGTTCAAGTGCGACCGCAGAGCGGTCGGCCCAGTGCATTGCGCTGGGGGCCGACCACGCCGGATTTGCCTTGAAAGAAACAATCCGCAAGCATCTGGAGCAGGCTGGCTACGTCATTGAAGACCTGGGGACCTGGTCGGAGGAATCGGTGGACTATCCGGACTTCGGCCGGGCCGTCGGCGAACGCGTGGTCGCCCGGCAGAGCGATGTTGGGATTGCCGTCTGCGGCACCGGGATCGGCATCTCCATCGCGGCGAACAAGGTGCCGGGGGTTCGCGCGGCGGTGGCGCACGACGTGATGACGGCGCGGCTGGCGCGCGAGCACAACGATGCAAACGTCTTGGCGCTGGGCGGGCGCGTGGTGACCGAGGCGCAGGCGATCGAGATCGTCGATACCTTTCTGGGCACTCGATTCGCCGGCGGGCGCCACCAGCGCCGCGTCAACAAGATCGCAGACATCGAGAGGGACGAACGCGCGAGCGCGACGAGGGCAAAGAACGCCGGGTGAACCACAGAGGACACAAAAATCATGAGCCAGACATCCTCAGATGTGACCCCGACCCCGTCGGGGTCCACAGCAGCCAATGAGCGGATGAAGCGTCCGCTGGACGACGTGGACCCGCAGATTGCCGACGTGCTGCGCCAGGAAGCGCGGCGGCAGGCGACCGGGCTCGAGTTGATCCCTTCGGAAAACCTCGTATCGGAAGCGGTGCTCGAAGCCATGGGCTCGATTTTCACCAACAAGTACGCCGAAGGCTATCCGGGCAAGCGCTATTACGGCGGATGCGAGTTCGCGGACAAGGCCGAACAGCTTGCCATTGACCGCGCGAAGCAGCTCTTTGGCGCCGCACACGCCAACGTGCAGGCGCACTCCGGCACGCAGGCGAACATCGCTGTGTATATGACCGCGCTCCAGGCGGGCGACGTCGTGCTCGGGATGAACCTGGCGGACGGCGGGCATCTGACGCACGGCCACCCGCTGAATTTTTCGGGCCGCATGTACAAATTCGTGGCCTACGGCGTGCGCAAGGACAACGAGCAGATTGATTACGACAACGTCGAAAAGCTGGCCGGTGAGCACAAGCCGAAAATGCTCGTAGTGGGCGCGAGCGCGTATTCGCGGATCATCGATTTCGAGCGCATGGGAAGGATCGCGTCCGCCGTCGGCGCGCTCTTCTTCGTGGACATGGCGCACATCGCGGGGCTGGTCGCGGCGGGCTTGCACCCAAGCCCGGTGCCCTATGCCGATTTTGTCTCCACCACGACGCACAAGACCCTGCGGGGGCCGCGCGGCGGCCTTGTGCTTTGCAGGGAGAAGTGCGCAAAGGACTTAGACCGGGTCACGTTTCCCGGAACGCAAGGCGGGCCGCTGGTGCATACGATTGCGGCCAAGGCCGTGTGCCTGAAAGAGGCGCTCGAACCGTCGTTCCGCGAGTATCAACTTCAGGTCGTGGCCAATGCCAAAGAGTTGGCCACCGCCGTGGCCGCGCGCGGCTTCCGCATCGTCGCCGGCGGCACGGACAATCACCTCTTCCTGATCGAGCTGCACTCGCGCGGCATTACCGGCCGCGACGCGGAACAAGCTCTTGACCGCGCCGGCCTTACGGTCAACAAGAACGCCATCCCGTTTGACCCCTTCCCACCGATGAAGGCTGGCGGCATCCGGCTGGGCAGCCCATCGGTGACGACACGCGGAATGCGCCAGCCAGAAATGCAGGCCATCGGCGGATGGATCGCGGAAGTGCTTTCGCACCTGGGTGACGCGAGCGTCGAACAACGAGTCCGAGCGCAAGTGGCGGAACTTGCTGCGCGCTTCCCCATCTATGAAAGCCGCCTCAAGGGCACAGTGAAGACCGAGCACGCCCGCGTCTGAGCAGATTCGCTCCATGGACATCCTCGAAGCCACGGCGGAGTTCGAGCGCTGGCTCGGCCAGCAACTTGAAGTCGTCCGGTCGGACCTCGCCCTCAAGCACGAGAACGTGGCCAAAGCCCCCTTCCCGTTCTTTCGTGCGACCTTTTATCGTTGGGTGCAGCGGTGGCCGGACATCTGCGGGGATCTGGCGAACGCCCCAAGCGTTCTCGCGGTCGGCGACCTGCATATCGAGAACTTCGGCACTTGGCGCGACGCGGAGGGCAGCCTTATTTGGGGGGTGAACGATCTAGATGAAGTCTACCCCTCAGCCTATAGCCTCGACCTCGTCCGCCTGACAGCGAGTGCTTACCTGGCGATGGAGGAGGGTCATCTGGCCATCACACGTAAAGAAGCCTCCGACGCCCTTGAGCGGGGCTACCGCGAAGCTATCGAGGCTGGCGGGAGGCCCTTTGCGCTGGTTGAACATCACCGTTGGTTACGCTTGCTGGCCTTCGGTAAGCTACGCGATCCAGCCCGTTTCTGTAAGAAAATAAAGGAGTTACCGCAGCACTTGACGAAGTCTTCGGTCAAGGTGCAGGCGATGCTGGAAGCAGCCTTGCCCCAGCCGGGAATGAAATATGAATTGAAAAAGCGCATTGCCAGGCTAGGTAGCCTGGGTCACATGCGCGTCCTGGCCCTTGCGAGCTGGCAAGGCGCCTATGTCGTGCGCGAGGCCAAGGCTTTGCGCCCTTCCGCGTGGGTTTGGGCCAGGCGAAGACCCACGAATACGCTCTATTGCGGGGCGCTGGCGAGCCGCGCCGTGCGGGTGGCCGACCCGCACGTCCATTTCCGGGACGGCTGGTTGGTACGCCGCCTTGCGCCGGACTGCTCCCGGATTGAACTCGCCTCTCTTCCCAAGGAACGCGACGAAGCGCGGCTGCTCTATTCCATGGGCTGGGAGGCGGCCAATTTACATCTCGGCAGCCCCTCTGCAGTCGCGAAAATTCGCAAAGATTTGGCCAAGCGCAGCGCTCCATGGCTGCATAAAGCCGCAAAAGCCATGAGCGAAGCCACGCTAGCGGATTGGGAGCAATGGCGCCGGGGCTGGAAGCGTGCGAAGACTCGCTGACCAGGCCGTCAGCGCAAGCCTGCACCCCGCTCTTCCTCCTCGCGTGCGTACCCGCGTCCCGCTGTCCCAAGACTGGCCGTCCGGTCAGTAGATTTCCCGTTAAGTTCAACGATATGTTTGCTTGTGATGCTGACGGGAACCGCCGAGATGTCACGTGCATCGGCTCCGGCCGTTAGTTCGACGACCACTGCCTTCCCTCCCAGGCACCGTCCGCAGGAGCCGGCCTCCGGTGCGATGAGTGGTCCGGTTCCAAGAAAACGCCGAGTTCTCGAGGTGCAGGTATGATGGATACCGAAGCTTTCCGGGAATTCAAAGCCGGATTGACCTTCCTCCGCGACAACTATCCGCAGAAGGCGCTTCCGCACATGCGGCGCGCCGTGGAACTGGAAAGAAACAATCCGTATTACATGTCCTACCTGGGTGTCATTCTGGCGCGTTCAGAGCGCAAGTGGGCGGAAGCTGAGCAGCTCTGTGATTCCGCCGTGCGCATGAAGAGAAACCAGGCCCAGCTCTACCTGAATCTGGCCGAAGTGTACTCCACCGCCGGACGCCGCGACGACGCGGTCGAGGCCCTCCAGGCGGGGCTGAAATACGCGCGGCGGGACGTGCGGCTGAACTTGGCGCTGAACCGGCTTACGCAGCGCAGGGAGCCGGTCTTCAGCTTTCTGTCGCGCCAACATCCCTTGAACAAGCAATTCGGCATCCTGCGCCACCGAACTTTGCAGCTTTTCGGTCAGACCTAACGAGTTTTCTCCTCCAACCCCCCAAACGGCGAAGGGGCGTTCCGGTTCCAACCGGGACGCCCTTTTGCTTTTCAGGAAAGGAACTTGTCGTCGCGGTCAGCGACTGGCAGCTTATTGGTGCGGGTACGTCAGGGCGGAGTGAGAGCTGTGCTGCAGTGCGATCTCCATCAAGAGCTTGATGCCTATCCCGTAGTTTCCAGTGAGTAGGGGCTCAACACGTGCCACTTCCGCCAGGTATTCCCGGTTGACGGCCGTGGGATCCTCCGAGAATGGCAGGGTTACAAAGAGCCGCATGCCTACTTCATAGGTCTTCAGATTCGAGTGGTAGTAGACACCCGAACGGGAGACGCTGAGCGTCCCGCGCACGTCCTCGAAATGATCGCTCGCCGGGTCCGACGGGCGAGCTCGCAGGACCTGGGTGATTTTGCAGCGACGGCTGGCGCGCCGCTCCGGCTTCGACATCGTTCGGACAGTGGAGGGAATACCTTTTGAAATCATCTTTCTCTCTTTCGGGCGAATCGCGTGGCGTCTCGCTTGGCAAACATTCTACGGCTGGGAACGAGGGAATTCCATAGGGGAGACGTACTCCTTTTAAGTAGAACCTCATGCGCCCCGCGCGCGGTACGTCGGTACTATTTCAGGGAACGTCGAGATAACCCTCACAGGGCAGCGCCCGGGGCCTGAGTACGTACATCTCCGTACCAAATCAGAATGCACTGAGGCGCGTGGTACCAAATTGGGACGCACGATCTATCACCTTCTTTTCCCAACGTGAAACAAGGTATTCAGAATCAGTACCATGCGTGGGCATCGAACGCGCACTTACGCTCCGAATCCGGCTGCAGAATTGCTTCGCACTTTGGGCAATAATTCCCCTGGATGGGCCATTTCCCCTATCGGAAGGTGAAAACGGTAGGCGACCTAGCAGAGGAGATTGTGGATGAGTTCGCACCCCGGCGTCTCAACCTCTCACAGCACAGCCAGCAGCATCCCGCTCACAGCCAAAACCGTGAAAACGGACTCGGACGCCAACCCCGCCCGTGGGCCAACCTCGCCGTGCCGAAGGATCTTTGTCGCCGCGGAGAACCGCTTGCTACGCGAGGCGCTGGCACGCATGTTGACATTGCGCACGGAACTCGAAATGGTGGGACAAAGCTCCATTACACCTGCCCTCTTAGAGCACTTGCGGGCCAGCGGCGCGGAAGTTCTACTTCTCTGCTCGCGCGGCGCTCTCTCGGATGACCTTGGGCTGATCCGCTCCTTGCGCACCAGACTGACCGCACTTCGGCTCCTCCTGCTGGGGATGAACGGGGGAGATACGGAATTCCTACAATGCGTCCGCGCTGGGGTGGCGGGCTATTTGCCCCGTGACGCTTCGGCGGAGGAAGTCCTGGAAGGCGTGCGTACAGTCTGCTCAGGGGGAGCCGTTTGCCCGGCCACTCTTTGCCTCCTGCTCTTCCACTACTTCGAGCGCGAAGCAGGAGGTTTTCCCACCGCCAGCGCGCACGAACGCCTGGGCTTCACGCGGCGCGAGCAGCAGATCATTCCCTTGGTCGCGCAGGGGCTTTCCAACAAAGAGATCGCCAACCATTTCTTCCTGTCAGAACAGACGATAAAGAACCACCTTTACCGCATGAAGCAGAAGGCCGGAGCGGACGACCGGCTCGGCATCGTGCGCCTTTGCCGCACCCAGGGCTTCCTGGTCTAAGCGTTCGCTCGATTCCGCATTGACTGTCACCTCCGCCGCGTCTTCGCGATCATGCTTGCCTGACTTGCGCGCCCCGCCCCGCGTGAATTTTCCCGCTGGATGTGCCATTCTTTCCTGCCCTGAGTTGCGAAGGAGTTTCTCCATGGCGCGCAAATTCAACGAACTCACCGAACGCGAGATTCTGGCGCTGGCCATCGCTCTTGAAGAGGAGGACGAGCGCGTTTACTCCGACTTCGCGGAAGGCCTGCGCGAGTCCTACCCCTCAACCGCGAAAATGTTCGAGGAGATGATGGGCGAGGAAGCGACCCACCGTACTCGCCTGATTGAAAAATACCGCCAGCGCTTCGGCGAACACATTCCTCTGATTCGCCGCGGCGACGTAAAGGGTTTTCTCGAACGCAAACCGGTCTGGCTGGTGCGGCCTCTGGGCATCAACACGGTCCGCAAGCAGGCAGAAATTATGGAGCTGGAGACACGGAAGTTTTACGAGCGCGCGGTGAGCCGGGTAAGCGACGCATCCACACGCGAGCTCTTGAACGAACTCGCTGACGCGGAACGCCAGCACTACGCCGCCGCCGAAGCGCTGGAAGAGAAGCACCTTACGCAGGCCGCCAAGGCGGAAGAAGGAGCGTCGAGCCGGCGGCTTTTCGTACTGCGCGTCGTGCAGCCGGGGCTGGCCGGGTTAATGGACGGGTCGGTTTCTACGTTGGCGCCCGTTTTTGCAGCCGCCTATGCCACACAAAAGAGCCGGGACGCGTTCCTGGTGGGGATGGCGGCGTCGATCGGCGCGGGCATCTCGATGGCCTTTGCCGAGGCGCTGTCGGACGATGGCTCGCTCACCGGGCGAGGATCTCCGTGGTTACGGGGCGTAGTAACGGGAGCGATGACCACTGCCGGCGGCATCGGCCATACGCTACCTTTCCTCATCGCCAATTTTCATGCGGCAATGGTGGTTGCGGTGCTCATCGTGGCTGTCGAGCTTGGCGCTATCAGCTACATCCGGCACCGTTATATGGATACGCCGTTTCTCCAGGCCGCGTTTCAGGTGGTCGTGGGCGGAGTCCTGGTTTTTCTGACGGGCATCCTCATCGGCAGTTCCTGAGCAAACTCTCCGCCGGCCCATTCCCGCGAGGCAGGTGTTTCCCCGGAGAGCCTCTACTCAATCAGGAAAAGCTGCGCAGAGCGCTTTCCTCGTCGTCGAAGTCCTCAAGAATGGTATGCAACCGGACGCGCCGGAGGATTTCGGAAACATGCGGCGAGAGGTTGATTACTTTTAGTTCGCCCTCCCGATTGCGGACGGAAACATACGCACGCGCGAGCTCGCCGATCCCGCTGCTGTCGAGATATTTCAATTCGCGCAGATTCAGAAGGAAATTCTTGCGCCCCTGTGAAAGCAAATCGAGGAGCAAACGGCGAAGCGCGCCGGCCGCCTGGAAAGATAGCTCGCCGGTCAGGTCCACGATCGTCACCTGGCCCGACTGCCGCGCTGTGGCGTGAAAAGACATCCGTCGTAGGTATTCCCCAGGGGGAGAACTCTAACCCCGTCCGGGCCGCTTGCCAATATCTGGCGCAACTCAGCGGAAATACGCGTCTGTGACGTATTGCTGGAGCATGCGCTGGGTGTTGAAAAACGAGCCGTTGAGCGCGATCGCGTGCTTCATCACCTCGAGGTATCCATCTCGCTGCCCGTAGAACAGCGGGAGAATGACCGACTCGAGTTTCTGATACAGCGATTCGACTTCCGCGGCGTGCTCGGGGGCGCCCTGGCCCTCGCGCCAGGAGTTGCCGATGGACCAGCCGGTCACACCTTCGATGTGGCCCTCGATCCACCAGCCATCCAGAATGCTGAAGCTGGGCACTCCATTGAGCGCCGCCTTCATCCCGCTCGTGCCGGACGCTTCCAGTGGCGGCTGCGGCGTGTTCAGCCAAACGTCCACGCCCGCGGTGATTTTCGCTCCGAGGTCGAAGCTGTAATCGTCGAGATAGACCATCGCCACATCGTTGCCGAGCGCCCTCTTCGCGGCAAAAAGACGCCGGATGATCTCCTTCCCGCCGGGATCATTCGGGTGCGCCTTGCCCGCGTAAATGATTTGGACCTTGCCGACGGCAGCGGCAATCCGCTTGAGCCGCTCAATGTCGGATAGCAGCAAGTCGGCGCGCTTGTAGCCGGTGGCGCGACGGGCGAACCCGATGGTGAACATTTCCGGGTCCATCTGCGTTCCGGTGCGCTGGCTCACCACGTCCAGCAGCGTCTTTTTGGCCGCCTGGTGCGCGCTCCAGACTTCTTGCGCCGGCAGACCGAGCGCCGCTCGCAAACAGAAATTGTCCTCGCGCCAGCCGGGTATATGCGTGTCATACAGCTTCTGGAAAGTCGGCGAGGTCCATGTCGCCGCATGGACGCCATTCGTGATCGCGGCGATGTCGTAGCCATTGAACATCATCCGCGAGACTTCCCCGTGCTGCTTCGCCACGCCATTGACGAAGCCGCTCAGATTCAGCGCCAGATAGGTCATGTTGAGCGAGGTCCCCGCCTGCACCGCTTCCTTCAAGTCCAGAAACTCGCGGTGCTCCCGCAGGATTTGCTTCATCAGGTCGGCACAGAAGACGTCCTTGAGATCGAAGAAATCCTCGCGATTCGGAAAGACGCGCGTGACCAGCGACATCGGAAACTGGTCGTGCCCGGCCGGCACCGGCGTGTGCGTCGTGAACACGCACTTCCGCCGGACGTTCTCCACATCGCGCTTGCGCACCGAAGCACGACCCGCCTTCTCCGCCTCCTCGTCCAGAAGCTGCAGCGCCAGCAATCCGGCATGCCCTTCGTTCATGTGGTAGCGGCGGATGCGCGTGTAGCCCAGCGCGCGAAGCATGCGCACGCCGCCGACGCCGAGGATCACTTCCTGGCACAGCCGGTAAAACGTGTCCCCGCCATAGAGGCTCCCGGTCAGGCCGCGGTCGAAATCGCTGTTCTCAGGCAGGTCGGCGTCCAGAAAATAGACCGGCACGCCATCGCCGCGGACTCCCTTCACGTCATACCGCCAACAGCGTAGCCACACGCGTCGACCTTCGATGCTGAGACTCGCGCGTGACTCTTCCTCCTTCAAGAAGTCCTCAACCCGCCAGGCGACCGCGTGCTCCACCTGCGTGCCGTCTTCGCCCAGTTCTTGCCGAAAATAGCCCTTCCGGTAAAGCAGGGAAAGCCCCACCATCGGCAGGCCCATGTCTGCGGCGGCCCGAATCGTATCTCCCGCCAGAACGCCGAGCCCGCCGCTATAGCTAGGCAGGGCACTTTCCAGCGCAATCTCCATCGAAAAATAGGCGATTGAGCGTTTCGAGGGCTTTATCCCGTCTTGCATTCAGCGTGAGTCTCCGTGCGGCGCGGCGTCTGCCCGGCGCGGCTTGCAGACCATTGCAAATTCTTCATTGTCGGAAAAACTCCGCGTTGTGGCAAGCTCCTATCCGCGGCAATGCGGTCAGATAGGCACAGGGTAAAAGGAAAGAGGACCCGCTCAGTGTTT
This sequence comes from Acidobacteriota bacterium, assembly GCA_003224195.1. Taxonomy (GTDB): domain Bacteria; phylum Acidobacteriota; class Terriglobia; order Acidiferrales; family UBA7541; genus Acidiferrum. The sequence goes on along the minus strand of QHYP01000205.1, from coordinate 5,902 downwards.
TTTGACGTCTATAACGCCTGGCCGGGAAACCCTCCAGTTACGCCGACCATGCCTGCGGTGTGCGGTCCCAGGGATGCTTCTTCAACTCCTTCAGCAGCGAGGCATCGAGCGGCCCAGCGTCGCTCGCGGCGAGGTTGGCCTTAACGTGGTGCGGCTTGCGCATCCCGACAATCGTGGTGCTCACCACGGGATGCGACAGGATGAACCGCAGAGCCATTTCCGGTAGCGTCATCCCGGCCGGCAGAATGGCTTTCAACTTTTCGACGCGCGCCAACGTATTCGCCAGATTTTCCGGATGGAAATATCGGGCGCGCCAGTCGTTGGGCGGAAATTTCGTCTGCGGCGTCAACGCGCCGCTGAGGCTGCCTTCGTCCAGCGGCACGCGCGCAATCACGCCGACATTGAGTTCGTGGCACACGGGAAACAACTCGTCCTCCGGCGCCTGGTCGAAGATGTTGTAGATGACCTGGACCACGTCCACAAGTCCCGTCTTGATTGCGGCGATGCCGTTCGCCGGCTCCCAGCGATTCAAGCTCAGGCCGAAGAAGCGGATGCGCGCCTCGCGCTTCAGCGTCTCGATTGTGCGGCGAAAGTCCGGCTCGGGCGTCCAGCTATCGTCCCAGACGTGGAACTGGAGCAGGTCAATGGAATCCACGCGCAGTTTCCGCCGGATGAGGTCGGTATGCCGGAAGACATGCTCGGGCGAGAAAACGTCGTGATACTCGTATTGCGGCGTGGCCGGCCATCTCCCGTTTGCCGGAGGAATTTTCGACGCGGCGTAGAGCTGTTTGCCGGCGTTGCGGGACAAGATTTCACCCAGCAAACCGTCGCTGTGCCCGTTGCCGTACGCCCATGCTGTATCGAAAAAATTGCAGCCCAGATTCACCGCAAGTTGCATGGACTCGACCGATTCTCGATCTTCCGAGCCGCTCCACATGCTCATGCCCCAGAGCCCGTGCCCGACTTCGCTGACTTCAAAACCCGTGCGGCCGAGTTTGCGATATTTCATTCGCATTCCTCGCATGCAATTTTCCGAGGAAGGATACGCGAGCAGGGCGAACATTGCACCTTTGTCGTTACCGCTCCAGAGAAACCGCCGGCATGTTTGCCGGGGGCAGTTCGCACTTGCAGGACAATTCGTTGTTCAGGTAGCCTCGCCCGGACCGATTTTTCACTGCCTATGGACGCACGCCTGCCGCTTCGTCGGCGCTTTCGAGAGCGATTCGGAACTGAAGGAACTCTCTACCGCGCACCTGGACGAATCAACCTGATTGGTGAACATACCGACTACAATGGCGGCTTCGTGATGCCTGCGGCAATTGAAAAGCATTGCTGGGTCGCCGGCGGACCGCGGGCAGATCGTAAGTTGGTCATTCACTCCGAGGATTTCTCGGAAACGATCGAGGCGGACCTTGCCCAGAGCGTCGCGCTGCAGCGAAGAGGCACATGGCGCGACTACCCTTTGGGTGTTGCGGCCACCCTGGAACACGCAGGGCTCGGGTTGCGCGGCGCGAACCTGCTGATTCACGGCGAAGTCCCACAGGGCGCGGGGCTAAGTTCCTCGGCGGCGATTGAAGTAGCAACCGCGCTTGCATTGCTCGAAATTGCGGGTCACTCCATCGACCGCGTGCAACTTGCGCGCCTGTGCCAGCAGGCCGAAAACGAATTCGTTGGCACTCGCTGCGGCATCATGGACCAGTTCGTGGCGTGCCACGGCCGCGCCGGCCATGCGCTGAAGCTGGACTGCCATTCTCTGCAGTACGAGCTGCTGCCGATCCCCGACTCAGTTCAGCTCATTGCCTGCAACACGCGAGTCAAGCACGAACTGGCTTCAGGCGAATACAATCAGAGGCGCGCGGAATGCGAGGAGGCGGTAAAGTGTCTCGCGACGGTGATTCCGGGGGTTCGCTCTCTGCGCGATGTGAGCTTGGAACAGCTCGAGCGCCACCGGGGCCGCATGACGGAGAAAATCCACCGGCGCGTGCTCCACGTGGTGACGGAAAATGCGCGCGTCATGCAAGCCGCGGATGCGCTGCGCGCGAAAGACATTGTTCAGTTCGGGAAGCTCATGGGTGAATCACACGCAAGCCTGCGCGATCGATATGAAGTGAGCTGCGCAGAGCTGGACCTGATGGTTGATCTGGCGGGAAAGGAGCAAGGCGTTTTTGGCGCGCGAATGATGGGCGGCGGCTTCGGCGGCTGCACGATCAATCTCGTGGACGCGCGGCACGCGGAAACGTTCCGGAAAAACGTGGCGGCGACTTACGAGCGGCAGTTGGGAATTCGAGCAGAAATCTATGTGTGCACGCCGGCGGACGGAGCCGGGAGGGTGGCGGACGAATCGGCATGAACGGGCACGAATCGCAAAACAGCCCACACCGGCGGTTCAATCCGTTGCGCCGCGAATGGGTGCTCGTCTCCCCGCATCGCGCAAAGCGCCCGTGGCTCGGCCAGGTCGAGAAGAAACCGTCCGAACAGATGCCGACCTACGATCCGAACTGCTATCTCTGCCCGCGGAATTCGCGGGCGCAGGGAGCGAAGAATCCGCCCTACACGAACACGTTTGTCTTCGACAACGATTTCCCTGCCCTTCTGCCCGAGGCACCGCCGGAGGCGATCGAAGAAAATGGTTTGTTCGTGGCGCGCACGGAGCGCGGGATCTGCCGCGTAGTATGCTTTTCGCCCCGGCATGATCTGACGATTCCGCGGATGACTCCCCAGGAAATCCGCCAAGTCGTTGACGTTTGGACCGAGCAGTATGGCGAACTCGGCTCCCTGCCGTGGATTCACCACGTACAAATCTTCGAGAATCGCGGCGCGATGATGGGCGCGAGCAATCCGCACCCGCATTGCCAGATCTGGGCCACCGCGGAATTGCCGAATGAGCCGGCCCGCGAGCTGGAGTCCATGCTCAACTTCCGCGAGCGAAATGGGACCTGCCTGTTGTGCCGCTATCTGGAGATGGAGTTGGACAGGAAAGCGCGTGTGATTTGTCAAAACCAGGGATTCGCCGCCGTCGTCCCCTTCTGGGCAGTATGGCCGTTCGAGACGCTCGTGCTCAGCCGACGGCACCTGGGATGCTTGACCGATTTGTCGAATACCGAACGCGATCAGTTGGGAGATTTGCTTCGCCGGCTGACGGTCCGGTATGACAATCTCTTCGAGGCCGCCTTTCCCTACACGATGGGCTTCCACCAGCGCCCGACCGACGGGGAAGGACATCCGCAGTGGCATTTCCACGCGCACTACTATCCGCCGCTTTTGCGTTCAGCGACCGTGCAGAAATTCATGGTGGGATTTGAGATGCTGGGAACGCCGCAGCGGGACCTCACGCCGGAAATTGCCGCAGCGCGGCTCAAAGAAGTCAGCGACGTTCATTACGCGGAAAGCGCGAGGAAAAGGTGAAGATGCCTGTTGCTACTTTCGGAGGCTAGACCCATCAGACTTCTCGGCATTGATGTTGGAACAGGGGGCACACGCGCGCTGGTGATGGACGAGCGCGGCGGGGTTGCCGCTTCCGGCACGGAAGAACACGCGCCCTTTGCTTCACCACGGCCCGGTTGGGCCGAACAGGATCCGCGCGACTGGTGGCGAGCGTGCGCCGCCGCAGTGAAAAAGGCGCTGCGGTCGGCCAAGCTGCACCGCGAGGAAATTTCTTGCGTCGGATTCTCCGGACAGATGCACGGCGCGGTTCTGCTCGACACGAAAGGCGAAGTGATTCGGCCGGCGCTCATTTGGTGCGACCAGCGCACCGACGCGCAGGCGCAGAAGCTGGCGGCTACGCCCGGAAGCGATCGGCTCATTCAATGGACGTGCAATCCGCCCCTGACAAATTTCACGCTCACTAAACTGCTGTGGGTACGAGAAGTGGAGCCAGCGAACTGGGAACGCGTCCGGTTCGTGATGCTGCCGAAGGACTATGTTCGTTTCCGGCTGACGGGCGAGCGAGCCATCGATATGGCCGACGCCTCGGGTACACTTTTGCTGGACGTGGCAAAGCGCGCGTGGTCCGCGGAAGTTCTGCGGCGTACGGAGATTGACAGAGAGTTGCTCCCCACATTGTTCGAGTCGCCCGCGGTTTGTGGAAGGATTTCCAAGGAAGGAGCAGACGCGACGGGGTTGAAGGAGGGAACGCCCGTGGTCGCGGGAGCGGGCGATCAAGCGGCGGGCGCGGTGGGAATGGGAATCACGCGAGCGGGCGTGGTGAGCGCGACGATCGGCACCTCGGGCGTAGTTTTTGCAGCGACCGATCGGCCAGCGCTGGATCCGCGAGGGCGCCTGCATACGTTTTGCCATGCAATACCCGGGCGGTGGCACGTGATGGGAGTGACGCAAGCCGCGGGGCTCTCGCTGCGGTGGTTCCGCGACCGGTTTGGAGCGGGACCCAATGATGGACATGATCCGTACGAACGCTTGACGGCAGAAGCAGCACATGCTCCGGTTGGCGCGGACGGCGTTTTCTGGCTGCCGTATTTGATGGGGGAACGCACGCCGCATCTCGATCCCAGCGCGCGCGCGGCACTCGCAGGGCTTTCGGCTTCCCACACGCGGGCGCACGTGATTCGCGCCATTCTCGAAGGCGTAGCGTTTAGTCTGAAGGATACCTTCACGATCTTTGAGGAGATGAAAGTTCCGGTGGACCGCCTGCGGCTGGGAGGCGGCGGGGCGAGATCACCACTGTGGCGGCAGATTCAGGCCGATGTGTACGCGCATGAAGTAGAGATTGTCGAGGCAGAGGAAGGCGCAGCGTACGGGGCCGCAATTTTAGCGGGGGTTGGCGCGGGAGCCTGGAAAAACGTGGATGAAGCTTGCGATGCGGTGATTCGCGTGGCCCATCGAGTCAGGCCGATTCCGGAGAACTGCACCGTTCTGCAGCGAAACTATCAAACGTACCGGCGGATTTATCCGGCGCTGCGCGCCGTCTTCGAGGTGGCGTCTCGAGCTTCCGTGAACTGATAGGAATCGACTAGCGGCCCAATCGGGAGCGGGGGATTCACTTGGTCGAAAATTTGTAAATCGTCTCGGAGTGGAAGGATTCGCCCGGCCGCACAATCGTGGACGGGAAATTGGGATGATTCGGCGAGTCCGGATAATGCTGCGTCTCGAGGCAGAGCGCGCCGTACTTTTTGTACGTGATTCCGCCCTTGCCCACGATTGTGCCGTCCAAGCCTATGGATGAATAGAACTGGACGCCCGGCTCGGTCGTCCACACTTCCATTTGCCGGCCGGAGGTTGGCTCCGAGACGCGAGCGGCAAGGCGGAGTTTGCCCGGCTCGCCATTGATCACAAAATTGTGGTCGTAGCCGCCGATATCCTTAATCTCCGCGATGTGCGCGCCGATGGGCGTTGGCTTGGTGAAGTCGAGAGGTGTGCCCTTCACAGGGCGAATCTCGCCAGTGGGGATCAGCGTGGAGTCCACGGGCGTGAACCGGTCGGCGTTGAGATAGAGAACGTTGCCGAGGATGTCGCCGCCGGAGCCGGCGAGATTGAAGTAGCTGTGATTCGTCAAATTGACAGGCGTAGCCTTGCCTGTCTTGGCCGAGTAGTCGAGCTTCAAGGCGTTTTCATCGGTGAGTGTGTAGGTGACGGAAACGCTTAGGTTCCCCGGATAATTCTCTTCGCCGTCCGGGCTCAAGTAAGTAAAGCGAACAGCGGCCGCGCTCGGCTCGCGGAGCGGCTCGGCCTTCCAGACGCGGCGATCGAAACCAATCTTCCCGCCATGGAGCGAGTTGGGACCGTTGTTGATGGCGAGCGCGTACTCCTTGCCGTCCAGTGTGAATTTGCCTTTGGCAATGCGGTTGGCGTAGCGGCCGACCGTCGAGCCGAAATAGGGATGAGATCCGAGATAGCCTTTCAGGCTGTCAAAGCCGAGGACAACGTCGCCCAGCTTGCCGTTCTTGTC